>NZ_CP049866.1:2915000-3215000 GCF_011300215.1 Nocardioides piscis
CCATGTCTGCCGGCGTGGAGCAGAGTAAGAAACCAGTACCGAAGTCGAAGCCCATTGGAAAGTGGCGCCGTAGCGGGTGATAGCCCTGTAGACGTATCGTGCTGGCTCTGGAGCAGTACCCCAAGTAACACGGAACCCCTGAAATTCCGTGTGAATCTGGCGGGACCACCCGTTAAGCCTAAATACTCCTTGATGACCGATAGCGGACAAGTACCGTGAGGGAAAGGTGAAAAGTACCCCTGGCGGGGAGTGAAATAGTACCTGAAACCGTGTGCCTACAATCCGTCGGAGCGAGTCCTTGTGGCTTGTGACGGCGTGCCTTTTGAAGAATGAGCCTGCGAGTTTGCGGTGTGTTGCGAGGTTAACCCGTGTGGGGAAGCCGTAGCGAAAGCGAGTCCGAATAGGGCGATTCAGTAGCGCGCTCAAGACCCGAAGCGAAGTGATCTATCCATGGGCAGGTTGAAGCGTCGGTAAGACGACGTGGAGGACCGAACCCACTTAGGTTGAAAACTGAGGGGATGACCTGTGGATAGGGGTGAAAGGCCAATCAAACTTCGTGATAGCTGGTTCTCCCCGAAATGCATTTAGGTGCAGCGTTGTGTGTTTCTTGCCGGAGGTAGAGCACTGGATAGCTAATGGGCCCGACCAGGTTACTGACGTTAGCCAAACTCCGAATGCCGGTAAGTGAGAGCGCAGCAGTGAGACTGCGGGGGATAAGCTCCGTAGTCGAGAGGGAAACAGCCCAGACCATCAGCTAAGGCCCCTAAGCGGTGACTAAGTGGAAAAGGATGTGGAGTCGCAGTGACAACCAGGAGGTTGGCTTGGAAGCAGCCACCCTTGAAAGAGTGCGTAATAGCTCACTGGTCAAGTGATTCCGCGCCGACAATGTAGCGGGGCTCAAGTCATCCGCCGAAGCTATGGCATTCAGCGAATACACCAGCATGGACTTGATCTGTGTTCAGTGCGCTGGATGGGTAGGGGAGCGTCGTGTGGGCAGTGAAGCGCCGGAGTGATCCAGGTGTGGAGGCCACACGAGTGAGAATGCAGGCATGAGTAGCGAATGACATGTGAGAAACATGTCCGCCGAATGATCAAGGGTTCCAGGGTCAAGCTAATCTGCCCTGGGTAAGTCGGGACCTAAGGCGAGGCCGACAGGCGTAGTCGATGGACAACGGGTTGATATTCCCGTACCGGCAAAGTAGCGCCCATGACGAGGCTGGTGATGCTAACCACCCGAAACTCGAGTGACCGGACCCTTCGGGGCGAGGCGTTCGAGCGGAGCGTGGGACCCGATCTGGTAGTAGTCAAGCGATGGGGTGACACAGGAAGGTAGCCCAACCACAGCGATGGTTGTCTGTGGGCAAGCGTGTAGGACTCCTGGTAGGCAAATCCGCCAGGTACATGTCTGAGACGTGATGCGGAGCCGTTAGGCGAAGTGGGTGATCCTATGCTGTCGAGAAAAACCTCTAGCGAGCTATGCGCCGCCCGTACCCCAAACCGACTCAGGTGATCAGGTAGAGAATACTAAGGCGATCGAGAGAACCATGGTTAAGGAACTCGGCAAAATGCCCCCGTAACTTCGGGAGAAGGGGGGCCCGGAGCGTGAACCCACTTGCTGGGGGAAGCGTGAAGGGCCGCAGAGACCAGGCCCAAGCGACTGTTTACTAAAAACACAGGTCCGTGCGAAGTTGTAAGACGATGTATACGGACTGACTCCTGCCCGGTGCTGGAAGGTTAAGAGGACGGGTTAGCACGTAAGTGCGAAGCTCAGAATTTAAGCCCCAGTAAACGGCGGTGGTAACTATAACCATCCTAAGGTAGCGAAATTCCTTGTCGGGTAAGTTCCGACCTGCACGAATGGAGTAACGACTTGGGCGCTGTCTCAACCATGGACTCGGCGAAATTGCACTACGAGTAAAGATGCTCGTTACGCGCGGCAGGACGGAAAGACCCCGGGACCTTTACTATAGTTTGGTATTGGTGTTTGGTACTGCTTGTGTAGGATAGGTGGGAGACTGTGAAGCGGCCACGCCAGTGGTTGTGGAGTCATCGTTGAAATACCACTCTAGTAGTATTAGATGTCTAACCTAGGTCCGTAATCCGGATCAGGGACAGTGCCTGATGGGTAGTTTAACTGGGGCGGTTGCCTCCTAAAATGTAACGGAGGCGCTCAAAGGTTCCCTCAGCCTGGTTGGCAATCAGGTTTTGAGTGTAAGTGCACAAGGGAGCTTGACTGTGAGACAGACATGTCGAGCAGGGACGAAAGTCGGAACTAGTGATCCGGCCACGGCATGTGGAAGCGTGGTCGCTCAACGGATAAAAGGTACCCCGGGGATAACAGGCTGATCTTCCCCAAGAGTCCATATCGACGGGATGGTTTGGCACCTCGATGTCGGCTCGTCGCATCCTGGGGCTGGAGTAGGTCCCAAGGGTTGGGCTGTTCGCCCATTAAAGCGGCACGCGAGCTGGGTTTAGAACGTCGTGAGACAGTTCGGTCCCTATCCGCCGCGCGCGCAGGAAACTTGAGAAAGGCTGTCCCTAGTACGAGAGGACCGGGATGGACGAACCTCTGGTGTGCCAGTTGTCCCGCCAGGGGCACGGCTGGTTGGCTACGTTCGGAAGTGATAACCGCTGAATGCATCTAAGCGGGAAGCACGTTTCAAGATGAGGTTTCCCACCAGGTAACTGGGTAAGGCCCCCCACAGAACATGGGGTTGATAGGCCGGAGGTGTACAGCAGCAATGCCCAGCCGACCGGTACTAATAGGCCGAGGGCTTGTCCCAACACCGTACAAAACCAATTACCATGATCGAACCCGTACGGCACCCGCGCATCAACACCTGCACCATCATTCGCGTCCACATGCAGTTCCCAACCAACACACCCCAATTGGGAGTGGCTGGTTTGAGTGAACACAACTGAACAATTGAGTTTCAACCATGCTTGGAACACCCCCACAGTGGTGGGTGCGTGTGTTCCGCCAGAGTTACGGCGGCCATAGCGAAAGGGAAACACCCGGTCCCATACCGAACCCGGAAGTTAAGCCTTTCAGCGCCGATGGTACTGCAGCCGAGAGGCTGTGGGAGAGTAGGACGCCGCCGGACATAAATTGCGAAAGAGGGGCCACATTGTGGCCCCTCTTTTTGCATTTCCTTTTCTGCCTTGTCGGCCGGCCGGGACCGCAATCCGTTCACAGGCGAGCGACCCGATGGCTGATCCACAGGTCCTGGGGATCTCGGTCGGTCTTGTGGGCACTCGGGGGTTGGGTCATGCCCGGAGGTGATGTGCAATGGCTGCACGAGCAGTGACCCGGGATCGGGTCGTCAACGTCAACCGTCTGCAGCTCGTGGGTCGGCTGGGTGATCCGCCCGTCGAGTCGGAGCTGCCCAGCGGCGACGTCATCGCGTCGTTCCGGGTGATCGTGGACCGACCTGCGGGTCATGGGTCCGGCCAGCGCGTCGACACGCTGGACTGCACGGCCTGGACGTCTCGGGTCCGCAAGACGGTGCGCGGGTGGCAGAGGGGAGACCTGGTCGAGATCGAGGGAGCGGTGCGCAGGCGGTTCTTCGCGACGCCCGCGGGGCGGGCGTCGCGCTTCGACATCGAGGTCAGCTCGGCGCGACGGGTTCGTCGAGCAGCGAGCGCATGAGCACGCCCAGGCTGGGCTTGGGCTGGAAGGAGGTCGCCTTCTCGGGCAGGAGACGGCCGGCGTGGACGAGATCGCGCACCGCCGCGAAGTCCAGCGCAGGCAGCAGCACCGCCACCGTGTGGGCGTCGGCCCGCTGGAGGGCCTCGTCGGCGGTGTGGTGGTAGGCGATGGCACTGGGAGGCAGCGGCAGTCTGGGCAGCAGCACGTTGTGCAACCACTCGACCTGGGCCAGTCCGCTTCCTGGCGGCGGTGTCAGGACCGCCCACGAGGCCCCGTCGGCCAGCACGATGGTCTCTGGTGCAAGCTCCTGGACGGCCACCTGGCGTGGCAGGGTCTGCACCTGCGCCCCGGCAGCCAGAGCGGCCGCTCTTGCTGCGGCGAAGGTGACGCCACCCATGCTGCGGTGGATGGCGCCCAGGAACAGCGGGGTGTCGAGCTGGTCGACGAGCATGGCCAGCCCCCAGTCCCAGGGGGTGCCTGGGTGCTCCTCCTGGAGGCGGAGGTAGGCGGCATAGCGGTGGTGCCCGTCCGCAACCAGGGCGTCGCTGTCCTGCAGCCCGAGATTGATCGACTCGAGAAGGTCGCGACGCGTGATCGACCAGATCCGTTGCTGCTGTCCTGCCCGATCGAGGTAGGCCACGTCCGGGGGAGCGGCCACGACCGCCTGCAGCAGGGCCCGGACCTCGGGTGGGCCCTCGTGGACGAGCAGAATGGGGGCGGGGTTCATCGCCATCTCGTACATGCGCTTGCCGAGCTCGCCCACCTGGACCGGATGAATGCCTTCGTGCGGCCAGATTGCGCGATCCCCGGCGCGGTCCGAGCGGTTGGCGAGCGACAGGGAGCCGACGAGTCCGCGGACCGTCAGGCCGCCCACCGTGTACTCGTGGACATAGACGGCCTCGGTGCTCATGTGGGTCAGCCGTCCGTCGGCCTCCCAGTCCTGCAGCCGCGCCGACACTGCGCGATAGGGTCGCGCGAACGCCCGGGCTGACGTCGGATCTCCGACTCGAGCCGGAGCCAGCAGCTTGGCTCGGAACGGTTCCAGTCGTAGCGGTTTCGCGACGGGTGCAGCTGAGGCCGCGGGCGCGAGGTCCATCGGCTCATCGTAGGTGTCGGCCGGTGGCCGTCGAGGAGGAGGGTGAAGGTGCTCAAGTCGTCTGCGGCTCCGCTGCTCGGGAGCTACGACCTGGTGATGTTCGATCTGGACGGTGTCGTCTACGTCGGCGGCGAGTCCGTCGCGGGCGTCTCGGACCGGGTGCGACAGGTGCGGGACACCGGCGCGCACGTCGCATTCGTCACCAACAATGCGTCGCGCTCTCCCGAACAGGTCGCGGCCAAGCTCGTGAAGCTCGGCGTTGCTGCGACATCCGACGACGTGGTGACGTCCGCACAGGCGGCGGCGCGGCTGCTCAGGGACCGTTTCGGCGACGGCGCAGCGGTGTGGCTCCTCGGTGGGCCCGGTCTCGAGGCCGCGCTGCTTGCCGAGGGCCTGGTGGTGGCGGAGGAACCGCAGGGTGCCGTGGCGGTCGTGAGTGGATATGGCCCTGACGTGCTGTGGAAGGACGTCATGCGAGCGGCGACGATGGTCCGGGACGGGCTGCCCTACGTCGCCAGCAACACCGACCTCACCATCCCGACGGCCTACGGGCTCGCGCCCGGCCATGGTGTGCTCGTCCGGACGATCGCCGATTTCGCAGGTGTCGAACCGACCGTTGCCGGAAAGCCCGCTCGCCCGCTGATGGACGAGACCATCCGCAGGGTCGGCGGCGAGCGGCCGCTCATGGTGGGCGACCGGCTCGACACCGACATCGAGGGCGCGCGTGCAGCCGGCATCGACTCGATGCTGGTGCTGACGGGGGTGACAGGTCTGAGCGAGCTGGTATCGGCGCAGGCGCCCCTGCGGCCCGACTTCATCGCGCCTGACCTCGCAGGGCTCTTCGAGGCGCACCCGGTTCCCGAACGCGACGGCAGCGCCGTGCACCTGGGGGGTTGGACAGCGAGGTTGGAGGGAGGCGGCGTCGACGTGTCGGGGCACGGGAGCCCCGCTGACTGGTGGCGTGTGGTCGCCACCGCCGGGTGGACGGCGCTCGACGACGGGAAGCCGGTGATCGATGTCACCAAACTGCATCCGCCAGTGGCCCCGGACGGCGGGCAGCGAAGGTAGCCTCGCCTGCATGAGTGAGCACGACGCGCCCCCCGGTGGGCTGGTCCAGGAGCTGGCTGACCGCCTTTCCAAGCAGCCCGCCCACCACCGTCCGCTGCCAGCCTCCGGAGACCGGAGCGGCGGGTCGGCGGTGGACGACGTGCTCGCGTCGATGCAGGGCCTGGCCGACCGACCGGTGCACGAGCACGTCGCGGTCTTCGAGCAGGCCCACGAGCGCCTGCGCCGGGCGCTCGACCCTCGCCACGGCTGAGGCCTTCGTGCCGCCTCGTCGACTGCGGCTGGATGCCGAGCTGGTGCGCCGCGGGCTCGCGCGGTCTCGCGACCACGCCAGCGAGCTGATCGGCCAGGGCCGGGTCAAGGTGTCCGGCGCGGTTGCGACCAAGGCAGCGACCGCCGTCACCACCGACGTGGCGATCGTGGTGCAACAGGACCCCGACCGCGAGGACTACGTGTCCCGCGGCGGCCACAAGCTGGCCGGCGCCCTGGCTGCGTTCGGCGAGCACGGCCTGACGGTCGCCGGCCTTCGGTGCCTGGACGCGGGTGCTTCGACCGGAGGCTTCACCGACGTCCTGCTCCGCTCGGGGGCCCGCGAGGTCGTCGCCGTGGACGTGGGCTACGGACAGCTGGCCTGGTCGCTGCGCAGTGACGAGCGCGTCGTCGTCCACGACCGCACCAACATCCGCGACCTGACCCTCGAGGTGATCGGCGAGCCTGTCGACGTCGTGGTGGGCGACCTTTCCTTCATCTCACTGCGACTGGTCCTCGACGCCCTCCTCGCGGTGGTGTCGCCGGACGGCGCGTTGGCGCTGATGGTCAAGCCGCAGTTCGAGGTGGGCAAGGAACGGGTCGGCAAGGGCGGCGTGGTCCGAGACCTCGCCCTGCGCGCCGAGGCTGTCACCGACGTCGCCGAAGCTGCGGCTGGACGCGGTTGGGGGGCCGTCGCGGTCACCACCAGCCCACTGCCCGGCCCGTCCGGCAACGTCGAGTTCTTCCTCCTGCTCCGCCGCGGACCGGCGAGCATCGACGCCGCCGACGTCCGCGCGGAGGTCGAGCGCAGCGCCATGCTGGGGGTGGTGGGTGAGAGGGTGGACCCGTGACCGACTCCGCGCAGGGCCGTGAACGTGTCGACAAGCCCCGGCGGGTGCTGCTCCTGGCCCACACCGGTCGTGCCACCGCGCGCGCGGTCGCTCGTGACTGTGCCCGGGCGTTGCAGGAGCGCGGCATCGGCGTACGCCTGCTTGCGGCTGAGGCCGACGACCTGCAGCTCGAGGCGTCCGAGGACGCGGTGAGCGGTGGCTGGGTCGAGACCGTGGACGGCGAGTCCGAGCCGGGTGACGGCTGCGAGCTCGCGCTGGTCATCGGTGGGGACGGGTCGATCCTGCGTGCAGCCGAGCTGACCCACGCGAGCGGCACCCCCCTGCTGGGCGTCAACCTCGGGCACGTCGGGTTCCTGGCGGAGGCGGAGCAGGAAGACCTCGCCAGCACGATCGAGGCGATCGTGGAGCGCCGCTACGTCACCGAGGACCGTCTCACGATCGACGTGACCGTGCTGCGCGACAAGGAGGTCGTCTGGACCACCTTCGCGCTCAACGAGGCGAGCGTGGAGAAGGCTGCCCGCGAGCGGATGCTCGAGGTGGTGGTGGAGATCGATGATCGCCCGCTGTCGAGGTGGGGGTGCGACGGAGTCGTGTGCGCCACGCCGACGGGCTCGACCGCCTACAACTTCAGCGCCGGGGGACCGGTGGTGTGGCCGGGGGTCGAGGCCCTGCTGATGGTGCCGATCAGTGCCCACGCGTTGTTCGCGCGACCGATGGTCGTGGCGCCGACCAGCGTCCTGGCTGTCGAGGTGCTGGCCAACACCGAGGGGAGCGGCGTCCTGTGGTGCGACGGCCGGCGCAGCGTGGACCTGCCGCCCGGCGCCCGGATCGAGGTTCGCCGGGGTGCGCGCCCAGTGCCGCTCGTGCGGCTCCACCAGGCGCCCTTCACCGATCGCCTGGTCGCCAAGTTCGATCTCCCCGTCGAGGGGTGGCGAGGCGCCTCGGAGCGCCGCCGGCGCGAGGAGGGTCAGGATGCTTGAGGAGATCCGGATCCGGTCCCTGGGCGTCATCGACTCCTCCACCCTGCAGCTCGGCCCCGGCCTGACCGCGATCACCGGCGAGACCGGGGCGGGCAAGACGATGGTCGTCACGGCGCTGGGCCTGCTGCTCGGCGGCCGGGCCGACTCCGGCGCCGTACGCACAGGAGCGGCCCACGCGCGGGTCGAGGGCGTCATCGCAGCTGCCGGGCTCCCCGACGTCGTGCGAGCCGTCGAGGACGTCGGCGGGGAGGTCGAGGACGGCCGGGTCGTCCTGGCCCGCAACATCGCCGCTGAGGGCCGCTCACGAGCCTGGGTGGGCGGCGCCAGCGTGCCGGTCTCCGCGCTCGCCGGCATCGCCGAGCCCCTGGTCGCCGTGCACGGCCAGTCCGACCAGCACCGGCTGCTCCGCCCGGCTGCCCAGCTCGACGCCCTCGACCGGTTCGCGGGCTCCGGCGTCGCCCGGCTCAGCGGCGACTACACGCGGCTGCACTCGCGCCTCGTCGAGGTCGAACGCGAGCTGACCGAGGTGGTCCGCAGTGCGCAGGAACGCGCACGAGAGGCCGACCAGCTCCGGTTCGGGCTCACCGAGATCGAGGCCGTGTCGCCGGAGCCCGGCGAGGACGCCGCCCTGGCTGCCGAGGAGTCCCGTCTCGGGTTTGCCGACACCCTCCGGACCGCGGCCGAGCAGGCGCGCGAAGCGCTCAGCAGCGACCAAGGGTCAGCCGATGCGCTGTCGGCGACGTCGACCGCCCGTGGCCTCCTGGAAGGCGTGCGCGAGCACGACCGCCAGGCGGGGGAGCTGGCCGACCGGCTCGCAGAGCTCACCTATCTCCTCTCCGACCTCGCTGCCGACGTGGCTTCCTACTCCACCAGCCTGGAGACCGACCCGGCCAGGCTGGCGGCGGTCAGTGATCGCCGGGCCGCCCTGACGGGCCTGACGCGCAAGTACGGCTCGACGATCGAGGAGGTCCTGGCCTGGGCCGAGACCGGCTCGCGTCGCCTGCTCGACCTCGACACCACCGACGAGCAGATCGACCGGCTGCGCGCGGAGCAGGAGAGCCTGCGCTCGGAGCTCGGTGTCGCAGCCGCCAAGCTCAGCGCCGCTCGCACCAAGGCGGCCCGGCGGCTCGGCTCGGTCGTCTCCGGAGAGCTCGCACTGCTGGCGATGCCCCACGCCCGGGTCAGCGTCGCCGTACGCCGCCAGGAGATCGACCGCCCTGACACCCTCACCCCGGGAGCGCTCGAGGTCGAGGGCAGCTGGTGTCGCGCCACTGCCGACGGGGTGGACGACGTCGAGCTCCTGCTCGCAGCCAACACCGGTGCCGACGCGCGCCCCCTGCACAAGGGTGCTTCCGGAGGCGAGCTCTCGCGGGTGATGCTCGCGGTCGAGGTCGCGCTGGCCGAGACGAGCCCGGTGCCGATCTTCGTCTTCGACGAGGTCGACGCAGGCGTGGGCGGCAAGGCGGCGATCGAGGTGGGGCGACGACTCGCGCGGCTGGCTCGCGATGCGCAGGTGCTCGTCGTCACGCACCTGCCCCAGGTGGCCGCCTTCGCCGATCGTCACGTCGTGGTGCACAAGGCCAGCGACGGCACCGTGACCACGTCGGGGCTCACCGTCCTCGACGACTCCGAGCGCGAGCGTGAGCTCTCCCGCATGCTGGCCGGCCTCGAGGAGTCCGACACCGCTCTCGCGCACGCTCGTGAGCTGCTCGAGACCGCAGCCCCGGCGCGCGCCCACGGCTGAGGACCGCCTGCGCGGCGACGCGCCCGCACCCGCAGGTGCCGAGATCAGCAGACGACGGCTGACACCATGGCTCGGACATGAACTTCCCTGGCTCCCAGCTCACGCGACAGCGTCGCGCTCCGGCGGCACCCGGCATCTCCGGGGTGGCCCGCGTGGACCGGCGCACGTCGCACCTGCTCGCCCGTCTCCGTCCCGGCGACTTTGCGGTCGTCGACCACCCCGACATGGACCGGGCCACGGCCCAGAGCCTGGTCGACCGCGGGGTCGGTGCGGTGCTGAACTGCGCCCCGATGATCTCCGGGCGCTTCCCCAACCTCGGCCCGCAAGTCTTGGTCGATGCCGGCGTTCGCGTCTATGACGGCCTCGGCCCCGACGTCTTCAGCCGGGTCAAGGACGGTTCGCGGGTGCGGATCCACGAGGGCGAGGTCTTCGTCGGCGAGCAGGGCGTCGCCACGGGACGGCCGGTCGATCTCGAGATCGTGCGCCGCGAGCTCGAGTCGGCGCGCACGGGTCTGCACTCCCAGCTGGAGAGCTTCACCCACAACAGCACCGAGTTCCTCCGCCGGGAGCAGGACCTCCTGCTGCACGGCAGGGGAGTGCCCCCCACCGCGACCGCCATGGCGGGCCGGCCGGTCGTCGTGGTGGTCCGGGGCCACGACTGGGCCGAGGAGCTCGAAGCCATCAAGCCGTTCATCCGCGAGCAGCACCCCATCCTGATCGGGGTCGAGGACGGGGCCACGGCACTGAAGGAGGCCGGCTTCCAGCCGCACGTCGTGGTGGCGAGCGCAGCCGATGACGACCTGCCTCCCCTCGACGTGCTCAAGAAGGCCACCGACGTCATCGCGCTCGTGGAGCGGGGCGCGCCGGCGGCTGTCACAGAGCGCTTCACGCGCGCCGGGGTGCGGCCGCTCCGCTTCGAGACGGGTGCCACCGCCGAGGACGCCGCCCTGCTCCTCGCCGACGCCGGTCCTGCCAGCCTGATCGTGGGCGTCGGCATGCACGCCACGTTGGACGAGTTCCTCGACCGGCGCCGCTCGGGGCTCGCCAGCACCTATCTCACCCGGCTCAAGGTCGGGCCGAGGCTCGTCGATGCCGCGGCGGTGCCGCAGCTCTACGACGGCCAGGTGCGGCCACGTCACCTGCTGGCCGTCACCCTCGCCGGCCTTGTCGCGCTCGGCGCCGCGATCGGCGTCACTCCCGTCGGTCAGGAGTGGCTCGGTGCGGCCACCCCCGCGGTGAGCAACGCGCTGTCCACCCTCCTCGATCATGTGCAAGGACTGTTCTGAGTGATCACGTTCCGCCACTACCTCACCACCATCGTCGCGGTGTTCCTGGCGCTGGCCGTCGGCATCGTCCTGGGCGGCGGTCCGCTGTCGGACGTGGGCGACGACAGCCAGTCGCCCGCGGCGAGCGTCGAGGCCTCGAGCACCCCGCCAGGCACGTATGCCGATGGGTTCGCCGGCGCGGTCGGCCCGACCCTGACGGCGGGCAGGCTCGACGGGCGGGCCGTCGCCGTCGTGACGATGCCGGGTGTCAACGAGGAGACGCTGACGGCGCTGGCCGAGCAGGTCAAGGGCGCCGGTGGGACCATCACGAAGCGCTACGCCCTGACCGACCAGATGGTCGCTCCCGACCAGAAGGCTCTCGTCGACACCCTCGGCGCGCAGCTGATGACCCAGCAGGGCGATGCGGTCGCTGCCGACGCCACGACCTATGACCGCATCGGTCAGCTCCTGGGCCTTGCCGTGGCGTCCACCGAACCTGCAGGTGAGGAGCCCAGCGCCAAGCACGCCGGCATCCTCGACAGCCTGGGCGGTGCCGGTCTCGTGGCCACCGAGGGTGACCCCGCGCGGCGTGCGCCGCTGGTGCTGCTGGTGCTCGGTGACGAGCCCGACGCGGAGGGCGGAGATGCCATCAGCGCCGGACTGACCGCCGGTCTGGCCCGATCCGCTGCCGGCGTGGTCGTGGCCGGCACGGTCGCCGACGGTGGAGACGGACAGCTGGGCCGGTTGCGCGGTGAGCCGGTCTCGGCCGAGGTGACGACCGTCGACGGCATCGACGTCGCTGCAGGTCGAGTCACCGCAGTGCTCGCCCTGGCCCGGTCGCTCGATGAGCGGGGTGGCGCCTTCGGTGCGTCGGGTGCCGACGGCCCGGTCCCGCTGGGGTAGGCTAGAACCCCGTGAAGAACCCCAGGCCGACCAAGCACGTATTCGTCACCGGAGGCGTCGCCTCCTCGCTCGGCAAAGGGCTCACCGCCTCGAGCCTGGGAAGTCTGCTGAAGTCACGCGGACTGCGGGTCACGATGCAGAAGCTCGACCCCTACCTCAACGTCGATCCGGGCACCATGAACCCCTTCCAGCACGGAGAGGTGTTCGTCACCAACGACGGCGCGGAGACCGACCTCGACATCGGTCACTACGAGCGCTTCCTCGACACCGACCTGGGTCAGATCGCCAACGTCACGACGGGGCAGGTCTACTCCACCGTCATCGCCAAGGAGCGCCGCGGCGACTACCTCGGCGACACGGTCCAGGTGATCCCGCACATCACCAACGAGATCAAGGACCGCATCCTGGCGATGGGCGGGCCCGACATCGACGTGGTGATCACCGAGGTCGGCGGCACGGTCGGCGACATCGAGTCGCTGCCCTTCCTCGAGGCGGCGCGGCAGACCCGTCACGAGATCGGACGCGACAACTGCTTCTTCATCCACGTCTCCCTCGTGCCCTACATCGGTCCCTCGGGTGAGCTCAAGACCAAGCCGACCCAGCACTCCGTGGCCGCCCTGCGCTCCATCGGCATCCAGCCCGACGCCGTCGTGTGTCGCGCCGACCGTGAGCTGCCGCAGAGCATCAAGCGCAAGATCTCGCTCATGTGCGACGTCGACGAGGAAGCAGTCGTCACCGCCGCGGATGCGCCGTCCATCTACGACATTCCCAAGGTGCTGCACCGCGAAGGGCTCGACGCCTACGTCGTCCGCCGTCTCGACCTGCCGTTCCGTGACGTCGACTGGACGGTCTGGGACGACCTGCTGCGCCGCGTGCACCACCCGCAGGAGGACGTCACCGTCGCACTGGTGGGCAAGTACGTCGACCTGCCGGACGCCTACCTGTCCGTCGCCGAGGCGCTGCGTGCCGGCGGCTTCGCCCACGAGGCCAAGGTCCACCTGCGCTGGGTCCCCTCCGACGAGTGCGAGACCCCTCAGGGTGCCGCCAAGCACCTCCAGGACGTCGACGCGATGTGCGTCCCCGGTGGCTTCGGGATCCGGGGGATCGAGGGCAAGCTCGGCGCCCTCACCTATGCCCGCACCCACGGCATCCCCACGCTGGGCCTGTGCCTGGGGCTGCAGTGCATGGTGATCGAGTACGCCCGCAACGTCGCCGGCATCGAGGGGGCGGCCTCGACCGAGTTCGACGCGGACACTGCGGCCCCGGTGATATCCACGATCGAGGAGCAGAAGCAGTACGTCGACGGCGCCGGTGACCTCGGCGGCACGATGCGCCTGGGACTGCAGCCCGCCGACCTGGTGCCGGGCAGCGTGGTGTCGAAGGCCTACGGGGCCGAGCGGGTGGAGGAGCGACACCGCCACCGCTACGAGTTCAACGACGCCTATCGCGCCGAGCTCGAGGCCGCCGGAATGGTCTTCTCCGGCGTCAACCCCGACCTGGGACTCGTGGAGTTCGTCGAGCTGCCGGCCGACGTCCATCCCTACTACGTCGCCACGCAGGCGCACCCCGAGCTCCGGTCACGTCCCACCCGCCCGCACCCGCTGTTCGCGGGGCTGGTGGCCGCGGCGATCGACCGTCAGCGCGAGCTGCGGATCCCGATCGACGAGCACGGTCTGCGCCGCGTCGACGTGCCCGACGTCAACGACTGAGCGACGCCCGAGATCAGAGCAGGCGCGCGCGGTGCACCTGCCCGAGCACGAATGACTGCGCAACCAGCTGGTTGCGGGCGTACTGGTTGATCGACTCGTCCTGGCTTGCCACCTGGGCAGCCGTCAGGAACGCGTCGTCCCCGACGGCGTGCGGATACATCGCGCGAATGACCACACCCTGGTTGAGCAGCCCGCCCTTGAGGGTGCGCAGCTCGTCGAGGTATCGGTGGGCGAAGGCCGCCAGCAGCTGCCCCTGGCCGGGACGCCAGAAGATGGCGCCGAGCTCGAGGGTGTCCCGGCTCGCGGGCACGCTGTAGTCGACGAAGAAGGCTCGCCATACCTCCTCCTTGGCCGCCTCGTCCGGGCTGGCTGCCAGCACCTTGAGCCTCTTGACGCCCGCATCCGGGTCGGGGTCCGCTGCGACCAGCTGCGCCAGCGCCTCGTCGTCTCGCTGTCCCAGCTCCGCCCGACGGATCGCCATCCGCCACGCCAGGTCGGTGTCGGTGGCCGACGCCGCCGCTGCGGCGAGCTCGGTCCAGTGGTCGTCGGTGGTCGCGTTGGCGGCGAGCGTCCGCAGCGCCGGCTGTCGGTTCACGTCGTCGCTCGACAGGACCAGGGCAGCGTCGGCAAGCGCCGATCGCAGCGCGGGCGACTCCGAGGGGGGTGCCCAGCGGTCGGCGACGAGGTGGGCGACCGAGAGGTTGGGCTCGACCAGCGCCGGGTTGCGCTCGGTGTGCAGCGCGGCGCTGATGGCCGAGGCCACGTCTCGCGGTGCGAGCTCGCCCAGGAGGAGGAGCTGGGTCATGGTGCCGACCACGAGCGCGCGGTCCAACGGGGCGGCGAAGTCGCCCAGGTGCTCGAGCATCAGCCGCAGCGAGCCGGCATCGGGACGGGCGGCGGCGAAGGTCAGGTCGCCGGCGTTGAGCAGCCGCAGGTCGGCCGTCGGCAGGTCCACCTCGACCGAGGCGCCCAGCATCTCGGCAGCGTGCACGTCCACCATGCGCATGCCATCGGGCTCGACCACGAAGGAGGCGATGTCGAGGCGGTGGGGGCGAGGCGCGCCCCCGTCCGGGGACTCGGCGCGCAGGGTGGCGCCCTCGAGCGAGATGACGTCGGTGCCGGCCCGGTCGAGCCAGGTCTGCGTCCACTCGGTCAGATCACGTCCAGCGGCGGCTGAATAGGCCGACATCAGGTCATCGAGGACGGTGTTGCCATAGGCGTGCTCGGCGAAGTAAGAACGGAGTCCCTCCACGAAGGCGTCCTCGCCGATGTAGGCCATGAGCTGGTGGAGCACGCTCTGGCCCTTGACGTAGGTGATGGCGTCGAAGTTGGCCATCGCGCCGCTGACGTCGTCGACCTCGCTGCGGATCGGGTGGCGGGCGGGGCCCATGTCCATGTCATAGGCGGTGCGCTTGTAGAGCGCCAGGAAGCTCGCCCACTGGTCGGTGAACTCGGTCGCCTCGGCGAGCGCCCAGTTGGACGCCCAGGACGCGAACGCCTCGTTGAGCCACAGGTCGTCCCACCAGCGCATGGTCACGAGGTCGCCGAACCACATGTGCGCCATCTCGTGCAGGATGAACTCGGCGCGCACGGCGCGCTGGTTGTGGGTCGGGGGAGTGCGGAACAGCTGCGAGTCGCCATACGTCACGCAGCCCCAGTTCTCCATCGCGCCACCCAGGTTGGGCACGAAGACCTGGTCATATCGCTCCTGCGGGAAGGCGACGCCGAACTTCTCCCCGAAGAACGCCAGCCCCTGACGCGTCAGCGTCACCAGCTCGTCCAGGTCTCGCTCCAGGTGCGGTACGAGAGACTGCCGGCACAGGAAGCCGAGGTCGTAGCCGTCGTGCTGGCGCCGGACCTCGTGGAAGGGACCTGCGTTGACCACCACGACGTAGGTCGAGAGGCGAGGTGTGTCGGGGAAGCGCCACACGCGCGCTGCGCCGTCGACTTCCTCGATCTTCCCGGGGGCGGTGTTGGACGTGACCTTCCACGTCCCCGGAGCGCGGACCGTGAAGCGGTGGGGGGCCTTGAGGTCGGGCTGGTCGAAGCACGCCCACAGCCTTCGGGCCTCGTCGGGCTCGAGGCTGGTCCACACATAGACGAGGTCGTCGGTGGGGTCGACGGTGCGCAGGATCCCCTCGCCGCTGGCGGTGTTGGTGGTCGAGGCCGAGACGACCAGGACGTTGTCCGCGGCCAGGCCGGGAAGGGGCAGGCGACCGTTCTCGTGAGCGGCCAGGTCGAGCGGCACGCCGTTCAGGGATGCGTGGGAGACGTCGGCGGCGCAGTCGACGAACGTGGTGGCACCGGGGTCGCTGCAGCTGAACGTGATGGTGCTGACGGAGTCGAAGGAGTCACCACTGAGCAGTCCGGTGAGGTCCACCTCGATGTCGTAGCGCTGGACGTCGATCAGTCGCGCACGTTCGGCAGCTTCGGTCTGGGTCAGGCTCGACAGCGTCATGGTTCAAACTCTAACTACCGTCGGCGACCTAGGCTCACGGCCATGAACGAGATCCCGCTGCCGCTCGCGGACCGTCCTGCAAGGTGGCCGGTGGTGCGCACCCGGGTCCTGCACCGCGACGACTGGGTCGTCGTCGTCCGCGAGGACGTCATCACCCGGCCCGGGCATCCCGAGCACGAGTTCGCCCGGATCTCGGTGGACCATCCCGGGGCGGTGATCGTGCTGGCGGTCGACGCCGACGAGCGGGTGCTGTGCCTGCGCCAGTACCGGCACACGTCGGGCCACGTCTTCGTCGAGCTGCCCGCCGGGCTGCGGGACGCCGGGGACGAACCGGCCGTCGAGACCGCGCGGCGCGAGCTGCAGGAGGAGGCAGAGCTGGCGGCCGGCTCCTGGCGCCTGCTCCTGAGCACCTACCCGAGTGCGGGACTGACCAACGAGGTGCACGAGATCTTCCTGGCGCGAGAGCTGTCCCACGCCTCGCGCGGAGCCTTCGAGATGCAGCACGAGGAGGCCGAGATGGAGACGTTGTGGGTCCCGATGGCCGACCTGCTCGACGCGGTGCTGGACGGTCGCGTACGGCAAGGACCACTCGCCCAGGCAGTCCTTGCCTACGACGTGCTCAAGCGAAAGGGCGACCTCTAGTCAGAGGGTGGTGGCCCGGGCGCTAGCCTCAGTCTGCTGTGACCCGCGTCACGACGCAGCGCAGCCGGTTCGGCCTCGGCAATCCCGACGACGAACTGCCACACGATCCCAGGAAACCCCAGGAGAACAGGTGAAGGTCGGCGTCCCGAAGGAAGTCAAGAACCACGAATACCGAGTGGCGATCACGCCGGCGGGTGTCCACGAGCTCACGCTCCATGGGCATGACGTCGTGGTCGAGGAGGGTGCCGGGCTGGGTTCCTCCATCACCGACGACGAGTTCGTGGCCGCCGGAGCGACCATCCTCGCGACCGCCGACGAGGTCTGGGAGGCCGGCGAGCTGATCCTCAAGGTCAAGGAGCCGATCGAGGAGGAATACCCGCGCATGCGCGAGGACCAGGTGCTGTTCACCTATCTCCACCTCGCCGCCGACAAGGCGTTGACCCAGGAGCTGATCAAGCGCCGGATCACCGCGATCGCCTATGAGACCGTTCAGAGCCCCGACGGTGCGCTGCCGCTGCTGCATCCGATGTCGGAGGTCGCCGGGCGGCTGGCCCCCCAGGCGGGCGCCTATCACCTGATGCGCGGCGGCGGCGGGCGCGGTGTGCTGCTCGGCGGTGTCTCCGGGGTCTACCACGGCAAGGTCGTCGTCATCGGCGCCGGCGTCTCGGGGATGAACGCGGCCGCGATCGCGCTCGGCATGCACGCCGAGGTGCTGCTGCTCGACAAGGACATCAACAAGCTCCGGGCCGCCGACCGCATCTATCAGGGCCACCTGCAGACGATCGCGTCCAACGGCTACGAGATCGAGCGCGCGTGCCTCGACGCCGACCTCGTCATCGGAGCCGTGCTCGTCCCCGGCGCGAAGGCGCCGACCCTGATCTCCAACGACCTGGTGTCCCGGATGAAGCCGGGCTCGGTCCTCGTGGACATCTCGGTCGACCAGGGCGGCTGCTTCGAGGACACGCGGCCCACCACGCACGCCGACCCGACCTACCAGGTGCACGAGTCGATCTTCTACTGCGTGGCCAACATGCCTGGCGCTGTGCCGCACACGTCGACATACGCCCTGACCAACGTGACCCTCCCCTATGCAGTGGCCCTGGCAGACAAGGGCTGGCGACGGGCGTGCACGGACGACCACAGCCTCGCGTTCGGGCTCAACACGCACGCGGGCCAGCTCACCAACGCCCCTGTGGGCGAGGCGGTCGGGATCGAGGCAGTCGGGGTGGATACCGTCCTCACGTGAGTGAGACGGCTGCCCTGACGCGAGCCATCCGCACCTATCTCGACCACCTGGCCGTCGAACGCGGCCTGGCGGCCAACACGCTCAGCTCCTACCGTCGCGACCTGAGGCGGTATGCCGAGTTCCTGGCCAGCCAGGACGTGAGCTCGCTCGACGACGTCACGGAGGGGCACGTGGCCGGGTTCTTGATGCGGCTCCGCGAGGGCGACGCCGACCACCAGGCCCTCAGCGCGACGTCCGCTGCTCGCACCGTGGTGGCGGTGCGGGGCTTCCACAAGTTCGCCGTGGCCGACGGCCTGGCCGCCGCCGACCCGGCCAGCGGGGTCAAGCCGCCGACCCCGGCCAAGCGGCTGCCCAAGGCGCTCCCGCTCGCCGACGTCGAGGCGATCCTGGAAGCCGCAGGAGTGGCCGGGACGGCCCTGGCCCTGCGGGACAGGGCGATGCTGGAGGTCCTCTACGGCACGGGCGCGCGCATCTCCGAGGCCGTCGGGCTCGACGTGGACGACGTGGACACGGTCGACGCGACCGTCCTGCTGCGAGGCAAGGGCAGCAAGGAACGGCTGGTCCCGATCGGGGGCTATGCCCTCGACGCCGTCGCCGCCTACCTCACCCGGGCGCGGCCCGAGCTGGCCACCGCAAAGACGCCCGCCGGGGCGTTGTTCCTCAACTCCAGGGGCGGCCGGCTGTCGCGGCAGAGCGCCTGGGCGGTCCTGGTCCGGACAGCCGAACGCGCCGGTGTCACGCGCGACGTCTCCCCTCACACCCTTCGTCACTCGTTCGCGACCCACCTCCTCGACGGTGGGGCAGACGTCCGCGTCGTGCAGGAGCTGCTGGGACACGCGAGCGTCACCACGACCCAAGTCTACACCCTGGTGACGGTCGACAACCTGCGCGAGGTCTTCGCCACGGCACACCCACGAGCGAGGGACTGATGACCATCCACCTGAGCCGGGTCCGCGGCGACGCGGATGAGGTCTATGACGCATTCGCGACCTGGGTGGGGGAGCAGGGCCTCGAGCTCTATCCCCACCAGGACGAGGCCGTCATCGAGCTGCTCGGCGGCAACCACGTCATCCTCGCCACCCCGACGGGCTCGGGGAAGTCGCTGGTCGCCATCGGGGCCCACGCTGCCGCGCTGGCAGGTGACAAGGTCAGCTTCTACACCGCTCCGATCAAGGCGTTGGTGAGCGAGAAGTTCTTCGCGTTGTGCGAGGTGTTCGGCGCCGACAACGTCGGGATGCTGACCGGCGACGCGGCCGTGAACCCCGAGGCACCGATCATCTGCTGCACGGCCGAGATCCTGGCCAACATCGCGCTGCGGGAGGGCCGTGCGGCAGACGTGGGGCTCGTCGTGATGGACGAGTTCCACTTCTATGCCGAGCCCGACCGCGGCTGGGCCTGGCAGGTGCCGCTGCTGGAGCTGCTCGACGCGCAGTTCCTGCTGATGTCGGCCACCCTGGGCGATGTCTCCTTCTTCGTCGAGGACCTGCATCGCCGTACGCGCCGCGAGGTGGCCGTGGTCGCCGACGCCGAGCGCCCGGTGCCGCTGACGTTCACCTGGTCGCTGCAGCACCTCGACGAGACCCTGGAGGAGCTCGTCACCACCGGTCAGGCCCCGGTCTATGTCGTCCACTTCACCCAGGCTGCTGCGGTCGAGCACGCGACAAACCTCTTGCGCAGGCCCCCGAAGAAGGTGGACAAGGAGGCGATCGCCGAGCGGATCGGCGGCTTCCGCTTCGGCTCCGGCTTCGGCAGGACGCTGTCCAAGATGGTCCGCAACGGGATCGGTGTCCACCACGCAGGGATGCTGCCGAAGTATCGCCGGCTGGTGGAGCAGCTGGCGCAGTCGGGACTGCTGACGGTCATCTGCGGCACCGACACGCTCGGAGTGGGCATCAACGTCCCCATCCGCACCGTGCTCTTCAGCGGGCTCGCCAAGTTCGACGGCAACCGGCAACGGGTCCTGCGGGCCCGGGAGTTCCAGCAGATCGCCGGACGAGCCGGCCGCGCCGGCTTCGACGTCGCCGGCAACGTCGTCGTCCAGGCGCCGGAGCACGTCATCGACAACGAGCGGGCCAAGGCAAAGGCGGAGGCGAAGAACAGTGCCCCCGGCGCCAACGCCAAGCGGAAGTCCAAGGCACAGCTGAAGAAGCCACCCGAGGGCACAGTCGTGTGGACCGAGCAGACCTACGACAAGCTGGTCGCGGGAGTGCCCGAGCAGCTCACGTCACGGATGCGGGTCGACAACGCGATGCTGATCAACGTCCTCTCCCGCGAGGAGGACGCCTTCCCCGTCCTGCGCCGGCTCCTCACCGACAACCACGAGGACCGCCGGCAGCAGCTGCGACTGGCTCGCCGGGCGCTGCGGTTGACGCGGTCGCTGGTCAACACCGGGGTCGTCACCCGGCTCGAGGAGCCCGACGTGCACGGGCGTCGCTATGTCGTCACCGTCGACCTGCCGGTCGACTTCGCCCTCAACCAGCCCCTGGCCCACTTCGCACTCGCGGCCTTCGACGTGCTCGACCCGGAGGCCGAGACCTACACCCTCGACATCGTCTCGGTGGTCGAGTCGGTGCTCGAGGCACCCCGGCAGATCCTGATGGCCCAGCAGTTCGCCGCGCGGGGCGAGGCGGTGCAGGAGATGAAGGCCGACGGGATCGACTACGACGAGCGGATGGCCCTGCTCGACCAGATCACCTGGCCGCAGCCCCTGTCCGAGCTGCTGACCGGCGTCTATGAGATCTATCGCCAGACCCACCCGTGGTTGCGCGAGGACGCCCTGGATCCGAAGTCGGTCGTGCGGGAGATGTGGGAGCAGGCCATGGGCTTCACCGACTTCGTCTCCCGCTATCAGCTGGCGCGCTCAGAAGGCCTGGTGCTGCGCTATCTCACCGACGCCTATCGCACCCTGCGCCAGACCGTCCCCGAGGCGCACCACACGCCCGAGCTCGACGACATCATCGACTGGCTGGGGGAGACGATCCGCCAGACCGACTCGTCACTGCTCGACGAGTGGGAGGCACTCGCCGACCCCGAGCACGTCCCGGGTCGGATCGTGGCGCACGAGCCGCCACCGCCGCCGAGGCCACTGAGCAGGCAGGGCCGGGTCTTCGAGGTGATGATCCGCAACGCGATGTGGGCCCGTGTCGACCTGGTGGTGCGCGACGACCTGGACGGACTCCTCCGGCTCGAGCGGGCCGCGGCGGACCGGCTGGACCCTCCGCGCGCGGTCGTGATGGGCAGGTCGGTGTGGGACGCGGCGATCGAGGCCTACTACGACGAGCACGACAGCGTCCTCACCGACGCCGATGCCCGCGGTCCCTCGATGCTGGACATCGGGGACGAACGCGTCGGGCTCCCCGTGGGCGGCGAGGAGGACGAGACCGCCCGGGTCCGCGACGTACGCCAGACGATCCACGACCCCGAAGGCCACCACGACTGGGTGATCGAGGCCGTCGTGGACTGCGACGCCACCGACGAGTACGGCGCCCTGGTGCTCGCGACGGCTGCCATGCGCAGGCTCTGACTGGCCGGTCCGCGCAGTGCACAGGTTTGTGCACAGGTCCGAGGTGCCCTGTGCACTCAGGCGGGGGCTCCTGCACAGATTTCGCCGCCGGCCTGTGCGGTTTGGCCCCACCTGTTGTGACCTTCCGACCCGGGTCCTAGGCTCGCCCGGAACTGCCCGAGAAGTGTCGCCGTGTCGACAAAGTCTTCCGCCCCGTCCGTGGTGCAATCGGACCAGTCGAATCTAGGAGTTGTCCAGTGACCAGTGGCGGACCCACATCATTTCCGCAAGGTTCCGGCAGCAGCGCTCCGCAGATGCCGCCCCTGGTGAGATCGCCCCAGCCGAGCGCCCCGGCCCAGCCGGCGACCGGCGTCACCGAGACCATCCCGTTCCCCCGTCCTGAGGAGACCCCCGTGGAGTCCGTCGTGGAATCCAGCCCGGTCACCGAGGCGGCCCAGCGCGCCCCGGAGATCGGCCCGACCGGTCGGCCGATGCCCGACTTCCCCGAACCGCGCCCGGTGGGTGCTCGCACCCGGGCCCGCGTGGTGTCGATGTGCAACCAGAAGGGTGGCGTCGGCAAGACCACCACGACGATCAACCTGGGAGCGTCCCTGGCCGAGTTCGGCCGCAAGGTGCTGCTGGTCGACTTCGACCCCCAGGGGTCGCTCTCGGTGGGGCTCGGCCTCAACCCGCACGAGATGGACCTGTCGATCTACAACCTGCTGATGCAGCGTGACATCGAGCTCGCGGACGTCGTGGTGCCGACCGGGGTGCCGGGCATGGACCTCCTGCCGTCCAACATCGACCTGTCGGCCGCCGAGGTCCAGCTGGTCCACGAGGTCGCGCGCGAGCAGACCCTGCAGCGGGTGCTGGCGCCGGCGCTGAGCGACTACGACGTCATCCTGATCGACTGCCAGCCGTCGTTGGGCCTGCTGACCGTCAACGCCCTCACGGCCTCCGACGGCGTGATCGTGCCCCTGGAGTGCGAATACTTCGCGCTCCGCGGAGTCGCCCTGCTGAAGACCACCATCGACAAGGTGCGCGAACGACTCAATCCGGGTCTCGAGATCGACGGCGTGCTCGGCACGATGTTCGACGGTCGCACCCTCCACAGCCGTGAGGTGATGGAGCGTCTCGTGCAGGCCTGGGGCGACAAGGTCTTCCACACCGTCATCCGCCGGACCGTGAAGTTCTCCGACGCCACGGTCGCCGGCGAGCCGATCACTGCCTATGCGTCGAGCTCGACCGGCGCCGGTCACTACCGCCAGCTCGCCAGGGAGGTGCTCACCCGATGGCCCGCCGAGTGAGCCTGCCTTCGGCCGACGACCTCTTCCGCAAGACCGTCGACGCGCAGGAGGCCGCTGCGCGTCCGGTCCGCGCCGTGGCCGACCGTCCGGGAGAGCCCGAGGCCGGTGCCAACAAGAAGCCCAGCGGCCGGGTTCGGCACGACGAGAAGATGACTGTCTACGTCACCGCCGACGAGCTCCTCGACATCGAGCACGCCCGGCTCACGCTGCGCCGCAACCAGGGCCTGGCCGTCGATCGGGGGCGCCTGGTGCGCGAGGCGCTCGCGCTCGTGCTCGCCGACTTCGAGGCCAACGGGCACGACAGTGCACTGGTCCGGCGTCTGAGCGAGGAGTGAGCGCCACACTCGGGAGCGGGAACCTCGTCGCAGGGGCGCCCGGTGACGGTGAGGCGCCGGCCTTCGCCGTACACCTGGAGAACTTCGAGGGCCCCTTCGACCTGCTGCTCAGCCTGATCGCCAAGCACAAGCTCGACATCACCGAGGTGGCGTTGTCGCGGGTCACCGACGAGTTCATCGCCCACGTCAAGACCGGTGGGCCGGTGTGGGACCTGGAGCAGACCACCTCGTTCCTGCTGGTCGCCTCGACCCTGCTCGACCTCAAGGCCGCCCGGCTGCTGCCCCAGGGCGACGTCGAGGACGAGGAGGACCTGGCCCTGCTGGAGGCGCGCGACCTCCTCTTCGCCCGACTGCTCCAATACCGCGCCTTCAAGCTGGTCGCAGGCGCCCTCGCTGAGCGGCTCGCGGCCGAGTCGACCCGACACCCGCGCCAGGTCGGCATGGAGGAGCGGTTCGCCACCTTGTTGCCAGAGGTGCTGATCGGGATCGGGCTCGACCAGTTCGCGCAGCTCGCCGCCAAGGCGCTCGAGCCCAAGCCGGTCCTCGAGGTGTCGCTGCAGCACATCCACGCGGCCAAGGTGAGCGTGCGCGAGCAGGCGGCGCTCGTCGTCGATCGGCTGCGCCGGTCGGGGACCATGACGTTCCGGGCGCTCTGCGGCGACTCACCCGACAGGCTGACGACCGTCGCGAGGTTCCTCTCCCTCCTCGAGCTCTTCCGCGAAGGTGTGATCTCCTTCGAACAGGTCACCCCCTCGGGGAGCTCACGGTGCGCTGGACCGGCGCCGAGGAGGGCGACATCGAGATCACCGACGAGTTCGACGGCACCGAGCAACCTGAAGGGCACGACGATGAGTGAGACCCCGACTCCACCGCCGACCGAGGTGGAGACGCTGGACGTCGCGGTGGCCGACCTGCGGCCCTCGCTCGAGGCGATCCTGATCGTCGCCGACGAACCGCTCGACAAGGTCCAGCTCGCGTCCGTGGTGGGGCACCCCGTCGAGGCGGTGGACGCAGCGCTGACGGAGCTGGCCGGCGAGTATGTCGAGCAGGGCCGTGGCTTCGAGCTGCGCAACGTCGCCGGTGGCTGGCGCTTCTACTCCCGCGACGAGTTCGCTGCCGTGGTCGAGGGCTTCGTCCTCGAGGGGCAGCAGGCACGGCTGACCCAGGCTGCTCTCGAGACGCTGGCGGTCGTCGCCTACAAGCAGCCGGTCTCGCGCGCACGGGTCTCGGCGATCCGCGGCGTCAATGTCGACGGTGTCATGCGCACGCTGCTCAACCGGGGCCTGGTCGAGGAAGCCGGTCAGGACCACGAGACGGGCGCCAACCTCTATCGGACCACGACCTACTTCCTCGAGCGGATCGGGATCACCTCGCTCGGGGAGCTGCCCGAGCTCGCGCCATACCTGCCCGACATGGACGACCTCGAGGGCGAGCTCGGCCAGCTGGCGTCGCACGCCGCCGAACCGGCCGCGCAGCAGCCGGCGGAGCCGACCCCGCAGCCGACCCCGCAGCAGCCGGCGGAGCCGGCAGGGCAGTCGTCAGCGCACTCTTCGCCCCACAGCGGCCAGGGCACCGAACCCGACGGCGGGACCGAGATCGCATGAAGCCCCACGACGACAAGGGCAACCACCCCTCCTCCCAGCGCCCGGAGACCGACGCCGACGGGATGATCCGGCTGCAGAAGCTGCTCGCACAGTCGGGAGTCGCCAGCCGGCGCAAGTGCGAGGAGCTGATGCTCGAGGGTGCGGTCGAGGTCGACGGCGAGGTGGTCACCCGCCTGGGCACCAAGGTCGACCCGCGCACCGCGGTGATCAGGGTCGAGGGACGTCTGCTGCCCCCCATCTCGGCAAACGTCTATCTGGTCCTCAACAAGCCGCGCGGGGTCGTGTCGACGATGTCCGACCCCGAGGGACGCACGTGCATCGGCGACCTGGTGGCCGAGCGTGCCGAACGCCTCTTTCACGTGGGCCGGCTCGACACCGACACGTCGGGCCTGATCATCCTCACCAACGACGGTGACTTCGCCCAGCGGCTCGCGCACCCCTCCTTCGAGATCGAGAAGACCTATGTCGCCGAGGTCGAGGGAGAGCTGCACAAGGGGATCATCAAGCAGCTGCTGCGCGGCGTGGAGCTCGACGACGGACCCGTCGAGGTCGCGCGCGCCCGCATCGTCGAAGGCAGTCACGGGCGGACCTCGCGCGAACGCACCATCGTCGAGCTGGTCATCCACGAGGGCCGCAACCGCATCGTCCGGCGCCTGCTGGAGCACGTCGGTCACCCAGTCACCCGACTGACCCGCACCTCGATCGGGCCCGTCGAGCTCGGCCGGCTGCCGCTGGGGGAGATGCGTGACCTGACGCTCACCGAGCTGGGGGAGCTGCTCGACACCGAGCGGGGCTGATCCACCGGGCAGCCCACGCAGCTAGGGTGACGCCCGTGGCAACGAGGGCAATCAGGGGAGCGACCCAGCTCGACTCCGACACGCGCGAGCACATGCTCGACCGGGTCGCGGAGATGGTGACCGACGTGATGAGCGTCAACCACCTGGAGGTCGACGACTTCATCTCCGTCATCTTCACCGCGACCAGCGACCTGGTCAGTGAGTTCCCTGCCTACGCCGCGCGCCGCCTCGGGTTCGGTGACGTCCCGCTGATCTGCGCCCGGGAGCTGGAGATCGAGGGCTCGATGCCGCGCTGCGTGCGGATGCTCGCGCACGTCGAGACCGACCTGCCGCGCGCCGAGATCACCCACGTCTACCTGCACGGAGCGGCCAACCTGCGGCGCGACCTCGTCAAGACGCGCGACGTCCCCGATGACGACTGAGGACGCGACGCTGATCGAGATCGTCGGCACCGGACTCCTCGGGACCTCGATCGGTCTGGCGTGCCGTCGTGCAGGGATGGAGGTGGTGCTCACCGACATCTCGGCCGAGCACGTCCGCACCGCCAGCGGCCTGGGCGCGGGTCGGCCCAGGCGGGCCGACGACCGGCCGGGGCTCGTCGTCGTCGCCGTACCCCCCGATCACCTCGCCGACGCGATCACGGCGGCGCTGGACGGCAGCGACGCGGTCGTCACCGATGTCGGCAGCGTCAAGGGCCGCCCGCTGGCCGAGGTGACTCCCCGGGTGACACCTGACCAGCTGTCGAGGTATGTCGGGTCGCACCCGATGGCCGGCAGCGAGCGCTCGGGGCCGCTGGCCGCAAGCGCCGCACTCTTCGACGGTCGCCCCTGGGCGATCACCCCGCACGAGGGCTCTGCCCGGCGGCCGTCGAGGCGGTGATGCGGCTGATCGACGTCTGCGGAGCGATGGCGACGAGGCTCTCCCCGGTGGAGCACGACAAGGCCGTCGCCCGCACCTCCCACCTGCCTCACCTGGCGGCCGTGCTGGTCGCTGGACGCCTTGCTGGCGCGCCACCCGACCACCTCGCGCTGTCAGGGCAGGGAGTGCGTGACGTCACCCGGATCGCTGCGAGCGACCCGGTGCTGTGGCAGCAGATCCTCGCTGCCAACTCACAGGCGGTCGGCGAGCTCCTGGGCGAGCTGCGGGGGCGCCTCGACGTCCTCATCGACGCGGTCCACAACGACGAGTGGGAGACCCTGCGCTCCATCCTCGGTGAGGGGGTCGCCGGCACCTTGGCGATCCCGGGCAAGCACGGCGGTCCGGTCCGGCCGATGCTCTCGGTGTTCGTCTCCGTGCCTGACAACCCCGGTGAGCTCGCGCGCCTGTTCGGCGACGCCGGCGAGATCGGCGTCAACATCGAGGACGTGCACATCGACCACGATCCCGGCCGGCCGGTCGGGCTCACCGAGCTGGTGGTGGAGGAGAGTCGCGCCGAGCACCTCCTCGACGCCCTGGAATCCCGCGGATGGACGATCCACCGGTAGTCTCACCCCCCGTGAGTTCACTTGTCGTAGCCATTGATGGACCCTCCGGCTCCGGCAAGTCCAGCACTTCGCGGGGAGTCGCAGGGCGGCTCGGGCTGCGCTACCTCGACACGGGTGCGATGTTCCGCGCGATCACCTGGTGGATGCTCGCCCAGGGCGTCGACCTGACCGATCCGGAGGCGATCGCGGCGCACGCCGACGAGCCGCAGATCGAGTCCGGCACCGATCCGGACAACCCGACGATCCGCGTGGACGGGGCCGACGTCTCGGTCGCCATCCGCAGCGACGAGGTCAACGCTGCAGTGAGCCCGGTCAGTGCAGTGCCCCGGGTGCGGTCCCGGCTGCTCGAGCTCCAGCGCCAGATCATCGGAGCCGGCGGGATCGTCGTCGAGGGCCGCGACATCGGGTCGGTGGTGGCGCCGGACGCCCCGGTGAAGGTCTATCTCAGCGCCGACGCCCAGGCACGCGCCATCCGCCGGGCCGCCGAGGCCGGCGGCGACGTCGCCGCGACCCAGGACTCCCTGCTCGCTCGCGACCGGATCGACTCGGGGCGGGCCACGGCTCCCCTCGTGCTGGCCGAGGGCGCGGTCCACATCGACACCACGCCATACACGCTGGACGAGGTCATCGAGCAGGTCGTGACGCTCGTGGAGGCCCTCGAGGCCGAGGCATGACCGAGCTGCCCAGGCCGAGTGACCAACACCCGCGGCGCGGGCTGCTGCGGGTCCTGCGACCGGTCGCGCGTGCCGGAGTGGGCACCTATTGGGACGTCAAGGTCCATGACCGCACCCGGGTGCCCGCTGACGGTCCGGTCATCCTGGCCTCCAACCACACCGGCTGGCTCGATGGTCCGTTGCTCACCGTCCTGTCCCCCCGACCGGTCCACGCCCTGACCAAGCAGGAGATGTTCGCCGGCAGGCTGGGCCCGGTGCTGCGGGCTGCGGGCCAGATCCCTCTCGACCGCTTCGGCGCAGACCCGAGCGCCGTCAAGTCGTGCCTGCGCGTGCTGCGCGACGGTGGCGTGGTCGGGATCTTCCCCGAGGGCACCCGCGGGGCGGGGGAGTTCGACGTCTTCCACCACGGCGTCACCTATCTCGCGCTGGCGTCCGGGGCGCCGGTGGTCCCGGTGACCCAGGTCGGGACGCGTGCCAGGGGTGCGCACAGCGGCGACCTCCCCCCGCGTGGCAGCACCATCGACATGGTCTTCGGCCAGGCGTGGAGCACCCCCGCCTGCCGTGGCCACGCACCCGGGAACACATCCTGGCCACTTCGTTGTTGATCTGGGAGCACCTCAGGCAGGAACAAGCGCGAGCCCTCGCGCTGCTCGGGCGGTCGCTGCCCGGACCACTGCCGGCAGGCGACCGGGAGGCCGACCCCGCGACGGGGTTCGGCAGCCATGCCGACGACTACTCGGCACCAGCCGGGCACACCAACCAGGACAGCAGTCCACCCGACCAGCAGGGAGCCCCATGACCGAGTACGACGACGAGCCCACGGGCCCGACACCGGTGCTCGCCGTCGTCGGGCGCCCCAACGTCGGGAAGTCCACCCTCGTCAACCGGATCATCGGCCGCCGTGAAGCCGTCGTCGAGGACCGGCCGGGCGTGACCCGCGACCGCGTCTCCTACGACGCCAACTGGAACGGCCGCGCCTTCACCGTCGTCGACACCGGCGGGTGGGACCCGGACGCCCGTGGCCTGTTCGAACGCATCGCGGCACAGGCCGAGGTCGCCGTCACGCTGGCCGACGCGGTCCTGTTCGTCGTCGACGCCACTGTCGGCATCACCGACGCCGACGAGGCAGTCGTCAAGATCCTCCGCAAGTCCGGCAAGCCGGTCGTGCTGGCGGCCAACAAGGTCGACGACCAGCGCGCCGAGGCCGAGGCCTACGGCCTGTGGAACCTGGGACTGGGCGAGCCCTTCGCCGTCTCCGCCCTCCACGGTCGTGGCTCCGGCGACATGCTCGACGCGATCCTGGCTGCACTGCCCGAGACGCCGCCCGAGACCTTCGGTGAGATCGGTGGGCCTCGGCGCATCGCCCTGGTCGGCAAGCCCAACGTCGGCAAGTCCTCCCTCCTCAACAAGCTCGCCGGCTCCGAGCGGGTCGTCGTCGACGACGTGGCCGGCACCACCGTCGACCCGGTCGACGAGCTGGTCGAGATGGGCGACCGCACCTGGCGCTTCATCGACACGGCAGGCATCCGCAAGCGCGTCAAGGAAGCCTCGGGTCACGAGTTCTATGCCTCCTTGCGCACCTCGACCGCCATCGACCGGGCCGAGGTGGCCGTCCTGGTGCTGGACGCCGGCCAGACGGTCTCCGAGCAGGACATGCGCATCATCCAGACGATCCGCGACGCCGGGCGTGCCATGGTGATCGCCTTCAACAAGTGGGACCTCGTCGACGACGAGCGCCGCTACTACCTCGAGCGTGAGATCGAGCGCGATCTCGTGCAGGTGCAGTGGGCGCCCCGGATCAACATCACCGCCAAGACGGGATGGCACGTCGACCGGCTCGTGCCTGCGCTCGACAAGGCGCTGGCAGGCTGGGAGACGCGGATCTCGACGGGAGCGCTCAACACGTTCCTGGGCAGGCTGGTGGGGGAGCACCCGCACCCGGTCCGCAGCGGCAAGCAGCCCAAGATCCTCTTCGCCACCCAGCCCTCGACGTCGCCGCCGACCTTCATCCTGTTCACCAGCGGCAAGCTCGACGCTTCCTACGAGCGCTTCATCGAGCGCAGGCTGCGTGAGCAGTTCGGCTTCGTCGGCACACCCATCATCCTGCAGCAGCGCCCACGCGAGAAGCGCAAGCGCTGAGCTCAGGGAGCCAGGTCGTGGCCGGTCAACCACTCGACCGGGTCGATGGCATCTCCGCCGTCGGGGTGGATCTCGAGGTGCAGGTGCGGGCCGGTGCTGTTGCCGGTGGAGCCGACCATCCCGATCGACTCGCCGAGCTCCACGGTCTGGCCCGGCTCGACGAGTGACAGCAGCTGGTGGGCATACCAGACCTCGGTGCCGTCCTCGAGCGTGAGGATCGTGCGCAGTCCGTAGGGGCCGGCATCGGCGACCTCGGTCACGGTCGCGTCGGCGACGGCGACCAGGGGAGTGCCGGAGGACGCGGCGAAGTCGAGACCGGTGTGGGTGCTTGCCCACATGGCGCCGGCGAGGCCGAACCCCGCGGAGATGCGGTAGCTGTCAGCAGGCACCGGCAGCACGTGGTCGAGGTCGGTGACGTCGCCGTGGTAGCCGAGGGCCGCGAGGCGCTGGGCCCGCACCTGCTCGACCGCTGCGTGCTCGTCGGCCGCAGACATCATGGCCGTGAGCGCCTGCTCGCGGTGGTCGACGTGGCGCGCGACAGCCGCCTCGAGAGCCGACGGGGCCTTGGCAGACCTGGCGGACTTGGCTGTCCCCCCGGTGGGATCGGAGGGTACGGCGCTGGCCGGCCCGGCGACGAACAGCAGCGATGCGCAGGCACCGATGACCGCTGTCGCGACACGACCAAGCAACATGTACAGACACCCTTCGACGAGACGGCCTCGTCAATGGTGGCTGTGCGCAGGCGTGCGCGGAGGGGCTTTGCGCCAACTGGGTCGGTGATTGATTCGATCGGGTGGTGTTTGCCCGAAACGGTCCCCGGGCCGGGGAATGGGTGCTACAGGCGGGTCACTTCGAAGGTTCGGGGAGGTCCACGTCGACCTTCTTGCAGTCCACCTTCGGGTTGACGCCCATGAAGTTCAGCGGACCGGCGACGACGGTCAGCGCGATGTTGCTCGCCTCCGCGCAGTTGGTCTTGGCGTCCGAGAAGTAGTCGCGGTCGTAGGCGGCGAACGCGCCGATGACCAACCAGATGACGAGAAGGAGAGAGATGAGTCGGCCCATCCGTCCACGGTAGGGGGATGCCCGCCCGATTGTCTGCACCCGCACGGGCGTACGGCGCGTCGCGGGCCGGCGTCAGGCGAGGACGGCGACCGCCGCCAACAACATGGCTGACACGGTCAGCTCCGCGCAAGCGCCGAGCACGTCCCCGGTCACGCCGCCGATGCGGCGCTGCGCCAGGAGCCCGATCGACAGGGTGGTCAGCGCAGCAACGAGGGTGACCAGCAGCGCCGCCCCGGGATCGACAGCGACCGTCGCTGCCGACCCGACGAGCACCAGGACGAGACCGGTCAGCAGCTGCCTCGTGCCCAGTCCCTCGACCACGGCACGGCCGGTCCCGTCGGTCCGGGCGTAGGGCAGCAGCCGCGCCAGCGGCAGCATCGCTCCGCGAGACGTTGCGTACACGCCGACCAGGAGAAGCAGCATCTCCTCCGGCCGAAGCGCGTGCAGCAGGGCCGCCAGGGCGGCCACCTTCACCAGCAGGTGCAGTGACAGGGTTGCTGCGGCATACACACCGATGGCGTGGTCCTTCATGATCTGCAGCCGGTGCTCGCGGTCGCGGCCGGCCAGTCCGTCGGCGCAGTCGGCCAGCCCGTCCAGGTGCAGGGCGCCGGTGAGGATCACTTCTGCAGCGACCGCCAAGGTGGCAACGACCAGCACCGGCCACAGCTCCCCGGCTCCGACGGCGATGCCCCCCACGACGCCCCCGATCCCGGCACCGACCAGGGGATAGAGCGCGGCGGCACGAGCGGGATCGACGCCTCCCGCCGAGGACGGGACCGGCACCCGGGTGAGCAGCATCGTGGCCGCGGCCAGGGTGCGCACTCAGGTCACCGGACTGGTCTGGTCCAGGCCGAGGCTGGCGAACGTCGCCATCTCGGTGAGCACAGCGATGGACGAGCGCACGACGTTGATCGCGAGGGCCGCCCCGCTGCCCTCGCCGAGTCGCATCTGCAGGTCGAGCAGCGGCCGCAGCCCCAGCGCGGCGAGCTGCAGGGCGTGGCCGGGCTCGGGAGAGAGGTGCGCTGCGACCATCGCGTCGGTGCACGCGGGCGCGAGTCGGGCGGCCACCAGCGCAGCGGCCCCGGTGATGAACCCGTCCACGAGCACAGGGACCTTCCGCTCTGCGGCGCCGAGCACGACACCGGCAAGCGCCGCCACCTCGAGACCACCCATCGCAGCTAGGACGGCGAGTGGGTCGTCGGACACTGATGCGTGTCGCGCCAGGACCTGGTCGACCACCGAGACCTTGTGGGCCACCTGCTCGTCGTCGAGGCCGGTGCCGCGGCCACACGTCGCGGCAGCATCAAGACCGAGGAGCGCAGCGGTCAGTGCGCTGGCGGTGGTGGTGTTGCCGATGCCCATCTCGCCGAGGGCAATGAGGTCGACACCGTCGTCGACGAGCTCATGGGCGAGGTCGATGCCCTGGCGGAGCGCCGCAGTGGCCTCGGCCGGGGTCATCGCCGGACCGTCGACGCTGTTGGCGGTGCCCGGACGGATGCTGAGGTCGAGCACGCCGGGCACCACCGGTGGGTCGATCACGCCGAGGTCGGCCACCACCAGCCGGGCACCGGCGGCTCGGGACAGCACCGCCACGGCGGCCCCGCCGGTGCCGAACGCGGTGAGCATCAGCCCGGTGACTGCCTGGGGGAACGCGCTCACCCCTTCGCGGGCGATGCCGTGGTCGGCGGCGCAGACGACGACGGCGGGGGTCGGGTCGGGCAGGTCGACTCGGCCGCGCAGGGCCGCGATGCGGATCGCGACCTCCTCCAGGAGACCCAGGCTGCCCAGGGGCTTGACCTTGTCGGCCATGGCGGCCGTGGCCTCCCGCCGGGTCTGGTCGGAAGCGGGCCGGATCGCCTCGATGGTGCTCATCAGCACGGTCAGGTCAGTCATGGGTTCTCCTTGTGATGAGGTCGAGGTCGTGGTTGTGGTCACCGAGCGTGAGAGCGCGCCCGGCGACCATGAGCTGGGCGAGCGAGGCATGGCGGGAGAAGGTGGCGTTGACCCGGCCGAGCCGGTCGCGGTAGTCGCGGCCGAGGGGATGCATCGGCACCAGGCCCATGCCGACCTCGTTGCTGACCACGATCCAGTCCGCCCTGCTGGCGGCGCAGGCTGCGGCGACCCGCTCGGCTGCTGCTTCGATCTCGACCCCGCAGTCACCGCGCTCGAGGAGGTTGGCGACCCACAACGAGAGGCAGTCGATGATTCCCACGGACTCGGCTCCGACCCCGGCGACCGCCGCTCCGAGGTCGAGCGGCGCCTCGACGGTTTCCCAGCGGGCTGGGCGCTCGGCCCGGTGCAGCCGGATCCGGTCCGCCATCTCTGCGTCACCTGCCCGCGCGGTCGCGATGAACGTGACAGGACGGTCGCTCGCGCTGGCCATCAGCACGGCGCGAGCCGACTTACCGCTGCGGGCTCCGCCGGTCAGGAAGGTCAGTGCCATCAGGTGGTCCTCCTCGTGCGCATGGCCCCGGCGTGGGCGGGCGCGAGCCGGCGGTCTGTCCACCACAGCAGCACCAGCGCCCCGATGAGCGCCCATTCGACCCGGCTCGTCAGCTCTCGCGCCCTCGAGATGTCGACCGCCTCGGGGCGGGCGCCGTCACCGAGTCGTGGCCGGTCCTCGTGGCGTTCGCCGTAGTGCAGCGGGCCGCCGAGCTCACGCCCGAGCGCGGCAGCGACCGCGGCTTCCGCCACGCCGGCGTTGGGGGAGGGGTGCAGGTGGGCATCGCGTCGTACGGCTCCGCGGACAGCGCTCGCGCGGCCGGGCTCGGCCGCCATGACCAGCAGCGCGAAGAGTCGGGCCGGGATCCAGTTGGCGCCGTCGTCGAGGCGGGCTGAGGCCCAGCCGTAGTTCTCGTAGCGGTCGTCGTGGTGGCCGACCATGGCGTCCATCGTGTTGATCGCCCGGTGCGCCAGCACCCCGGGGGCGCCGGCGAGGAGACCCCAGGCGGCTGGTGCGATCACGGCGTCGACCGAGTTCTCCGCCAGCGACTCGACCACGGCTGCAGCGATCGCCGATGCGTCGAGTCGGCTCGGGTCGCGACCGACGAGCGAGGGCAGGTGGGCGCGAGCGCCTGCCAGGTCACCGTCGAGCAGGGGTGCCTCGACCAGCCGTGCCGCCCGGCGCAGCTCGCGACCAGCCGCGCAGAGCCCCACGGCCAGGACGGTGGAACTTGTCGCCCGGCCGGCCACCGCGCCGAGCGCGACACCCGCGAGGGCATGGCGCACCCCGGCGGAGCGGCTGTCGGCGTAGGTGACTGCCTCGACCCGTTGCATCGCCGTTCCGAACCAGCCCACCGGGTGCCAGCGGTCCGGCGGCTCCGGCAATGCCTTCTGCAGCAGCAACCCGAGAGCGACGCCGATCGCGCGATGTCCCAGGCGGCTCATCGGGCACGTCCCGGATGTGCGGCCAGCCCCTGGTGCACGGCGGCATGCGTCGCCATCGCCAACCGATGACCCCAGGTGGACCGCACACCCCCGAACCGCTCCGCCCGGTCTGCGACGGGGCAGACCAGCGTGATCGCGTCGCTCGCTGTTCCCGTGCCGGGCACCTGCGTCTCCAGCAGTGCCTGGGTCTTGGCCTCCGTCATGGCGAGCAGGGCCTGGACCATCGCGGGCTGCTCCAGGGCGACCGGCAGCTGCGCGACCAGGTTGATCGTGCCCGGCCAGAGGGCGTGCCCGGCCTCCGGGTCGGCGGCCCACGTCGGCTTGGTGACCCCGACGGTCGCGCACACCGACGCTCCCTCGAAGCACGCATGCTCCGCCCGGGTGACGTCGACGGCCGTGAACATCGCGATGCCCGACCCGGAGAGGTCCCGCCCGGTCGCGATTGCTGCTGCGTGCTCGTCGAGGTCGATCCGCGAGTAGTCGTGCGGCACACCGACGTTGAGCAGCCAGGCAGGCGTGCTGAAGCCACCGCCGACCGAGGCCGACGACAACGCGTGCACCGGACGATCGAACTGCCAGACCAGGACGTGCCGGTGGTCGGGGCCGGGAGGCAGGATGCTGGCGCCATACGTCATCGGAACCACCCCGGGGCCTCGGAGGCCGGCAGGGCCGAGGTCGCGATCTCGTCCACGGCCGCCAGGTCGAGGTGGTCGCCGAGCCATGCCGCCAGGTGGTCGAGGTGCTCGTCCACGGCCGTGTCGAAGGGCACGGGGGACGGGACATAACGCCGTCCACGCGACCGTGCCACCTCGCCCAGGAAGGAGTGCCTGAAGCTGTCGTCATCGAAGAGGCCGTGCACGCTGGTCCCGTGCACCGAACCCCGGCGGCTGCCCTCGACGCGGGCGTCCCAGGGATCGCCACCCGTTGGGCGTCCCCACCGGATCTCATAGCCGGAGCCGGTCCGGCGCACGATCTTCGGCGTGGCGAACGTCGTCTCCACGTCCAGCAGGGCCAGCCCGGACACCCGGCCTGATCCTGACTCGATCGGGTCGTCGATCCACCGCCCGAGCATCTGATAGCCGGCGCAGATCCCGAGCACAGCCGCATCGGTGCGGGCCACGGCGTCGGCCAGGCCGCGCTCGCGGGCCCACGCCAGGTCGGCGACCGTCGTGCGACTGCCCGGCAGGATCACGAGATCCGCGTCCTCGACGTCGTCGGGATGGGTGGCCCAGCGCAGGCTCACCGAAGGTTCCATCACGAGCGGGTCGAAGTCGGACGGGTTGGCCAGGTGCGGCAGCCGCACGACCGCTACCCGCAGGGGCGACGGCGAGGTGACCGGTCGCGTGGTCGCCGCCAGGTCGAGGCTGTCCTCGAGGCCGAGCATCGGATGGTGACCGAGGTGCGGGAGCACTCCGAGCACTGGCAACCCGGTGCGGTCGGTGAGCTCTGCATGACCGGAGTCGAGCAGGGAGGCATCGCCGCGGAACTGGTTGAACACGAAGCCGCGAACCTGACGCCGCAGGTGGTCCGGGAGCAGCGCCCAGGTCCCGTATGCCGACGCGAACGCCCCGCCACGGTCGATGTCGACCAGCACGATCGCCGGCATGCCGGCGGCAGCCGCGAGCGGCAGGTTGACCAGGTCGCGGTCCAGGAGGTTGATCTCCGCCGCTCCACCAGCACCTTCCGCGACCACCCAGTCGTGCTCCGCGCGCAGCGAGGTGAATGCGTCGAGGACCACGTCCCGCAGACCACGCGAGACCTCGCCGTAGCCGGCGGCGTCCGTGAGCGAGAGCTCGTCACCGAGCACGACGAGGTGGCTGGTCCGCTCGGCCGACGGCTTGAGCAGGATCGGGTTCATCCGTCGGTCCGGGGCCACCCGTGCCGCCACCGCCTGCATCGCCTGGGCGCGTCCGATCTCGCCACCGTCGGCCGTGACCGCGGCGTGGTTGGACATGTTCTGGGCCTTGAACGGCGCGACGTCACGCCCGGCGTCTGACCAGGTCCGGCACAGCGCGGAGGTGACGGTGGACTTGCCGGCACCGCTGGTGGCACCGCAGACCAGCAGGGCGCCGCTCAATAGTCGATCCCCTTGCGTGCCCGGATGCCTTGTTCGAAGGCGTGCTTGACCTTCACCATCTCCGTGACGGTGTCCGCGACGTCGATGACCGGCTGCGGCATCTCACGTCCGGTGAGGAAGACGCTGGTGTCGGTCGGTCGCTCCCGCAGGGTCGCGGCGACGTCGTCGGCGTCGATCCAACCCCAGTTCATCGGATAGCTGACCTCGTCGAGCAGGATCATCCGGTGCTCGCCTGCGTTGATGAGGTCCTTGGCGAACGCCCAGGCCGCCACTGCCTTGGCCCGGCTCTCGTCGAGGTCGGTGGAGTCCCAGCTGAAGCCGTCGCCGGCGGTGAACCAGTCGACCCCGATCTGACGGCTGATCTTCTCCTCGCCGGTGTGCCAGCTGCCGCTCTTGATGAACTGCACCACGGCGGTCGGCCACTCCCGCGCCACCGACCGCAGCACGGTGCCGAAGGCTGCCGTCGACTTGCCCTTGCCGTGGCCGGTGTTGACCAGCACCAGCGACGGCGCCGAGTGCAGCTCGCGCTTGTCGTAGGGGCGCTTCGTGCGCGGCTCTGCGTGGTCTGTCATGGGGTGTTCCTTCCGGTGGTGGTCGAGCGGTGGGGGAGGACGACGAGCTCGTCGTCGAGTCGGTGCACGTCGAGCGGGGTGCGATAGACGCGCGACAGCACGGCGGGGTCCAACACCTGGCTGGGGGCACCGACCGCCTCGGTCGACCCGGCTGCGAGCAGCTGGAGGCGGTCGGCGTGGCGCGCGGCGGAGCCGAGGTCGTGCATCGCGGCGATCACGCTGATGCCGTCTTGTCGTCGCAGCTCGTCGACCAGGCTCAGCACCTCGGCCTGGTGGCCGAGGTCGAGGGCGCTGGTCGGTTCGTCGAGCAGCAGGACCCGGGTCTGCTGGGCGAGGGCTCGTGCCACGACCGCCCGTTGGGCCTCGCCACCCGAGAGGGACGTGACGGGACGGTCGGCGAACTCGTCGAGACCCAACCTGCCGATCACGTCCGCTGCGATCCGGCGGTCTCGGCGGGTCTCGCCGCGCAGCCAGCCCAGGTGGACCGTGCGGCCGAGCAGGACGTATTCCACGACCGACATGCCGTCGGGCAGCAACGGCGCCTGCGGCATCAGCGCGATCTGAGTGGCGCGCGGGCCGGCCCCGATCTCGAGGGTGCCGGTGTGGCGCAGGACGCCGGCGAGCGCCTTGAGCAGGGTCGACTTGCCGGCGCCGTTGGGCCCGATCACGCCGAGCCACTCCCCGGCGTCCAGCTCGAGGTCGATGCCGTGCAGCACCTCCGTGCGGCGAAGGCGGACCCGCAGTCCGGCGGCGCGGAGCCTCATCTGGGTCCACCCCGGCGCCAGAGCACGAACGCGAAGAAGGGAGCTCCCACGAACGCCGTGATCACGCCCACCGGGAGCTCAGCCGGTGCGACCAGCGTGCGTGCGCCGACGTCGACGCCGGCCAGGAAGGCACCCCCGAGCAGCCCCGAGAGCGGCAGGATCACCCGATAGCTGTGACTGGTGAGCATCCGCACCACGTGCGGCACCACCAGCCCGACGAACGCGATCAGGCCGCTGACCGACACCGCCGCAGCCGTCATCAGGGTGGCCGCGACGATCACGACCAGCCGCACTCGTGCCGGCTTGAGTCCGAGCGCCATGGCCTCGTCGTCCCCCAGGCGCAACACGTCGAGGTGTCGGGCGCAGCCGAGCAGCACCACGCCGGAGAGGACGACATAGGGGAGCAGCAGCAACACCTGGTCCCAGCCGTGGGTGGTGAGCTGCCCGAAGAGCCAGCTCAGTGCCTCTCGCGCCCTTGTCTCGTCGAGCTGCTGCAACGCATAGGTCTGGGCTGCGGAGAAGAGCGCCGCCATCGCCACGCCGGAGAGAAGCAGGGTCGCGGTCGAGGCGAACGAGCCGCGAGCGATCAGGGCTGACCCGCTGACTGCGAGCAGTGCGCCGGCGAACGCTGCTGCAGGGACTGCGCTGAAGGGCCCGAAGCTCAGGTCCAGTTCGAAGCCGAGCGCGAGCACGGCGCCGAGTCCGGCCCCCGCCGAGACCCCGAGCAGGTAGGGGTCGGCGAGCGGGTTGCGGAAGACCCCCTGGTAGGCGGCTCCGGCCATCCCGAGCGCCGCCCCGACGAGCATGCTCAGCACCATCCGCGGCAGCCGGATGGACCACAGGATCGCCTCCTGGGAGGTGGTCAGCCCTGAGTCGACCGCGACCCCGGGCAACGCGTCGAGCAGCGCCGACACCACTCCGGCCACCGGCAGCCCGGCGGCGCCCCGGGTCGCGCTGACCAGGCCCGCAACTGCGAGCACGGCCAGCGCGACCATCAGGGCAGGCAGGGACAACCGATAGGCACGATCGGCCGCACGGACGACCGTGCCGGGCGTCTCGAGCGCCGGTGACTGTGCCGGTGCCGAAGTGGTGTCGGTCAGCATGTGCTCAGCCGACTGGCGTCTTGACCGAGGCCATGGCGTCGGCGATCGACTCGATCAGCTGCGGCAGCCTCGGCCCCCAGCGTGAGGAGATGTCGGCGTCGACGGTGACGATGTTGCCGTTCCTGACGGCGCTGACGTTCTCCCATCCGGGCCGGTTCGCCACGTCGTCGGCGGTGTAGCTGACCTGGTCGGTGATCACGATCAGCTCGGGATCGGCGGCGATCACCGCCTCCTCGGTCAGCTGCGGATAACCGCTCTTCTGCTTGTCGGCCGCGTCGGCGACGTTGGTCGCACCGAGCGAGTCGTACACCGATCCGATGAAGCTGTGCGAGCTGGCGGCATAGAGCTTCTCGTCGAGCTCGTGATAGATCCGCAAGCGGTCCTGGGGAGCGGCTGCCAGCCCCTCGTCGACCTCGGCCCGCATGTCGGCCACGACCTCCGCGGTCTCGTCGACGTGACCGGTGGCCATACCGAGGGCCGCCACCCCGTCATAGCCGTCCTCGACGGTGGCCGGAGCCTCGTTGACGATGGTCGGGATGTCGAGCTTGGCCAGCGCGCCGACGATGCCGTTGGTGTCGTTGGCGATCACGACGAGGTCGGGCTCGTAGCCGGCGATGGCCTCGACGTTCGGGTCGTACGCCGACAGGTCGGTGGTCGGTGCCTCCGCCGGATAGGTCGAGTATTCGTCTGCGGCGATCACCTGGTCCCCAGCGCCGATGGCGAAGAGGATCTCGGTGGCCGAGGGGGAGAGGGAGACGATGCGCTCGGGCCGCGAGTCGAGCGTGACCTCGCCGTTGGCGGCGTCGATCGTCACCGGGAAGTCGGCGGCCGAGGCAGAAGTCGTGGCGTCCTCGGACGCACTGGAGGCCTCGGACGAGCTGGCTTGGCTGCAGCCGGTGAGGGCGAGCGAGGCGGCCAAGAACAAGGCGGCGGGCACGGGTCGGATGTGGTTCAACGTTCCTCCTGGTTGATCGAGGAGGAAGCGATCGCACGACGTCATTGCCGGACGAACCCACCCCTGTCCTCGAGGGCGATGCGGTTCACGTCGTGAAGGTCGACCGGACTTGTCCACCAGGTTCTGGTGGCTTGACCGTTGCGGGACAGTGCCGGACTCTCACCGGACTTCGTCTTCAAGACGCCGCGAAAGTTACACCCAACGAGGACTCAGGTCGCCGGGGGGTCCAGGGCGAGCGCGAGGGCACGATCGAGTCTGCCCAGCTGTTCCGGATGTGGTACGGCGATGCGCGCGACACCCGGCATGCCGAAGCTCGTGCAGTCGCGGACCAGGGCTCCGTGCGGTGCCAGGGCCTCGCGAAGCGCCGGCCGGTCGACCAGCACCCAGGGTGCTGCGCCGTGGGTCACCTCGAGGTCATAGCCACGCAGCAGCGCCACCAGGTCGTCGCGTGCGTCGCTGATCTGCGCCGACCAGCTGGGCAGGTCTGCAGACCCGAGCAGGTCCGGCAGCACCGCCAGAGAGAGGGCGCTGGTCGACCAGTGCGGCTGGTGGCGACGCACCCGGACCAGGTCGACCGGGTCCTCGACGAGCACATAGCCGAGTCGCAGTCCCGGACAGGCGAAGGTCTTGGTCAGAGAACCGACGACCAGGCCCGCACGCCCCGCAGTCCAACGGCCGGTGGCCAGCGCATGGAACGCCTCGTCCCAGATGTCGGCGTGCTCCTCGGCGCCTGCCAGCCTGCCGGTCGGGCTGTGCGGGTTGCTGCGCCACACGGGCCCGTGGTTACTGCGCGGGTGCAGGGCGAACTCCGGCTCACCGAGCACCTGCCCGCCGTACTCGGCGATGAGGAGAGCGATCGCCTCGCTGCCACCGTTGGTCAGCAGCAGCCGCGTCGGGTCAACGTCCAGCGCCTGGGCCAGGAGCCTGGTCGCCGGCCCGTCGTCGGGGTAGTGGCCGAGCGTGTTCAGGTGGCGGGTCACCAGCGCTGAGACGTCGGCGGCGAAGGGATTGAGGTTCTGCGAGAGGTCCAGCAGGTCGCTCGGGTCGAGCCCCAGCGCCCGGGCCACTGCCGGCCCGTCACCCCCGTGCGTGCCGGCGGCAGGCAGGGCACGGGTGGTGGGCTCGGGCACCCGCCGAGACTACTGACACGTGCGGCAGACTCCCGGCCGTGACTCATCTGGTCTACCTCGTCCGTCATGGCCAGTCGGAGTGGAACGTCCGGCGCTTGACCCAGGGACAGACCTCCCACCCGAGGCTCACGATGTTGGGCCGTGAGCAGGCAAGCCGCGCCGCATCGCTGATCAGCGACGACCTGGCCTGCCGACCGGTCACCCGGCTCGTCACGAGCGACCTGGTGCGCGCGGTCGAGACCGCCGAGGTCGTGGGCGACGTCCTCGGGGTGGCCCTGGCGCTCGACCCGCGCCTGCGTGAGCAGCACCTCGGCCGGCTCGAGGGACGGGGGTATGACGAGACCTGGGCGGCCGCGGAGGCGCACGACTGGGCCGATCCGACCCTCCCGGTGGCCGGTGGGGAGTCGATGATGGACGTCCACGACCGGCTTGCCGCCGTGCTGGGCGAGGTGGCCGAGGACCACGACAGCGTGACGGTGCTGGTCTCGCACGGCGACGCGATCCGGTCCGCGGTCTCCCACCTCATGGGTGTGGCTCCGCACGAGGCGCCCTGGGTCGAGGTCGCCAACGGGGCCGTGGCGCGCGTGGACGGGTCGATCACCTGGCTGGGCTGACCCGCCGGCTTGACATACGAAGCGTGATTCGTGAATGATGTCTCGCACGAGGGGAGTACCCCACTCACGGCGTCATCGTCACTCCGGTCGGCCCTGCCCGGCCCGGTGCGCCGACCGCGTGGACCTGGGCACATCGTGTCCGCGCGGTGGGGGAGACCTCCATGGCCCGCTGCATGCGGGCAGATGGAGGTTCTGAGCAATGGATGTCCCCGTTTGGGCCTGGGCCGCGGTGCTTGCGGTCATCGTGGCGATGCTCGCCGTCGACTTGTTCGCACACCGCGAGGCACACGTCGTCTCGGTGAAGGAAGCGGCGATCTGGTCGGCTGTCTGGGTCAGCCTCGGTCTGGCCTTCGGTGGTGTGGTCTGGTGGACCTACGGCTCCCAAGCCGGCGGCGAATACTTCGCCGGCTACCTGATCGAGAAGTCGCTGGCAGTCGACAACGTCTTCGTGTTCGCGCTGATCTTCACCTACTTCGCGGTGCCGCGGGAATACCAGCACCGCGTCCTGTTCTACGGCGTGCTCGGCGCCCTGGTGTTCCGAGCGATCTTCATCGCGGGTGGCGTGGTGCTGATCGAGAACTTCGCCTGGATCCTCTACCTGTTCGGCGCGTTCCTGGTCTACACCGGCTGGAAGATGTTCAGCCACCGCGACGACCAGCTCGACCCCTCTCGCAACCCGGTGCTGCGGTGGGCCCGGAAGCGCATCCCGTCCACCGATGAGTACGACGGGCAGAGGTTCTGGGTCAAGCGGGCCGGCAAGTGGGTGGCCACGCCGCTGTTCTTCGTCCTGGTCATGGTCGAGACGACCGACATCATCTTCGCCGTCGACTCCATCCCCGCGATCTTCGCCGTGACCCAGGAACCGTTCCTGGTGTTCACCAGCAACGCCTTCGCCATCCTCGGCCTCCGGGCGATGTACTTCCTGCTCGCGGACCTCATCCACCGGTTCATCTACCTCAAGGCGGGCCTCGCCGCCATCCTGGTCTTCGTCGGCGTCAAGATGCTCCTGCTCGACGTCTACAAGATCCCGATCTGGCTCTCCTTGCTCGTGATCTCGACCAGCATCACCATCGCCGTCGTCGCCAGCCTGCGCGCGACGCGCGACGACCAGCCCACGCGTATCGACGAACCGGCCCGGTCGTGAGCCGGGATCATGCGAACGCCGACTCGCGTAGCTTGCTTCCTGTGAGCCAGACCGAGTGGACCTTCCTGTCCAACCACGGGCACGTGCTGGTCTCGCTCGCCATCGACCCTGAGGCGCGCATGCGAGACATCGCAGATGCGGTGGGGATCACCGAGCGAGCTGTGCAGCAGATCGTCGGTGACCTGGTGTCGCAGGGCTACGTGGCCAAGGAGAAGGTCGGTCGGCGCAACCGTTATGCCGTCAACCGAGCCGAACACTTCAGGCACGAGCTCGAGGCTGGACTCACCACGGGTGACTTCCTGGACCTCGTCGTCAGGTCCTCACGTTGAGATCGCCTCTGACCCGCGTTTCCGCAGGTCAGAGGCGATTTCTTCGGTCGGGCTGACAGGATTTGAACCTGCGACCCCTTGACCCCCAGTCAAGTGCGCTACCAAGCTGCGCTACAGCCCGAACACCCAGATGCAGACGGCGAGCCGACGCGCTGAGCGAGCGAAACCATACCCCAGCCGCGAACCGTTCCCAGCATCAGGTCGGGTCGGGCAGGAGCCCGAACGTGCGGTTGCAGGCCTCACCCTGGCAACTGAGCAGTGCACGGCGGCGCTGCTCGAGCCGCGCCCGGATCTCGTAGTAGGCCGGGTCGTCGTAGCGGTTGACCTGCTGCGCGGGATCGAGCAGGTCGTCGTAGAGAAACCCGTCCGAGCCGTTGACGCCGTAGAGGTAGCGGTCGGTGCGAACCCCGCGGTAGGCCCACCCGTCTCCGCCGTCGTCCCCGGTCTGCACGAGAGTCGTGTCCCGGAAGGGCTGGTCCTGGCCGTGCAGCGACGGCACGAACGAGGAGCCGTCCAGCTGCCACCCCGGCTGCACCCCGGCCAGCGAGGTCAACGTCGCCGGCACGTCCACCAGGGTGACAGGGAGGTCGGAGGTCCCGTGCTCGACGCCCGGGCCACGGACGAGCAGGGGCACGTCGAGCACCTCCCGGGTCAGCACGTTCTTGCCCAGGAAGCGGTGCTCGCCGAGCGAATAGCCGTTGTCTGAGGTGAAGACGATCACCGTGTCGTTCAGCTCTCCGGTGCTGCGCAACGTCTCGACCAACGAGGCCACGGCGCGATCCACCGACTGCAGCGAGCGCAGGCGCGCGCGGTGCTCGGTGACCACGTCGGCCTCGTCGGCGAGCCTGCGCAGGCGGAAGGGCCGCGGCTGGTCGAGGACGTCAGGCTCGTTGAAGGACCCGGTCTCGAAGGATGGGGGCAGCTCGTCGGCGTAGGTCCCCTTGTCCTCGGGAGCTGCCGGCGGTGGGACGGCCCGCCCCCGAGGAGTGATCCGGTAGTGGGGACCGAGGTGCCATGAATAGACGAGGAACGGCTCGTCGCTGCGCGCGAACTCCCGGACGGTGTCGTTGGTGCGTGCCGCGATGACGGCGGTGACATAGCTGTCGCGGAAGATCTCGGGATCGCCGTCGTTCTCGAAGGCGAAGTCGAAGTAGTCATAGACCCCGGCGCTCAACGGGTCCCAACGGTTCCAGCCCGCAGGGCGCACGTCGTCGGCGGAGTAGCCGTTGAGGAACTTGCCGATGAAGCCGGTCTGGTAGCCCGCCCGTTTGAACCAGGCACTGATCTCCTGTGCCGGGTCCAGGGCCTGGAAGCCGCCGAAGGGTCCGGCGTTGTGCTGCACACCGTTGTTCTGTGCGTACTGCCCGGTGAGGAGCTGCGCGCGGGCCGGACAGCAGAGCGGGTGGGGCGAGATCGCGTCCGTGAGATCCATCCCACGCTCCGCCAGCAGCTCGCGGGTGTGCGGCATCCACCTGATGTCGTCGTCGCGCATGTCGTCGGCCATCACGAAGACGATGTTGGGACGCGACTCAGGAGGCCCGGTCAGCACCGAGCCCGACGCAGCCTGGACGGCGGTGGGGGCACTGGTGACCTGGTCGGCGCCGGTGATCGCCGATGCGACGACGAGCAGCATCATCAGGGCGCCGAACGCGCCACGCACCCACGCCTGCATCGTGTCCTTCGGATCGCCCCGGCCAGAGCGATCAGGGTAGGGGCAGTGTCATGAGTCCCCAAAGCGGGACGACTGGCCCCTGCTCGTCCGATGGCTGGCCCTGCTCCCTTAGGCTGAGGTGTGACTCCGTGGCTGCTCCTGCTCGTGTCGCTGCTCCTGGTGGCCATCTGCGGGCTTTTCGTCGCAGCGGAGTTCTCGCTCGTCACCGTCGACCGTGTGAGCGTCGAGCGCGCGGCGGCCTCGGGTGACGCGGGGGCGCAGGGCGTCCAGCGGGCGCTGCGAACGCTCTCGACCCAGCTCTCGGGCGCGCAGGTGGGCATCACCCTGACCAACCTGGCCATCGGCTTCCTGGCCGAGCCAGCGATCGCTCAGCTGGTCGACGGCCCACTGACCACCGTCGGGGTCCCGGAGTCGTGGGTGTCCCCGGTGGCGGTCGGGATCGGTCTGACCCTGGGCACGATCCTGACGATGCTCTTCGGCGAGATGGTGCCGAAGAACGTCGCGCTCGCGCTCCCGTTGGAGACCGCGCGCCGGACCCAACGGTTCATGCGCGGCTTCACCGCGATCAACAAGTGGCCGATCCGGGGTCTCAACGGTTCGGCCAACGCCCTCGTACGCCGCCTCGGGATCGAACCGCAGGAGGAGCTCCGCTCGGCCCGCAGCTCCGAGGAGCTCGCCTCGCTCGTGCAGCGTTCCGCAGACCAGGGGACCCTCGACCCGGAGACCGCCGAGCTGATGGAGCGCAGCGTCGAGTTCGGCACCCGCACCGCGGGCGAGATCATGACGCCGCGGGTGCGCACGACCACCATCGACGAGACCGAGCGCGCGTCTGCGGTCATCGAGCTCACCCGGCAGACGGGGATCTCGCGGTTCCCGGTGCTGGACGCCGAGGACGTCGTGGTGGGCACTGTCCACGTCAAGCACGCCGTCGCGCTGCCCGTGCACGAGCGGGCCACCACCCGGATCAAGCACATCATGGTCAAGCCGACCGTGGTGCCCGACAGCCTGCGGCTCGATCCGCTGCTGGCGCTGCTGCGGGGTGACGGCTTCCAGATGGCCATCGTCCTGGATGAGTACGGCGGCCACGCCGGAGTGGTCACCCTCGAGGACGTCGTCGAGGAGATCGTCGGGGACATCTCCGACGAGCACGATCGCCTCGGCACCCGCGCCCGGCAGCGTCGCGACGGCAGCTGGAGCCTCTCCGGTCTGCTCCGCCCTGACGAGGTCGAGGACGCAACCGGGATCGAGCTGCCGCACCACGAGGACTACGACACGGTCGGCGGTCTCGTGATGCGCGAGCTCGGGAAGATTCCCGAGGCCGGCGACAGGGTCGAGGTCGCCATTCCTGATCGGGCCGACCACGACGTGCCCCGTGAGCACCTCGCGACCCTGACCGTGGAACGGATGGACGGCCTGCGGGTGGACCGGATCGAGCTGCGAGTCGTGACGGGGGAGGAGCCACGTGCCTGACTACGTCGCAGTCCTGGTCGCGGTGGTGCTGCTGGCCCTCAACGCCTTCTTCGTGGGGGCGGAGTTCGCGCTCCTGTCGGCCCGCCGCAGCCAGATCGAGCCCCGCGCCCAGGAAGGCTCCCGGGCAGCACGGACCGCCCTGGCAGCGATGGAACAGGTCTCCCTCGTCATGGCCGGCGCCCAGCTCGGGATCACGGTCTGCTCGCTGGGTCTGGGTGCGATCGGAGAGCCGGCCGTCGCCCACCTCCTCGAGCCCGCACTTCACGCGTTGAACGTTCCTGATGCTGCCCTGCACCCCGTGTCGTTCGTCATCGCCATGACGATCGTGGTCTATCTCCACGTGGTGCTGGGCGAGATGGTGCCGAAGAACATCGCCCTCGCCGGAGCCGACCGCGCCGCTCTCGTGCTCAGCCCGCCGATGATGGTCATCGTCACGCTGCTGCGCCCCTTCATCTCGGTGCTCAACCTGACCGCCAACCTCATCCTGCGGATGCTGGGGATCCAGCCCGCGGACGAGGTGAGCTCGAGCTACACCCGCGAGCAGGTCGCCGCGCTGGTCGAGGAGTCACGCGGCGAGGGCATGATCGCGGCCGATGAGTACGACCGGCTCGCCGGGGCGCTGGGCTTCACCGAGAAGGTCGTGACCTCGGTGCTGATGCCGGTCGACACCCTGACCACCGTGCTTGCAGGATCGACGCCTGCCGACGTCGAGTCACTGTGCGCCGCGACGGGTTTCAGTCGGTTCCCCGTCGCGACCGCCGACGGCACGCTCCAGGGCTATCTCCACATCAAGGACGTGCTGGAGAGCGACGAAGAACGCCGGCAGCGCAGCATCGACCACAAGTGGGTGCGTCCACTCGCCACGGTCGGACCCGAGGACCTGTTGCACGAGGCTCTGGAGAGCCTGCAGCGTCGAGGTGCCCACATGGCACGCGTGGTGACTCGGGAGGGAGCCGTGCTGGGGGTGGTGACGCTCGAGGACGTGCTCGAAGAGCTGGTCGGCGAGATCCGCGACGGCTCGCACCACGAGTGGGCCGGAAGCACGACCGAGTCTGGATAGGGTGACCCCGACCCCAGACCCTCGACCCACGGCAGCGGAGATGGCAGGCAGTTCAGTGCAGGAGCGGAGCGGACAGTCCCGTGTGTGGACGGTGCCCAACCTGCTGAGCATGTCACGGCTGGCGGGCGTCCCGCTGTTCCTGTGGCTCGTCCTGGGCCCCGAGGCCGACGGCCTCGCCCTCGTCGTGCTGATGGTCTCCGGGGTGACCGACTTCCTCGACGGCTATCTCGCGCGACGCCTCGACCAGCGCTCGAAGCTGGGAGAGATCCTCGACCCGGTGGCGGATCGTCTCTACATCCTCGCCGTCGTCGTCGGGCTGGCACTGCGCGACGTCATCCCGTGGTGGGTCGCGATCATCCTGCCCCTGCGCGACCTGTTGCTGTGGGGGCTGGTGCCGCTCCTGCGCACCCGCGGCTACAGCGCCCTGCCCGTGCACTTCCTCGGCAAGGCCGCGACCTTCAACCTGCTCTACGCCTTCCCGTTGCTCCTGCTCGGAGACGGCAGCGGAGTGCTGCCCACGATGGCCCTCGTGTTCGGCTGGGCGTTCGCAGCCTGGGGGATCGGGCTCTACTGGTGGGCGGGGATCCTCTATGCCTGGCAGGTCCGCAAGCTCCTGCGGGACACTCCGCGACGTATGGCGAGAGCGGGACCCTGACGATGGTCCACCTCGACGACCGCCCGCCCGGCGAGCCACTGCCCCAGCACGTCACCACTCCGCTCCTGACCCTCATCACGGAGCGATCGCTCGACGAGGACTATGCCCACGTCGCCGCTGGCAGGGCGGCCGCCGGGCGTCCACCCACCCGGCGGATGAGGCCGTGGAGCCTCCCGCTCGTCGTGGCCCTCTTCGGGGCACTGGCGACGATCGCAGCCGTGCAGACCTCTCGCGACGCAGCCGTGAACGAGCTCAGCCGCGATGCGCTGATCAAGGAGGTCCAGAGCGGCCGGGTCGACGTGGCGGTCCTCCAGCGGCGGGTGCGGTCACTGCGGGAACAGGGTGTGGCTGCCAGCGCTGCCAACGAAGACCTCCTCGAGCAGACGGACGACCTGGAGAATCGTCGGCGTCGGCTCGAGGTGTCGACCGGCCACGTGGCCGTGCGCGGCCCGGGAGTTCGGATCCGGGTGAGCAGCGCCCCCAACGCCGACCCCAACGACGAGGTGCGCGACGACGACCTGGCCCTGCTCGTCAACGGCCTGTGGACGGCAGGGGCCGAGGCCATCGCCATCAACGACCAGCGGATCAACGCCCTCGGCGGGATCCGCAACACCAATCGAGCGGTTCACGTCAACGGTCGACCGCTGACGGCGCCCTACGTGGTCCAGGCCATCGGAGACCGCAGCACGTTGGCGGCGGGGTTGCTCGAATCGAGCTCCGGGTTGCAGTTCTTCGGCCGCGTCGAGACCTACGAATTCGGCTACGTGTCGCAGAATGTCGAGGAGCTCCGGCTGGCTGCCGCGCCCCCACCGGTGGTGAGACATGCTGAGGTGACCACCACGGACAAGCCCCTGGCCGACTCCGCACAACCCACGAAGGGAGGAGACACGACGTGATCGCTGCCCTCGGCCTGCTGCTGGGCGTCCTCGCAGGGCTGTTCTTCGCACCCGACGTGCCTGTTGGCCTCGAGCGCTACCTCCCCATCGCGGTGGTGGCCGCGCTGGACGCTGTGTTCGGTGGGCTGCGTGCCCTCCTCGACGGGATCTTCGACGACAAGGTCTTCGTCGTGTCCTTCATCAGCAACGTCGTGATCGCCGCTGCCATCGTCTTCCTCGGCGACCAGCTCGGCGTCGGCCAGCAGCTGTCGACCGGCGTCATCGTCGTGCTCGGCATCCGGATCTTCTCCAACGTCGCGGCCATCCGTCGCCACCTGTTCCATGCCTGAGTCGACTCCGGGCCGCGACCGGCTCCTGGATGCGCTGCGCAGCCCTTCGCGCGGACAGCTCGTCGTGGGCGCCCTGCTGGCGGTGCTGGGTTTCTCCGCCGTGGTCCAGGTCAGCGACATCGACCGTGACACCACCTATTCCGGGCTGCGAGAGCAGGACCTGATCGAGATCCTCAACGCCCAGTCCGGCACCGTCGAGCGCGCGCGGAGCGAGGTCGCCCGCCTGGAGGAAGACCTGGAGAGCCTGCAGTCGGATGCCACGAGCCGCACGGCCGCACTGACCCAGACCCAGGAACGGATCAGGACCCTCAACATCATCGCCGGTCTGGTTCCGGTCACTGGACCGGGCATCCGCGTCACCGTCACCGAGACCGAAGGGCGGGCAAGTCTCAACTCGCTCCTCGACCTGGTCCAGGAGCTGCGCACCGCTGATGCAGAGGCCATCGAGTTCAACGACAAGCACCGTGTCGTCGCACAGAGTGCCTTCGACGACGCCGCGTCCGGCGGTATCGAGCTCGACGGTGAGCTGCTGGAGACGCCATACGTGATCGACGTGATCGGCGACCCGCACGCCCTGCACGGCGCCCTGACCTTCGGCAGCGGCCCGATCGAGCAGCTCGAGGACTTCGACGGGGCCTCGGTCGACGTCGAGGAGCTCGACGCGCTCGTCATCGAGAGCCGACGCACCCCCGAACGACCCGTCAATGCGGAGCGCGTCACAGCCCAGTAGCCTGCCCACGATCCCTCGCCGTGCCGACCCCAAGGAGACGACCGTGTATCCAGACGACTTGAAGTACACCACCGAGCACGAGTGGGTTCGCAGCCCCGGCGAGGCCGAGGGATCGGTCAGGATCGGCATCACCCACTTCGCCCAGGACGCACTGGGCGACATCGTCTACGTGTCGCTTCCGAGCGTGGGCGACCAGGTCACCGCGGGCGACACCTGCGGGGAGCTGGAGTCGACGAAGTCGGTCAGTGACATCTATGCGCCGCTGACCGGAGAGGTCGTCGCCCGCAACGACGCCCTCGACGCCACCCCCGAGCTCGTGAACAACGATCCGTACGCCGCCGGCTGGCTCTTCGAGATCGTGCCGGCCGATGCGGGCGCTGTCGACGGGCTGCTCGACTCGGCCACCTACCAGAGCGGGCTCGAGGGCTGAGAGGCACCCCAGACCTGTTCGACATCCCTGCCGGGACAACGCCCGGCTGATAGGTTCGAGACGACCGGCCGGCTGTGACCTCACAGTCACAGAATCGCCGCTGCCGGTCTGACCTGGAGGAGGTTTCATGCCGTTCTGCACCGCCTGTGGCAAGCAGAATCCGGACGATGCGCGCTTCTGCTCCCAGTGCGGAACGCGTCTTGCCGAGGACAAGGACGCCGCGGCGCAGTCGGCCGGAGGCGAGGTCAGTGACGCCACTGCCACGATCACCTTCGGAGCACCGGCGCCGACCGACACCTCGGACCGCAAGCTGAGCCCGGTCGACGCGTCGGCCGTCGACGCCCTTCCTGCCGGGCACGCGTTGCTGATCGTCCAGCGCGGCCCCAGCGCCGGCAGCCGCTTCCTGCTCGACACCGACCTGGTGGGCGCTGGCCGACACCCCGACAGCGAGATCTTCCTCGACGACGTGACGGTGTCGCGGCGGCACGCCGAGTTCCGTCGCAGCGGCGGTGGCTTCACGGTCAGCGACGTGGGGAGCCTCAACGGCACCTACGTCAACCGCGACCGCATCGACTCCGTCACGCTCTCGGACGGCGACGAGGTGCAGATCGGCAAGTACCGCCTCGTGTTCTTCACCAGCGCAGGCTGAGTCGGTGGCTGAACCGGCGCTCGCCCGGGCCCGGATGAACATCGGGCAGGTGCTCGATCTGCTGCGCGGGGACTTCCCCGGAGTCACCATCTCCAAGATCCGGTTCCTCGAGGACCAGGGCTTGATCAAGCCCGAACGGACCCCTGCGGGCTATCGCAAGTTCTCCTCCGACGACGTGGATCGGCTCCGCTACATCCTGCGCGTCCAGCGCGACCACTACCTTCCCCACAAGGTGATCGCCGAACACCTCGACGCCATCGACCGTGGGCTGGAGCCCCCTGCCATCGACGGGGTCGCCCCGGTCGTCCCTCAGGTCGTCCTCGACCGCGACGGGCTCCCGTCGCCTGAGTCGTTCCGACGCAGCAGCGAGGTCCGGCTCTCGCGACGTGAGCTGATCAAGGTGGCCGACATCTCCGAGGAGCTGCTCGAGCAGCTCGAGCAGTTCGGCCTGGTCGCGGCCCGGCCCGGGACCAAGCACTACGACACCGACTCCCTGATCGTGGCGAAGACCGCGCGTGAGCTGGCCGACTTCGGGCTCGAACCCCGCCACCTGCGGGCCTTCAAGACGGCGGTTGACCGCGAGGTGGGACTCGTGGAGCAGGTGGTCGCTCCGCTCAAGCGCGGTCGCGACGCCGCCGCACAGGCCCGCGCAGAAGAGGCGGTGAGCGACATCGCCGCGCTCTCGGTCCGGCTGCACGCCACCCTCGTCAAGGTCGGACTGCGGCGTTCCTGAAGGCAGCCCCGCCCGGTCTGGAGCGCGGAGTAGGGTTGGGGCGTGCGCGAAGTCGAGGTCGTCGGAGTCCGGGTGGAGATGCCCTCCAACCAGCCCATCGTGCTGTTGCGCGAGACCGGTGGTGAGCGCTATCTGCCGATCTGGATCGGGGCGGTGGAGGCGACAGCCATTGCCTTCGCCCAGCAGGGCGTGACGCCGCCGCGTCCTCTGACGCACGACCTGCTCAAGGACATCCTGGAGGCAACCGGTCAGCAGCTGACCGAGGTCCAGATCACCGACGTCAAGGACGGTGTCTTCTACGCGGAGCTGATCTTCGCCTCCGGGCAGGAGGTGAGCGCGCGTCCGTCCGACTCGATCGCCCTGGCGCTGCGCACGGGCACGCGCATCGTGTGTGCAGAAGGTGTGCTCGACGAGGCCGGGCTGGCCGTGCCCGCCGAGCAGGAGGACGAGGTCGAGGCGTTTCGCGAGTTCCTCGACCATGTCTCGCCCGAGGACTTCGAGGCGCAGTAGCGCTGCCGACGCTCACTCTCCACCTGAGGTTGAGGGTTGCGACACGCCGCGGGCACGATTGACCACGGGCCTCGCTGGCCGTACGTTGAAGTGTCTTCGTTGTAACTCCACCCGTGTGGTTGCCCTTCCCCGCAGCCGCTTCCCCCGGACGTTACGTTCAACGGAGTAGGACCTGGAGGGTCGCCGTGGGTGTGAACGAGAACGAGCAGGACAAGCTTGACGCCGCGAAGGCAGCCGAGGCTGCCGAGATCGCTGGCGAACAAGGCCTGCTCTTCACCGACGACGTCTCGCCGTTGCCCAGCGACACCGGCTACCGCGGACCGACCGCCTGCAATGCCGCCGGCATCACCTACCGCCAGCTCGACTACTGGGCGCGCACCGGGTTGGTGGAGCCCACTGTTCGCGGCGCGACGGGGTCGGGGTCGCAGCGTCTCTACTCCTTCCGCGACATCTTGATCCTCAAGGTCGTCAAGCGACTCCTCGACGCGGGCATCTCGCTCCAGCAGATCCGGACCGCTGTCCAGCACCTGCACGAGCGCGGCACCGACGACCTGACTCGCGTCACCTTGATGAGTGACGGTGCCAGCGTCTATGAGTGCACCAGCAACGACGAGGTCATCGACCTCCTCCAGGGTGGTCAGGGCGTCTTCGGCATCGCGATCGGTGGTGTCTGGCGTGAGATCGAGGGCACCCTGGCCCAGCTGCCGAGCGAGCGCACGAGCGCCGACGAGACCCCCAGTCCCGGCGATGAGCTCGCCGCCCGGCGTGCCGCGCGCAAGATCGGCTGACCGCCACTGACAACGGTGCGTGTCACAGGCCCATCGACGCGCTAGGCTGGTCCGGCTGACGATCCCGCGCGGGAGAGTCGACGGTGCGTTCACCCGTGGTCGCATGCGTTGCGCCGAAGGGGCAATCCTCCCGGAACCTCTCAGGCACCAGAACCGCGTGGAGCAGGCAACTCTGGAGATCCGGCCGTCAGGCTGGGACGACAGAGGGGAGGCACCCCTTGACCGCTAGCACCAGGGAGCCCCCAGATGACGGACCCGTCCGCGCCGCACTCGCCCTTCGTCGATCGTCACATCGGTCTGCGTCCCGCCGACATCGAGACGATGCTGGCCACCCTGGGGCACGACTCGCTGGAGTCGCTGATGACGGCGGCCGTCCCCGGCGGCATCCGCGCCGCCGAGGACCTCGACCTTCCTGAGGCGGTGAGCGAGGACTCTGCCGCTCGGGAGCTGCGCCAGCTGGCCGGCCTCAACCGGCCCGCTGAGTCGTTGATCGGCTGCGGCTATCACGCGACCATCACGCCGCCCGTGATCCGGCGCAACGTCCTCGAGGACCCGAGCTGGTACACCGCCTACACGCCCTACCAGCCGGAGATCTCCCAGGGCCGACTCGAAGCCCTGATCAACTTCCAGACCGTCATCGGTGACCTGACCGGTCTGCCCACCGCCAACTCCTCCCTGCTCGACGAGGGCACGGCCGCCGCCGAGGCGATGACGTTGGTTCGCCGGGGCAACAAGAGCGCCGCAGGACCGTTCGTGATCGACGCCGACGCCCTCCCGCAGACCATCGAGGTGGTCCGCACCCGGGCGACGGCCATGGGCATCGAGGTCGTCGTCGCGGACCTCGACGCCGGCCTGCCCGAGGGGAGCTCTCGGGGCTGCTGGTGCAATACCCCGGCGCCAGTGGCCGGATCCTCGACCCCCGGCCGCTGATCGAGGAAGCCCACGCCCGCAACGCCCTCGCGGTCGTCGCGGCCGACCTGCTCGCCCTGACCGTCCTGGAGGCACCGGGTGCTCTCGGCGCCGACGTGGTGGTCGGATCGTCGCAGCGCTTCGGGGTGCCGTTGTTCTACGGCGGCCCCCACGCGGGGTTCATGGCCGTCAGCTCCGGACTCGAGCGACACCTGCCCGGTCGGCTCGTCGGCGTCTCGATCGACTCAGAAAGGCGCCCGGCCTACCGACTGGCGCTGCAGACCCGCGAACAACACATCCGGCGGGACAAGGCGACGTCCAACATCTGTACGGCGCAGGTCCTGCTCGCCGTCGTTGCGTCGATGTACGCTGTCTACCACGGGCCGGATGGGCTGCGGGCGATCGCCGAGCGGACCCACGACTACGCCGCGCGGATCGCGGCCGCCCTGGCCGCCGGGGGAGTGGAGGTCGTCAACGACACCTTCTTCGACACCCTCACGGTGCGGGTGCCGGGCCGCGCGCAGGACGTCGTCGCCAGCGCCCGGGCACACGGACTGCACCTGCGGCTCGTGGACGCCGACCACGTCGGCCTGTCCACCTCGGAGACGACAGGACACTCCACCGAGGCCAGCGTCCTGCGGGCGTTCGGGATCACCGAGCACGTCGCCGATGCGCCGTCCGGCCTGCCATCCGCACTGTCCCGCACCTCCGACTACCTCACGCACGAGGTCTTCAGCAGTCACCACAGCGAGACCCAGATGCTGCGCTACCTGCGCCGCCTCTCAGCGCGCGACTACGCCCTCGACCGGGGAATGATCCCGTTGGGCTCGTGCACGATGAAGCTCAACGCCACCACGGAGATGGAGCCGATCAGCCTCCCCGGCTTCGCCGACCTGCACCCCTTCGCGCCCGCCGAGGACACGGCCGGATATCGCAAGCTCGTCGACGACCTCGAGGGCTGGCTGGCCGAGGTGACCGGCTATGACCGCGTCTCCATCCAGCCCAACGCGGGTTCTCAGGGCGAGCTGGCCGGACTCCTGGCCATCCGCGGCTATCACCTCGCCAACGGCGACACGCAGCGCACGGTGTGCCTGATCCCGTCGTCGGCCCACGGCACCAACGCGGCCTCCGCGGTCATGGCCGGCATGCGGGTCGTGGTGGTCAAGGGCGCCGACGACGGATCGGTCGACCTCGACGACCTGCGCGCCCAGTGTGAGAAGCACGCCGACTCACTGGCCGCGGTCATGGTGACCTACCCCTCGACGCATGGTGCCTACGAGGACACCATCAGCGAGCTGTGCCGGATCGTGCACGACCACGGTGGCCAGGTCTACGTCGACGGCGCCAACCTCAACGCCCTGCTCGGCTATGCCAAGCCCGGTGAGTTCGGCGGCGACGTCTCCCACCTCAACCTCCACAAGACCTTCTGCATCCCGCACGGTGGTGGCGGCCCCGGGGTCGGGCCGGTCGCGGTGCGGGCGCACCTGGCGCCATACCTGCCCTCGCACCCGATGCACCCCGAGGTCGACAAGCGTGAGGGGATCGGGCCGATCAGTGCGGCGCCCTACGGCTCGGCGGGCATCCTGCCGATCTCGTGGGCCTACATCCGGCTCATGGGCGGGCCCGGCCTCACCCGCGCCACGGCGGTGGCCGTGCTCTCGGCCAACTACATCGCGCACCGCCTGGGGGAGCACTTCCCGGTGCTCTATCGCGGCCACGGCGGTCTGGTCGCCCACGAGTGCATCCTCGACGTGCGTGCCCTGACCAAGGAATCAGGTGTCAGCGTCGACGACGTCGCCAAGCGGCTCATCGACTACGGCTTCCACGCCCCGACGATGTCGTTCCCGGTCGCCGGCACCCTGATGGTCGAGCCCACCGAGTCCGAGGACCTGGCCGAGATCGACCGGTTCTGCGAGGCGATGATCGCGATCAAGGGCGAGATCGACCGCGTCCAGGCGGGGGAGTGGTCCCCGAGGAGTCGCCGCTGCGCCACGCCCCCACACCGCGCGAGCGCTCGTGAGCGACTGGGACCGGTCCTACTCCCGACAGGTCGGGGTGTTCCCGACAGGGGTCGACCCCGACAAGTACTGGCCGCCGGTGGGCCGCATCGACCAGGCGTACGGCGACCGCAACCTCGTCTGCGCCTGTCCGCCGCCCGAGGCGTTCGCCGAATGAGCGAACCCGTCTCCGACCTGACGGCACACCGGCTCCGCTGGCTCGTCGCCAGGGCTCAGGCGGATGGCCGGGTGCCGTCCGTGGTGGCCGGTGTCGTCCGGGACGGCGGGCTGGCCTGGTCGTGCGGGGTCGGACAGGTGCCGGGTGAGGTCACCGACACGCAGTACAAGATCGGGTCGATCACCAAGACGTTCACGGCCGTGCTCATCCTGCAGCTGGTCGAGGAGGGGAGGCTGTCGCTCGACGCGCCGGCCTCGGAGGTCCTCGGCGACGTCGGCTATGCCGATCGGAGCATCCGCCAGCTGCTCGCCCACTCCGGTGGCCTCCAGGCCGAGCCCGTCGGCTCGTGGTGGGAGCGCACGGACGGCGGCGACTTCGACGCCCTCGCCGCGGCCAACGACGGTTCGGCTGCAGCCTTCGATCCCGACCGCCGCTTCCACTACTCCAACCTCGGCTACGGCCTGCTCGGTGAGGTCGTCGCGAGACTGCGGGGAGTGACCTGGTGGGAGGCGACCGAGTCGCGGCTGCTGCGACCCCTGGGCATGAGTCGCACGTCCTACCAGGCGTCCGGGGCGCACGCCGAGGGCTGGTCGGTCCATCCCTACTCGCAGGTCCTGATCCCGGAGCCGCTTCCCGACACCGCGGCCATGGCGCCCGCCGGTCAGGTGTGGTCGACGTTGGCAGACCTGGCGACATACTGCGACTTCCTGCTCCATGGGCACGACGAGGTGCTGCCCGCGAGCGTGCTCGCCCAGGCGTTCACCCCACAGTCGGGGAGGAGAGGCCCGGTCTCGCCTATGCGCACGGCTTGGGGTTCCAGATGTTCCGCGGTGGGGCCGGGACCCTCGTCGGACACACCGGCTCGATGCCGGGCTTCCACGCGATCCTGCTGGTCGACCGGTTGCGCGACAACGGAGTGGTCGGGCTGGTCAACGGCACCTCGGGGGTGCCCGTGGCTGCCTTCGGCGCCTCACTGCTCGATGAGCTCGAGAAGTGGGAGCCGGCGCTGCCTCCGGTCTGGCAGCCGACCGAGACCGTGCCGCCCGAGCTCGTCGATGTCCTGGGGGTGTGGCACTGGGGCGCGACGCCTCATGTCTTCACCTGCGAGGGCGCTGACCTGGTGGCGAGGCGCCGATCGGTGGAGGTATGGCGCTTCGCAGCCACCGACGGACGGATCGTCGGCAGCGCCGGCTACCACGCCGGGGAGGAGCTGCGTGTCGTCCGCCGCGAGGACGGCTCGGTCTCCCACCTCGACGTCGGCACGTTCATCCTCACGCGCGAGCCCTACGAGGCCGGTGTGCCGATCCCGGGTGGCCGGCCCCTAGGGTGACGCCCATGACCTCACCGGCGTGGCTGGGCATCGGGGCCCAGCGGTCCGGGACCACCTGGTTCACCGAGCTGCTCATCCAGCACCCCGACGTCGGGCTCGGCACCAACGGCAAGAAGGAGCAGCACCTGCTCCACAAGGTCGGGGATGGCGTCGAGCCGCCCGCTGCCTATCTCGACCTGTTCCCCGACGATGGTGTGCGTCGCGGCGACTGGACCCCGCAATACCTGCGCCATGCGTCCGCACCGGCGACCGCGGCGCGACTGATTGGCCCCGACGCCCCTGTGCTGGTGCTGCTGCGCGACCCGGTCGAGCGGTTCATGTCGGCGATGCGCCTGGCCGCGACGCGCGCGAAGTCGCCCTGGCCCTACCCGGTGCCGATCACGGTGCAGTCCTTCAGCGGTTTCTATGCCGATCAGCTGGCCATGTGGGCGCACCACGTCGGTCGCTCGCGATTGCGCGTGATGGTCTATGAGAGCGTCCGTGTCGACCCGCAGGCCGCAGTCGACGCGGTGTGGTCGCGGCTCGGGCTCGCCCCGGTGCCGCTGCATGACGTCGATCGGCCCTCCAGGTCGAGCAGCCAGGCGACCTGGACCCCGCCCGAGGGGCTTCTCGACTCGCTCCGGGTGCTCTATCGGCCACAGGTGCGTCGCCTGATCGAGGACTGGGACCTCGACGTGACGACTTGGCCCACCCAGCCCTGATCGACGCTGACCGCGGTCAACCGATGCGGACCGTGGCCCGGGAGCCGGCACGGTCCTTGGACACCCGAAGCTGGCTGGGGATGCGGGTCTGCATCTCCGCGACGTGGCTGACCACCCCCACCACCCGGCCGCCGTCGCGCAAGGCATCGAGGGTGTCCATCACGTCCTCGAGGGTCTCGGCGTCGAGGGAGCCGAAGCCTTCGTCCACGAAGAGGGTGTCGAGCTCGCTGCCGCCTGCCTCCTGGGTGATCACGTCAGCGAGCCCGAGAGCGAGGGCGAGCGAGACCACGAAGGTCTCACCGCCAGAGAGGGTCGCCGGGTCGCGCGTCTCTCCGGACCAGTCGTCACGCACCAGCAGGCTCAGCCCGCCCCGGGACTCGCCCGCCCCCCGGCGGCCGGTGTGCTCGAGGGAGTAGCGCTGGTCGCTCATCCGGGCGAGTCGCTCGTTGGCCGCCGCGACGACCTGGGCCAGGCGATGAGCCAGGACGTATGCCGACAGCCGCATCTGAAGGGCGTTGTCGGACGACTTGCCCTCGACCAGCCCGGCGATCCGGGCCGTGCTGGCGAGCTCGTCGCGAACGGGCGCCCACCGCGCGAGCGCAGCCATGGTCTCGTCGAAGAGCGTCCCCAAGCGCTCGAGGCGGCGCTGCGCCGCGACCTGCTGGGCGTGGGCCGCTCGCGCGTGCTCCTGCGCCGCAGTGTGGAGGTGCGCGAGCCGATGGGTGTCGGGGCGGGCGAGCGCAGCCGCACGCCGATGGTCCTCGTCCTCGACGACAGTCTGCGCGGCTCGCAGCAGCTCCCGCACCCGATCGATCTCGGCGGCGAGGGCGACCTGCTCGTCGACGTCGAGGCGCGCGTTGATTGCTTCGGCCGTCGAGCTGAATCCCGCGCCGGCGGCCGCGTCAGCGAGCGTGCGCTCGGCCCGGACCAGGTCACGCTGGGCGGCAGCGACGAGCTCACGCGCAGAGCACACCGCGGCCAGGGCTTCGAGCTGGCGTGTCCGCAGCCGGACGAGCTCGCCGACTGTCGAACAGCCCGATCCGCTCAACACCTCGCTCACGCAGGTGCGGAGTCGGTTGCGCTCGGCCGTGTGGAGCGCCAGCCGGGAAGTCAGATCCACGACTCGCTGGCGCGCAGCCTCGTGCGCCTCGCGCTGGTCGTCGCTGTGCCGGCGCAGGCGTGCGACCTCGGCCTGAAGCCGGGCGGTCTGCTGGGCCAGCGCCGACGTCTCGGCGTGCTTGCGCTCGGCGGCTGCCAGCTCTTCGTCGGCCGCGGCCACGGACCGACCGTCGCTCTGAGTGGCCAGACGGGTCTGGCTGGTCTCGAGCTCCCTGACCTGCTCGTTGCGGACCAGCAGATCTGCCTCGGCGTCGTCCACGTCCTTGCGTGCCGCCCGATCAGCCGCGGCGTCCGGGCTGCCCGCACGGGCCGTGGCAGGGCGCGGGTGATCGGGGGAGCCACAGACCGGGCACCCGCAGCCGACGGTCAGCGCGCCGGCGATCTCGGCGGCCATGCCCTCGAGGCGGGCCTCGCGAATGGTCAGCCAGGTCTCCTTCAGGTCTGTCACCGCCACACGCGCAGCATCGCGCTCTGTCTGGGCCTGCCGTAGTGACGCCGACACCGAGACGAGCTCCAGCGCGGCCGCAGCGCGCAGGCGGGTCGCGTCCAGCTCGGCGGTGGTGGCGGTGAGCTGCTGTTGGGCCGTCTCGGCCTGTGCTGCCGAGCGCTCTGCCTCCCGCAGCATGGCCGGCACAGCTGCAGCCTCGTCCGCCAGGCGCCGCTCAGCAGTCGTGGCCTCGACGAGGTGCCGTTCGACCTCATCGCACAACCGGGTCACCTCGAGGAGCCGTTCGGCCTCGGGTCGAGCCGCCTCCGCCCGGTCCACGGCGCGGCTTGCCTGGGTCATGAGGCGGGGGAGCTCGTCGTAGGACGGCTCGTGATCGAGGGTCCCGGTGACCTCGCACCACGTCCTCGTCGCGGCCGTGGCGGTGGCTCGGAGCCGCTCGAGCTGGTCGGCGTCCTTCTCGAGCGTGTCTGCCAGCGACCACAGGGGTTGGGCGCGCTCAGCCCGCGCCAGCCTGAGGCGTTGGTGCTGGAGCTCCTCGACGTCGTGCTCGGCCAGGCGGCGCAGGGCCTCGGCGTGTGCGTCCTGACGCGAGATGAGGGAAGCGGCCTGCGACACCGCGGCGGCGGACTCCTCGACGGCCGCGTCCGCGCGAGCAGCGCCAGCGACTGACTCCGCTGCGTCCGCCTGCGCCTGCTCCAGCCGATCGTGCACCCACGTGGCGATGTCGCCCTCCGCGGCTGGTGCGGAAAGATCGGCGAGGTCCCAGCGTTCGGGCAGTGCTTGACCGGCCGTCTCGCTGACCCGGCCGATCACCTGAGCAACCCCTCGCGCGTGACTCGCCGACGACCGCTGCAGCTCGAGGCGGCGCTCACGCAGCCACTGCTCGATGCGATCGAAGCGGCCGGTGCGGAAGACCTGGCGCAGCAGGGCGTGACGGTCCTCCGAGCGCGCGCGCAGGAAGGCCTGGAACCGTCCCTGCGGGAGCATCGCCACCTGGCAGAACTGCGAGAGGGTCAGTCCCACCAGTCCGGTGACCAGGTGGCCGGTCTCGTCGAGCCGGGTGGAGAGCGGCCGCCAGGCGCCCTCGGTGCGCTCGCTGATGACCACGCTGGCCTGCTCGGTGGTCAGGCCGGAACCCCGCTTCTTGGGTCGCTCCCACTTCGGTGAGCGCTCGATCCGGAAGCGGCGCCCGGAGAGGGTCACCTCGAGGCGCACGTGGGGGGCGACCCCGGCGGCCGCCTGGTCGCAGCGCAGCCGGCCAGCGGTGCTGCGGTCGCCCGGGACGTCGCCGTAGAGAGCGAAGCAGACCGCGTCGAGGATGCTGGACTTGCCTGCGCCGGTCGGTCCGCTGAGGAGGAAGAGGCCGCTCCCGGACAGTGCGTCGAAGTCGATCGACACTGTCTCGGCGAACGGGCCGAAGGCCGTGATGTCGAGCGAGTGCAGGCGCATCAGTCGCCACCCACGACCGGGTCGAGGTCGGGGTCCTCGCAGCAGGCGTCGACGGCCGCGCGCAGCAGGGCGGACTCCGAGGGGGTCGCCGGAACGCCGCGGAGGTCCTTGACGAAGTCGAGGGTGATGTCGTGGTCGCTGCGCCCGTCGTCGCGTGCGTGCGGCGTCGGCGTCGGGGACCCGCCGGCCGGGGCGAACGCCAGCACGAGCGTGTGCGGGAAGCGGCGCCGCAGTCGCTCCATGGCCTGCGCCGGGCGCAGCCGGTCGGTCAAGGTCACCTGCAGCCATGCGTCCTGGTGGCGTTCGAGCGCGGTGTCGGTCAACAGCGACTCGAGCTCTCCGGTCAGGCAGGCAAGGCGCCGCGGGACGGGCGCTTCGATGAAGTGGGCGGCGCTGACTCCGGTGGCGCCGAGGTCGACCAACCAGCTGCCCTTGACCTGGCTGGCCTCACCGAACGAGTAGGCCAGCGGGGAGCCGCTGTAGCGGATCGCCTCGGCGAGGGTGTGCTGGCCGTGGAGGTGACCCAGCGCGACGTAGTCGATGCCGTCGAAGACGCTCGTCGGCACCCGGCTGACCCCGCCGACGCTGATGTCGCGCTCGGACTCCGAGGGCGCGGCACCGGCGACGAAGGCGTGGGCGAGCACGACCGAGCGCACCCGCGGTCGGGTCGACAGGTCTGCGCGCACCCGACGCATCGCCTCGCCGAGCACGACCTCGTGCGACCTCGCCGGCAGCGCCCAGGGCTCCAGCATCGCCGTCGGGTCGAGATAGGGCAGGGGGTGGAAGGCGACCTCGCCGTGCTCGTCGCCGAGGAGGACCGGGGTGCCGACGGTGCGGGCGTCGGTGCGGAGGAAGACACCCGAGGCATCGATCAGGCGGCTGCCGAAGCCGAGTCTGCGTGCGGAGTCGTGGTTGCCGCTGGTGACGACCACCGTGGCGCGGGACGCGGCCAGTCGTGCCAGGGTCTCGTCGGCCAGGTGCACTGCGTCCACCGGCGGCAGGGCCCGGTCATAGATGTCGCCGGCGACCACCACCACGTCGACGCGCTCGGAGTCCACGACCTCCAGCAGATGATCCATGAACACGCCCTGGTGCCCGAGGAGCCCTTCGCGGTGGAAGGACCTCCCCAGGTGCCAGTCGGAGGTGTGCAGGATCCGCATGGGTCGAACCTAGGTTCGACCACCGACAACGGCCGGGATCCCACGCCGCGAAGGCCTCACTCAGGCGTACTGCACGCAGCGATCCGGGCCCGTGAAGCCGAACAGCGCCAGGCCCGACTCTCGTGCGAGCGACACCGACAGGCTGGTCGGCGCACCCACGGCGAGCAACGACCCGACACCGCTGGCCACCGCCTTCTGGACCAGCTCGAAACCGGCCCGACCACTGACGACCAGGCAGGCGACACCCCGCGGCTCCTGGGCCAGGACGCGGGCGCCGAAGACCTTGTCGACGGCGTTGTGGCGGCCGACGTCCTCGCGGACGACGAGGACCCGCCCGTCGGCGTCTGCCAGCGCCGCGGCGTGCACACCGCCCGTGCGGGCGAAGAGGGTCTGTCGCTCCCGCAGGGCAGCGGGGAGCCCGCGGACGACGTCAGGCGAGGGGAGGGGTCCCGACCACCGTTCGCCGGGTCGAACGTCGAGGACGGCCTGGACGCTGTCCTTGCCGCAGACACCGCACGCCGACGAGCCTGCGGACTGGGCGACGTGTCGGTGCCCGATGTCGGTGGCCGACGACACGGTGATCGTGACGACGTTGAACTCCTGGTCCGGCGCCAGCTCGGCGTCGGTGCAGTAGGCGACCCGCACGATGTCGGAGGCGGCGGCCAGTGACTCGTTCACGACGAAGCCGGCCGCGAGCTCGAAGTCGTTGCCCGGGGTCCGCATGGTGACCCACACGCGTCGCGCCGGCGAGCCGGGGCCCGCCATCCGGATCTCGAGCGGCTCCTCGGTGGCCACCCGGTCCTCGCGTCTGCGCTCACCGTCGCGCGCGTGCTCGGTCACGTGGGTGCGCACCGACGGCCCCGGGCGCCGGGACCGTTGGGCGCCGGAGGCATCGAGGGCGCTCATGCCTGTGAGCGTACGGCGACGCGCCACCCCCGCGCGTGCGGCTGGCCCCTATGCTCACCAAGCATGAGCGACGACACCCTGCGAAGCATCGAGCTGACCAAGATCGGGGACGCCCGGTTCAAGGCGACGAATGCGCGGGGAGGTGAGACGTTCATGGGGACCGGGGGAGTGGACCCGGACTTCACGCCCGTCGAGCTGCTGCTCGCCGCCATCGCGGGCTGCAGCGCGATGGACGTGGACCTGATCACGACCAAGCGTGCCGTCAGCACGAAGTTCGAGGTCGCCGCCGAGGGCCACAAGGTCCGCGACGACGACGGCAACCACATGACCGGACTGCGCATCACCTTCGACGTCGCCTTCCCCGACGGGCCCGAGGGCGACGCGGCGCGAGAGTTCCTGCCTCGTGCCATCGAGCAGTCGCGTGATCGCCTGTGCACCGTCAGCCGGACGGTCCAGCTCGGCGCCGACGTCGCCTACGGCCAGGCCTGAGCTGGGCCGTGCCCCGCGACAGGCTCGGCTGGTCGACGGCGCAGATGCCTCGCCAGGACGGGCGGACGTTCGTCGTCACCGGTGCGTCCGCGGGGCTCGGGCTCGCCACTGCGACGGCGCTGGGTGCGGCCGGCGCGCAGGTCGTCCTCGCCGTACGCAGTCCTGACAAGGCGCGCGCGGCGGTGTCCGGCGCGGCGGGGGACTTCGTCATCCGCCGCCTCGACGTCGCCGACCTGTCGTCGGTGCGAGCCTTCGCGGACGAGACGCCCCACGTCGACGTGCTGGTCAACAACGCCGGGGTGATGTCATTGCCCCGCTCGCAGACCGTGGACGGGTTCGAGACCCAGCTCGCGACCAACCACTTGGGCCACTTCGCGCTGACCAACCTGTTGCTGCCCAGGTTGACCGACCGGGTGGTCGTCGTCGGGTCGGCGGCCCACAGGGCCGGGGTGCTCGACGTGAACGACCTCAACTTCACGCGTCGGCCCTATCACCCCTATGCCGCCTATGCGGCGTCCAAGCTCGCCAACCTGGTGTTCCTGGCCGAGCTGCAGCGGCGTCTCACCGCAGCAGGCTCGACACTGCGTGCCGTCGGCGCCCATCCCGGCTACACGTCGACCGGCATCCAGGTGGGGACCGGGAGCAGGGTCTTCAACCGGGTCGGCTCGCTCGGCAACCGGCTCGTCGGGATGCCGGTCGAGCGGGGGGTGCTGCCGATCCTCTTCGTGGCCACCCTGGACGTGCCGGGCAACACCTACGTGGGTCCGCGCGGACCCAGGGAGCTCTGGGGCGCGCCGGTGCAGGTGGGGCGCAGCCCCCGGGCCGGCGACCCCGCCCTCGCCAAGGCGCTCTGGGCGAGCTCGGAGGCGCTGACCGGTGTCGAGTGGCCGCTGTGAGGCGCTTCAGCCGATCGTGACGCCGGTGATGTCGATCGGACCGGCGTTGGGGACGCCGCCGCCCGCGGGGTGCGAACCGTCGTCGCCCTTCTCCGCGGCCTTGGTCAGCAGGTCGAGCCCCTCGGGGTCGACCTGCCCGAACACGGTGTAGAGCGGGGTGAGCCCGGGGGAGTCGTTGAAGACGAAGAAGAACTGCGAGCCGTTGGTGTCCGCGCCTGCGTTGGCCATGGCGAGGGTGCCGGCGGTGTAGGTCTCCTCGCCGGTGAGCTCGTCGGCATAGGTGTAGCCGGGACCGCCTGCGCCAGTGCCCGACGGGTCGCCGCACTGGAGGATCCCGAAGTCGGGTGAGGTGGCCATGCGCGGGCAGGGGCTGTCATCGAAATAACCCTGCTCGGCCAGCGAGACGAAGGAGTTGACCGTGCAAGGGGCCGCTTCAGCATCCAGGGTGGCCGAGATCTCGCCGAGCGTCGTCTCGAAGACGATCGGCACCTCGCCCGACTCGGTCGGCTCGGTGGGCGGCAGCTCAGCCTCCTTGGCTGCCGGGGCTCCCTCGGTGTATTCGCACGCCCCGGCGGCATCCGGTCCGCTCTCCGGCGTCTCAGTCGTCAACTCGCTGGTCGACTCGCTGGACGAGGGATCGCTCGCTCGGTCGTCTCCTTCGTTGCCGCAGGCAGCGAGGGCGGACAGGCAGGCCAGGGTCGCCGAGACGGCGACGAGTCGCTTCAACATGGGGTCGATGGTAGGCGAGCGGGGTCTGAAGGCCTCGACGCTGCCCGCTGGTGCGCCTAGCGTGGAGTGATGCGACTCCGACTCGTGCTTGCCGGCGCACTCGCGCTCGCCCTCTTCGCACCCACCCAGCTGGCGCTCGCCGATCCACCCAGCCCGGCGGCCACGCCAGACTGGCAGGAGATGCGCGTCATGAACATGGCGCACTCCGGCGGCGAGGACGAAGCCCCGATGAACACGATGTATGCGTTCGAGCGGGCCGAACGCATCGGAGCCGACATGATCGAGCTCGACGTCCACTCCACCGCCGACGAGAAGCTCGTGGTGATCCACGACGCCACCGTCGACGACAGCACCAACGGCACGGGGCGGGTGGTCGACATGACCCTCGACGAGGTCAGGGAGCTCGACGCAGCGCACTGGTTCGTGCCGGGCCAGAGCACGGTGCACGGGTTGCCGGCGGCGGCATACCCGTTGCGCGGAGCGAGGTATGGCGACGTCAAGGTACCCGGCTACGAGCCCCGTGACTTCCGCGTCCCGACCCTCCGCGAAGTCTTCAAGGCGTTCCCCGACACGCCCATCAACATCGAGATCAAGGGCACCTCGGACGCTGACGTCCCCTCGTTCCTGCGGACCGGCCGGCTGCTGGCCGGCTTCCTCAACCGGTCCGGGCGAACCGACGTGATCGTCGCTTCGTTCAAGGACGAGGCCCTGGTCGACTTCCACCAACGGGCGCCACAGATCGGGCTGTCACCCGGCATGGCGACCCTGGCCGCCTACTTCCTGGCTGGGGTGAAGCCCATGGAGGGGACCGTCGCACTGCAGGTGCCGGTCAAGTTCCAGGGCATTCCCATCGCCACCCGCTCCTTCGTGGAGCGCGCCCACGCCGACGGCTTTGCCGTGCACGTGTGGTTCAGCGGTACGGCGCCCGACGACGCCGCGACCTACAACGCCATGATCGACACGTGTGCCGACGGGTTGATGCCCTCCAAGCCGACGGTGCTGGAGCAGGTCCTGACCGAGCGGGGGATCGAGCGGCCGGGGGAGCCGGGCGTCGACCCCTGCGAGTGATCCGACCGATCGGGTCACTCGCAGGAAGGTGGGTGGTCGCCCGATGCTGTGATCACGGTCCCGGCGTGGCCGCTCAGGATGTCGGCGGCGTCGAGCAGCGCGCCGATGGCAGCCACCCCACCCGTGTTCTCGACGAAGCTGCACGCAGCCTCGACCTTGGGTCCCATGGACCCCTGCGGGAAGTCCTCGGCGCGGAGCTCCGCCGGCGTGGCGCGGCTGATGCGCGCCTCCTGTGGGGTGCCGAAGTCTCGCATCACGCCCGCCACGTCGGTCAGCACGAGCAAGGCGTCCGCGTGCACAGCCTCCGCGAGCACGGCACTGGTGAGGTCCTTGTCCACGACTGCCTCGACTCCCCGGAGCCGGCCGTCCGGGTCGACGACCACCGGCACACCTCCGCCTCCGGCGCAGATGACCACGGAGCCGCTGTCCAGCAGGAGCCTGATCAAGCGTGTCTCGACGACGCGCTGCGGCAACGGGGACCCGACGACCCGACGCCAGTCGGCGCCGTCCGCCTTGACGACCCAGCCCCGCTCGGCGGCGAGGCGCGCCGCCTCGTCGCGCGTGTAGACCTCGCCCACGAACTTGGTGGGGTCGTCGAACGCCGGATCCGCGGCGTCGACAAGCGTCTGGTTGATGATGGCCGCCGCCTGGCGCTCCGGGACCTGGTTCTCCATCGCCTGGAGGAGCCAGTAGCCGATCATGCCCTGGGTCTGGGCGCCGAGGACGTCGAACGGGTAGGGGGTCGTCAGGTGTGGGTCGGAGGCGCTCTGGAGGGCGAGCACCCCGACCTGTGGACCGTTGCCGTGCGTGATCACCAGCTCGTGCTCACGCGCGATCGGCGCCAGGGCGGCCACTGCTCGGCGGACGTTCTCCTCCTGGAGCTCCGCGTCGGGTTTCTGCCCACGTTGCAGCAGGGCGTTCCCACCCAGGGCGACGACGATGCGCATGCCAGCCTCCAGGGGAGTGGTGTGGGTGTCCGGCTCTCGTGCGGCCCAGTCTGCACCGCTCAGGGCGTCGGGCGGTCCGTTCCCTTCCTGGCCCGACGGTCGATGGCGGCCAGCCAGCTGCGACGGATCAGACCGCTCGGGCCCCGGATGATCAGCCAGTAGCGACCGAAGACCCGGCGCGCGCGGTGGTCCGTGCCAGCGATCCGGGTCTCGGTCGTCACCTGCGTGGCGCCGCCGACGGCAGACACCTCCAGCGAGAAGGCGACCTTCACCGTGCCGGGGCCGCTGTGCGCCTCGAAGGCTGCGGGGTCGGCCAGGGGGAGGGGCGAGTTGTCGGAGGGCGACCAGAAACGACCAGCTCCTCCATAGACCACCGAGGCACGGCCGTCCTGGACCACGCTGTCGCGGCTGAGCTCGATGAAGCCCTCGCGCTCGAAGACCTCGAGGAACGAGGCACAGTCCGGTCCACGCCCGGGCAGGCGTCGTTCCTTCAGGACCCGGGGGAGCGACCGCAGCGCCATGAGAGGGCCGGCCACGCGGATCTCGCCTGGGGTGAGCGCGGTGGCTGCGGCCCAGACGAGGTCGATCGGCGCCTGCACCGTGCGGGTGTGCCGCTCGGTGAAGTGTGGCTCGGGCATCACCTTGTCGAGGGGGTGCTGGTCGTGCTGGCGGCGGAGCCTGAGGTGGTCATGAGCCGAGCATGGCACATTGTGCCATGTTCGGGTAGTGTCGGGCCATGGCAGGACGGGCTCGACGGCACGACACCGAGGAGCGGGTCGTCGCTGCGGCGCTGGAGCTCTTCGCCGAGCGCGGCTTCGGCCAGGTCACCATGGAGGAGATCGCCACTGCAGCCGACGTGTCTCGCCGTACGGTCTATCGACGGTTCCCGACCAAGGGGCACGTCGTGCTGGCCGTGCCGTTGCGCTGGCTCGACGTGTGGGACGAGGTCGTCGAGGCGGCGCCGGATGGGCAGCCCTTGACGGTGGTGGAGTCGGCCGCGCGAGCCGTGGCCGACTACATCGATGCCCATCGAGCGGACGTCCTGACGGCGTATGCCGCGTTGGCGGAGTCGCCGTCGCTCGAGTCAGCCGGAACCATTCACCACGAATGGATCAGTCGTATCGTCAGCCTGCTCGAGCGACAGAGTCAGCCTGTGTCGCCAACCACCCAACACGTCGTCGCCGGCGCCTACATGGGTGCCATCGACGCCATGCTGGCCCAGTGGGTCCGGGCCGGCGGCGATGGCCCGGTCCTGGCCGAGACGGAGTCGGCGCTCAGCCGCCTGCGAGCGGTGTGGCCGCCAGATGCTGGGGAGGGGTCCCAGGAAGAAGACTAACTGACATAATGTCAGTTATCGGCGTTAAGGTCGGACGGGTGGATTCCCACGCATCTGCCCCCAGGACTCCGCTGGTCAGACATTTCAGAACGCGGTGAGTGTGCCCGACTCGTCCACTGTGAGTACGACTACCGATGGTTTGTCTGCCGTGATGGCCCAAGATGAGCGCGTGTCGACTCCCGAGCCGTTCCCGTGTCCCCATTGCAAAGCCCCGGTGATCCCCGGCGCTCACGCCTGCCCCGCGTGCGGACTGCGTCTGACCGGGCCCGAGGCAGCGCGGCTGTGGCAGGTCCACCAGCACATCGCCGCTCTCACCGCAGAGGCCGACTCCCTGATTGCCGTGCTGCTGCGCCCGCCGTCGAAGGTGGGTCGCCCCGCACCTCATCCGTTCACACCGCCGGCCGCTCCCGCGGTGCCGCGCAAACAGCTCACCGGCCAGCAGATCCTGCTGGGGCTGGGCGCGCTGTTGTTGCTGTCGGGGGTGGCGTTCTTCCTGCTCGTGGTCTGGTTCCTGATCGGACTCGTCGGCCAGGCCGCGATCATGGTGGCGCTCACAGCGACCGCCGCGGGCAGCGCAGTCCTGGCCACCAGGCGCGGTCTTCCGGCTGCGGCAGAGACGGCTGGATCGATTGCGACGGGGCTGTTGGTGCTCGACCTTTGGGCCGCACACCGTCTGAACCTCGCTGGTCTCGGCGACCTGCCGGGTGACGCGTACTGGGCGGTGGCCGGCGTCCTCGGGGCCGCGCTGCTGATCGGGTTCGACCGCCTGGTCCCCCGCACGGTCGACGGCCAGCCTGCACGACGGATGGTGGTCTATCCACCCGCCGCGACCACCCTGCTCGCCGTGGCCGGCTGGTCCCTGCTCAGCGCCCTGGATCTCGAACCATTGGGCCTCGGTCTCGTCGCCCTGCTCCTCGCAGTGGTGAGCGGGGTGGGAGCAGTCGTCGTCGGCCGATCCAACCGGTGGGCGGCCGCTCCCCTGCTGCTGTTGTCTGTCACGACGGTCGCGGTGCACTTCCTGGCTGGCGCCTACGTCGGTTACGACCCCGACTCCTCCGGCGTGGAGCGCTACGCGGCGTTTGCCCTGCTGCTCGCGGTCCCTGCGATGGCGCTGGCTGCACCTCGGCTCCAGTCCGTGGCGACGGGGCGGTCGGAGTCGCCATACACCGGGCCGGACCTTCGGCTGCTGCCGATGATCGGCGTCGTGGCACTGCTGCCGGCGCTCGGAATCCCGGTGATCGACGCGCACCGCATCGTCGTGGTGCTGTTGGCGGTCCTGCTGGCGGCGGCCCTCTGCGCCCTGACGCTCCTGGGGCGTCCGCAGGCCCGGGCCCCCTGGTCCGACGCCGCTCTGCTCGTGGCGTGGGTCGCGCAACCGGCCTTGTTCCTGGTGGTGCTGTTGCTCGTCAACCTCGACTACTCGAGTGGTCAGGCGCTCCTGGCAGGCGAGGCCGCCGACGCGCCCTATTCGCTGTGGCTGCCGGTCCTGCCCGCCATCGCCTGGGCGACCTCTGCCGTCGTCGCAGCGGTCCGGGCCCGATCCGCCGCGTGGGTCGTCGTCGCCCAGGTGGCGGTGCTGTGCGTGCTGCTGACAGCCCTGCGCGACTCGCAGGAGTTCATCTGGGTGATGGTGGCCCTTCTGGCGTGCGCGGTGAGCTTCGTCCTGGCCGGGTTCGCCCGCACGCTCGCGGACTCGACCGAGTCCCGGCTCCTCGACTACAGCGCGATCGCGTTCGCCCTGCTCTATGGCGCGGGCGCGATCGTCTCGTCCCTCGAGGAGACGCGGTCGCTGCAGGCGGCGGCCTGGATCGCCGTCGGCGTGCTCACGATCGTCTATTCCGGTTCGCGAAACAGGCTGCCCTTCGCCTACCTCGGGTCGCTGCTGGTCAGCATCGGGACCTCGATCCTGCTGGACGAGCAGGGCATCACGACCATCGAGCTCTACACCGCTCCCCTGATGGCCCTCCTCGCTGCGATCGGCGTGGTGCAGCACGCGCGCAACCCGCACGCGCCGACCCTGCTGACCATGGGCCCGGCGCTCAGCGTCGCGCTCTTGCCGAGCCTGGCGGCGGCGTTGGATGGCGGGAGCGCCGTGAGGCTGGCCGGCGTGACGCTGGCGGCGATCGTCGTCCTCGCGATCGGTCTGCTGAAGGGCTGGCGCGCACCCGTGACCGTCGGCGGCGTGGCCTTGGTCGTCGTCGCGATCTATCAGGGTGGGCCCTACGTCGGCTACGTGCCCACGTGGGTGACGCTGGTCCTCGGTGGCACGCTGCTGCTCATCGGCGGCGTTGCCTGGGAGCGGGCGATCGCCGCGGGTCGGCGCTCACAGGCCTGGTATTCGGCCTTGCGCTGAGCCAGCGTTCCACATGTTGAGATCTGCATCTCAACATGTGGTTCCGCTGACAGTGTCGAGCCACGGCTCGAGGGGGTGCCGATGCCGTGCCGTGCGCGGCGACGCCAGCGCAGACGGACTGGCGCCGCAACCTGTGGATCGTCGCGGCCGGTTCGTTCGCCACCAACGTGGGGATGACGCTGCTCATCCCCTTCTTGCCGCTCTATGTGCGCGAGCTCGGGGTGATCTCGGACGCCGACGTCCTGCGGTGGTCGGGCATCGCGTTCGGTGCCACCTTCCTCACCGCGGCCCTCGCCGCTCCCCTGTGGGGGGCACTGGGCGACCGGTTCGGCCGCAAGCCCATGCTCATCCGCGCGAGCCTCGGCATGGCGGTGACCATGTCGCTGATCGGGTTCGCCCAGACCGTATGGCAGCTGGTGGCCCTCCGGCTCCTCGTGGGCCTGCTGGGCGGCTACAGCTCCGCCGCCACAATCCTCGTCGCCGCCCAGGCCCCCAAGGAGCGCACTGCCTGGGCCCTCGGCGTGCTCTCGTCCGGGATGCTGGCAGGCGCTGTCGCGGGACCGCTGTTGGGTGGGATCCTGCCCGGAGCAATCGGCATCCGCGCAACGTTCATGCTCACCGGCGCCCTGATCTTCTGCGCCTTCCTGGCGACGGCGTTGCTGCTCCACGGTGACGTCAAGCAAGGACCCCGGCCCCTGACCCGGTCAGCGAGCGGGCAGTCCAGCCCTAGCCCGGCCCACTCCGTGGTCGTCCTGCTGATCACGGCCAGCATGCTGATGTTCGCGACGATGGCGATCGAGCCGATCGTGGCGGCCTACGTCACGCAGATCAACGGTCCAGATCGCGCGATCGCATGGAGCGGTCTGGTGCTGGCGCTGGGTGCGACCGGATCGATCCTGTCGGCCCCGATCGTCGGCAGGATGGCGGATCGTGTCGGTCATCGTCGGGTCGTTGTCGGCTGCCTCGGGACGGCGGCGGTCTGCGTGCTGCTGCAGGGACACGTGGCCAACGCGGCACAGCTCGCGGCCACCCAGTTGGCGCTCGGGGTCTGCCTCGGTGGCCTGATGCCGTCGGTGACGGCCTCGATCCGTCACATCACGCCGCCGGACCGGCTGGGACGGACTCTTGGACTGGGTGTGTCCGCGCAATACGTCGGTCTCGTCCTGGGCCCGGTCACCGGTGGCTTCGTGGCGGCGCAGACCGGCTTCCGCAGCGTCTTCCTGGTCACCGCCCTGGTCCTGGTCCTGGCGGCGGCGTTGAACCTCGCCGAGGCGCGAAGCCGGCTCCCGCGGGCTAACGGACGTGCGGTCGCGCTCGGACCACGGTTGCGTCGATCAGCTCGATGATGTCCTCGGAAGCATCGACCATCGGCACGTGCCCGGCGCCGTCCAGCGTGACGTGGGTGGCGTCGGGGAACCGCGCTCGTGCGACGGCCGCCTGGCCGAAGGGGAGGATCAGGTCCCTGGTCCCCCACGCGACCGTCGTCGGGACGGAGACCGGCTGGTCGAACTGGTAGCGGATGCCCCGGCGGGCCACGTCCTCGAACGCGGTGCAGCGCTTGAGGGCCAGCGCGTCGCCATACGTCGTGTCGAAGTCGTGGCGCCCGGGGTGGCTGTAGAGCGTGCAGCCGATGAGGCGGCGGCCGAACGACGAGCGGGCCAGGGTGCGCAGCACGCGGTCCGGGGCCTTGCTCGTCAGGCGCAGGAGGCCGAGGAGGACGAGCGCCCGGACGGCGTCGAAGCGGCGGAAGAACCCCGCCGGGCTCAGGGCAGTGACCGACGAGACCAGGCCGCGCGAGGCGAGCTCCAGCGCGATGGCCCCACCGAGCGAGTTGCCCACCACGTGCGGGCGCTCGATGCCCCACTCGGCGAAGTTCTGCTCGAGGTTGTGGCAGGCGTTGTCCATGTCGTAGGGGACGCCTCGCGGGTATGGCGGTGACTCGCCGAAGCCGGCGAGGTCGACCGCGATGACGTCGTAGCGCTCGCTGAGGCGCTCGAAGACGGGATACCAGGCCTGCCGGCGGTGGCCGATGCCGTGGATCAGGACGAGGGGCTCCCCGGCCCCCTTGCGGTCATGGACGAGTCTCGAGAGTGGGGTCACAGTCGCTCAATGTATGCCGACAGGTGCTCGCCGGTCAGGGTCGACCGGTCCTCGACCAGCTCGGCCGGGGTGCCCTCGAAGACGACCCGGCCACCGTCGTGGCCGGCGCCGGGGCCGAGGTCGATGATCCAGTCGGCGTGCGCCATGACCGCCTGGTGGTGCTCGATGACGATCACCGACTTGCCGGACTCGACGAGCCGGTCGAGCAGCCCGAGCAGGTTCTCCACGTCGGCCAGGTGCAGACCGGTGGTCGGCTCGTCCAGGACGTAGATGTCTCCCTTCTCCGCCATCTGCGTCGCCAGCTTGAGCCGCTGGCGCTCACCGCCGGACAGGGTCGTCAGGGGTTGGCCGAGGCTGACGTAGCCGAGCCCGACGTCTGCGAGTCGGTCCAGGACCTTGTGGGCCGCCGGTGTCTTCGCATCGCCCTCGGCGAAGAACGCCGCCGCCTCGGTCACCGACATGGCCAGCACCTCCGCGATGTTCCTGCCCCCGAGGGTGAACTCCAGCACCGATGCCTGGAAGCGGCGGCCCTCGCACTCCTCGCAGGGCGACTCGACCGTTGCCATCACACCCAGCTCGGTGAAGATCACGCCGGCGCCGTTGCAGGACGGGCAGGCACCCTCCGAGTTGGAGCTGAACAGCGCGGGCTTGACCCCGTTGGCCTTCGCGAACGCCTTGCGGATCGGCTCCAGCAGTCCGGTGTATGTCGCTGGGTTGCTGCGCCGCGACCCCTTGATCGCGCCCTGGTCGACCACCACCACGCCGTCCTGGGGCGCCACCGAGCTGTGGATGAGCGAGCTCTTGCCCGAGCCGGCGACACCGGTGACGACGCAGAGAACGCCGAGCGGGACGTCGACGCTGACGTCCTGCAGGTTGTGGGTCGAGGCGTCCCGGACAGCGAGCTGACCCGACGGCTGCCGCACCGACTCCTTCAGCCGGGCCCGGTCGTCGAGGTGGCGGCCGGTGGTGGTGTCGCTCCCCCGCAACCCGTCGACCGAGCCCTCGAAGCAGACCTCGCCACCCGCCGTACCGGCTCCCGGCCCGAGGTCGACGACGTGGTCGGCGATCGCGATGGTCTCGGGCTTGTGCTCCACCACCAGGACGGTGTTGCCCTTGTCGCGGAGCTGGAGCAGCAGCTGGTTCATCCGCTCGATGTCGTGCGGGTGCAGCCCGATGGTGGGCTCGTCGAAGACGTAGGTGACGTCGGTCAGCGACGACCCGAGGTGCCGGATCATCTTGGTCCGCTGGGCCTCACCCCCGGACAGGGTGCCGGCCGGACGGTCGAGGGAGAGATAGCCCAGCCCGATCTCGACGAAGGAGTCGAGGAGGTGCTGCAGCCCCTTGAGGAGCGGGGCGACCGACGGCTCCTCGAGCTCGCGCACCCAGTCGGCCAGGTCGCTGATCTGCAGCTGGCACAGCTCGGCGATGTTCTGTCCCCTGATCCGCGACGAGAGCGCCTCCCTCGTCAGGCGGGTCCCCTCGCAGTCGGGGCAACGCTGGAAGGTCACCGCACGCTCGACGAACCGGCGCACGTGCGGCTGCATCGCCTCGGGGTCCTTGGACAGCATCGACTTCTGGATCTTGGGGATGATCCCCTCGAACGTCAGGTTGATGCCCTCGACCTTGATCTTGGTCGGCTCGGCGAACAGCATCGTGTCGAGCTGCTTGGCGGTGAACTTCTCGATCGGCTTGTCCATCGGCAGGCCCACGCCCTCGAAGAGCCGGCCGTACCATCCGTCCATCGAATAGCCCGGCACCGTCAGGGCGCCGTCGGCGAGCGACTTCTTGTCGTCGTACAACGCCGTCCGGTCGATGTCGCTGACGTTGCCCATCCCCTCGCAGCGCGGGCACATGCCGCCGAGGTAGACCTCCTGCTTGACGATGCTCTTCTCGACCCGGCCACCGGCCTTCTCGGTGGACATGACGCCGCTCGCCTTGCGGGTCGGCACGTTGAACGAGTAGGCCGTGGGCGGGCCGACATAGGGGTCGCCGAGCCGGCTGAAGAGGATCCGGAGCATCGCATGGGCGTCGGTCGCCGTGCCGACGGTCGAGCGCGGGTTGGCGCCCATCCGCTCCTGGTCGACGATGATCGCCGTGGTCAGGCCTTCGAGGTAGTCGACCTCGGGTCGGGCCAGGTTGGGCATGAAGCCCTGCACGAAGGCGCTGTAGGTCTCGTTGATCATCCGCTGCGACTCCGCGGCGATCGTGGCGAACACCAGCGAGCTCTTGCCGGAGCCGGAGACGCCGGTGAACACCGTCAGGCGCCGCTTCGGGATCTCGACGCTGACGTCCTTGAGGTTGTTCTCCCGCGCCCCCTGGACGCGGATCAGGTCGTGGCTGTCGGCGGCGTGCGTGCTCATGGTGCTCCCTCGTGGCAGGCGGGTCGACCAGCCGATCCTCTCGTGCGGACGGCCGGGGTGCCAACGAATCGGCTCCCCGACGAGTTCCTAGACTGAACCCTCGTGACGGACAGGGGCTCGGCGGAGGACGCGCGTACGACGTTTCGTCGCGGCCTGCGACTCGGAGTGCCGTTCGGTGCGATCAGCTTCCTGCTCAGCCTCTCCTTCGCCGTGCTCGCGCGACAAGCCGGCTTCAGCACGACCCAGGCCATCGTCACGTGCGCGATCGTGTTCGCGGGGTCGGCACAGTTCGCGATGCTCGCGGTCGTGGTGGCCGGCGGCGGCATCCCCGCCGCCTTGACGGCAGCCAGCCTGATGAACTCGCGGTTCCTGGCCATGGGCGTCGCCCTGGCGCCCTCCCTGCCCGGGGGGCCGCTCAAGCGGGCGCTGCAGGGCCAGGCCGTGGTCGACAGCTCGTGGGCGCTGGCCAACCGCGGCGACGGGACCTTCGATCGCTGGCTGCTCTTCGGCACGACCCTCCCGCAATACGTCACGTGGACGCTGGGCGCCGTCGTCGGCGCGGTGTTCGGTGACGCGCTCGGTGACACCCACCGTTTCGGCCTCGACGCCATCTATCCGACGTTCTTCCTGTCCATCCTCGTGGCCGAGCTCCGGGTCCCCGAGGCGCGTTGGGCAGCCGTGGGCGGAGGTCTCGTCGCGCTGGCGCTGGTGCCGCTCACTCCCCCGGGCATCCCGATCCTGGCAGCGAGCGCGGTGGCGCTGCTCGGACTGACGAGGAGGCGGCCGTGACCCTTTCCCACCCGGAGATCTGGGCCATGATCGTGGGCTGCGCCGTGCTGACGATCATGATCAAGGCGTTCGGGCCGGTCCTTCTCGGTGGTCGCGACCTTCCGCCCTGGTTCACCCGGGTGATCGTGCTGATGGCCCCGACCCTGCTGTGCGCCCTCGTCGTCACCTCGGTCCTGGCCGAGGGCCGTTCGTGGTCGGTGGGCGCGCACACGGTGGGGGTCGGCGTCGCGGCCGTGCTGCTCTGGCGCCGTCATTCGCTGGTGCTGGCGGTGGTCGTCGCCATGGCGGTGACAGCGGGGATCCGGGCCGTCTGATCGACTATGGCGCCAGGTCGGCCAGGAGCGCCCGGACGCGTTGGTCGATCTCGTCGCGGATGGCCCGGACGGCCTCCGGTCCCTTCCCGGAGGGATCGGTGAGCGCCCAGTCCTCGTAGCGCTTGCCGGGGAAGATCGGGCAGGCATCGCCACAACCCATGGTGATCACCACGTCAGAGGCTGCCACGTCCTCGGTGAGCAGCTTCTTGGGGAGCTCCCTCGAGATGTCGATGCCGACCTCTGCCATGACCTCGACGACAGCGGGGTTGACGCTGTCGGCGGGTGCGGAGCCAGCCGATCGGACGCTGACCCGGCCCTGACCGTGGTGCTCGAGCAGCGCGGCGGCCATCTGGGAGCGGCCCTGGTTGTGGACGCACACGAAGAGGACCTCGGGGACGGCGGTCATGCGGGCACCTCACTGTCGCGGTCGGTGGCGAAGAAGCGGCGTGCCCACAGGGCGACATAGACCAGTCCGACGAGGACCGGCACCTCGATGAGCGGTCCCACGACGCCGGCCAGCGCCTGCCCGGAGGTGACCCCGAAGACGCCGATGGCGACCGCGATGGCCAGCTCGAAGTTGTTCCCGGCGGCCGTGAACGAGAGCGTGGTGGTGCGCTCGTAGGTCATCCCGAGGCCCTTGCCGAGCGCGAACGACCCGGCCCACATGATGCCGAAGTAGGCCAGGAGGGGCAGGGCGATGCGCGCCACGTCCAGGGGCTGGCTCGTGATGGTGTCGCCCTGCAGGGCGAACAGGATGACGATCGTGAACAGCAAGCCGTAGAGCGCGGCCGGTCCGATCCTGGGCAGGAAGCGGTTCTCGTACCACTCACGGCCCTTGGTCTTCTCGCCATAGGTGCGCGTCAGGAACCCAGCCAGGAGCGGGATGCCGAGGAAGATCAGCACCGACTTGGCGATCTCCCACATCGACACGTCCAGGCCGCCGCCGGTCGCTCCGTCTCCGAGACCGAGCCAGCCGGGGAGGAGCTCGAGGTAGAAGTAGCCCAGGCCGGCGAAGGCGATGATCTGGAAGACCGAATTGATGGCGACGAGGATCGCGGCTGCTTCACGGTCACCGCACGCGAGGTCGTTCCAGATCAGGACCATGGCGATGCAGCGCGCCAGCCCGACGATGATGAGGCCGGTGCGGTATTCCGGCAGGTCCGGCAGCATGAGCCAGGCGAGGGCGAACATCAGGGCGGGGCCGACGATCCAGTTGAGGAAGATCGACGCGCCGAGGAGCCGCTTGTCGGCGGTGACGTGGCCGAGCTCGTCGTAGCGGACCTTGGCCAGCACGGGATACATCATCACCAGCAGGCCGATGGCGATCGGCAGCGAGACCGAACCGATCTCCACCGTGGCCAGGGCGTCGTCCAGTCCGGGGACGAACCTGCCGAGCAGCAGTCCGATGACCATGGCGGCGATGATCCACACGGGCAGGAACCGGTCGAGCGTGGAGAGACGCTGCAGGACCGCCGCGTCCTCGGGGTGGTCGGCGCGCGGGTGCTCGTGGACGACGTCACTCATCAGCAGGCCCCGGCAGTCGTCGTGGAGAAGAGACCCATCATCGCCTCCATGGCCGCCGGCTTGGCCTGGTAGTAGACCCAGACGCCCCGCTTCTCCCGGTCCAGCAGTCCGGCCTCGTGGAGGATCTTGAGGTGATGGCTGATGGTCGGCTGGGAGAGGTCGAAGGCTGGCGTCAGGTCGCACACGCATGCTTCGCCGCCCTCGTGCGAGAGCACCATCGACATCAGCCGGAGCCGGACCGGGTCGGCGATGGCCTTGAGCAGTGGGGCGACCCGGATGGCCTGCTCCTCGCTCATCGGCTCGCGGGCAAGGGGTGTGCAGCAAGCCAGCGCGTCGGCGCTCGGGTCAAGGAGGGATGAGTTCGACACCTGTCTATGTTCACACGTGTCGATGTCTTGTGCCAAGCGCCACCGGCGCAACTCTCCACGGCCAGATGATGAACGCGCAGCACCGACCGGGCAGACGGTCGTGGTCACAACGGGTGGTCCTGATGGTCAATCGACCCCGTTGATCGGGACTTCAACCACCGCGTACGCCAGACAGTGGCACGGTCGTCCCAAGGCAAGACCGACCGCGTAGGAGCGCATCATGTGGGACACCGTCACCACCAGCAACGAGCACCTCTCGCACGACCGGCCCTGCGTGGGTTGCGGTCACGGCCAGCACACCTACCTCCCGTGCTCGGACAGCTGCCAGTGCGCCCACGGCCGGATCCTGATCGGCAGCTCCCGCTAGACGACAGCTGGTCGCCCCTGACCGGCCACTAGTCCTGGAGCCGATAGTCGGCGACCTTCGTGAGCACCGGCGACGCATGGTCGCCGTCGACGACCTTGCCGCTGACCCACCACATCCGCAGCGTGGACGGCGAGAGCTCGAGGAACGCAAGGTTGTTGTCGAACCACGGCCCCTTGGCGTACTTCCAGGTGATCGGGCTCGTGGCCACCTTCGCCGAGCGCGACGCCAACCGCCCCAGCGGACCGGCCACCCCATAGCTGAGCACCGCGGTCGCGAACCGCATGCTGCGCGGCAGCGGGTTGCGGATCGGTGAGCAGACCGCCTGGATCAGTCGCCCCTGGAGCGCCCGACCTCGGCGGGACTCACGGCGAGCGAGTCGCGCCTCGCTCACATAGCTGTGGTGCACGTCGCCGGACAGGAACGTCACGCTGACCGGAGCGCGCCCCCGTCGGCCCTGCGACACCTCGATCGCCATGTCTGCCACCCGCTGGAACGAGTCCTGGAAGGCAGCCCAGTGCTCCAGGTCGACGAGCTGGCGTGTCCACTCGCCGAAGCGGGCGCCCCTAGGCCCCCAGGCACCCCCCGCCAGGGCCTCCCCCGCAGCCTCGAGGTGATGCAGGCCGCGGGCCAGCATGAAGGGGATCGAGGACGCCACGAGCAGGTGCTCGACGTCGCCGCGCATGTGCTCGTCGAGCCAGCCGAGCTCGGAAGGGTCGAGCAGCGCACGGTTCTCCGGGTCGAGCACCCGTGCGGCCCGGGAGTCGACCACGACCAGGCGCGCGTGGTCGCCGTACTCACGCGCATAGCTCCAGCGGTAGGTCTCGGGTTGCTGGTCCACCCGGTCGGCGAACTCGTCCAGCGCCTCGCTCAGGTCGAGCTCCTCGTCGCCGGTGTGCGCCAGCACGAGGCGCCAGATCTCGTCCTCGAGACGCTGGGTCGGCGACAGGTTGCCGAGGTGCTGATAGACCCAGTAGGACGCCAGGCCGGCCACGATCCGTCCGTGCCACCACGACGTCGCCTCCATGTCGTCGCGCCAGGACTGCGAGGTGTTCCAGTCGTCGCGGATGTCGTGGTCGTCGAAGATCATCGCGCTCGGCAGGGTGGAGAGCAGCCAGCGGTTGGTGGGGTCGGTCCAGGCCAGCTTGTAGAGGTGGGCGTATTCCTCGTAGTCCTTCAGCTCGGTCCACGGCGGCTGCTCGATGTCGCGACGTGAGCTGATGAAGTCGCGCATCTCGTCGGTCGTCTCGTCGGCATAGACCTGGTCGCCCAGGAACAGCACGAGGTCCGGCCACCGGGGCTCGGCCAGGTCGCTGTCGGACTCGTCGTCGGGCAGGGTCAGTCCTGCCATCCGCAGGGCGTAGGCACGAAGCGCGTCGACACCGTGGGTCGTATTGCCCTTCTCGTCGTGGGACACCGACGTGCGGCAGGAGCCGAAGGCCATCCTCAGCGGCTTGCCGGGCTCGAGGGTGGCGATCACGGGCGCCGGCAGCCCGGTGTCACGCGGCGGCCAGACGTGACTGTCGTCGATCGACACGGTGTAGGCCGCCTGCGAGGCCGGCTGGAGGTCCTCGAGCTCGACCAGGGCGTAGTGGTGCCCGTGCACCTCGAACGTCCGCGCCGACCAGGTCGACCCGTCGCGGGTCACGCTCACGCGCCCGCTCTCACTCGTCTCCACCCACACCGTCGCGGTCGTCTGGTCGACGTAGCGCAGCAGTGGGCCCGCCACCAGCGAGGTCATCTCACGGCTCCAGCAGCACCTTGATCGCACGCCGCTCGTCCATGGCGCGATAGCCCTCCGGCGCCTGGTCCAGCGGCAGGGTCAGGTCGAACACGAGGCCGGGGTTGATCCTGCCGCTCAGGGTGAGGTCGAGCAGCTCCGGGAGGTACTTGCGCACCGGCGCCATACCTCCGGCGAGCCCGATGTTCTTCTGGAACATCTTGCGGACCGGCAGCTCGACGTCGTGCGGTACGCCGACGAAGCCGACCGTGGCGCCCGGGCGTGCCACCGCGAAGGCGGTCCGGATCGCGTCGTTGGTCCCGACGCACTCGAGGACTGCGTCAGCGCCGACGCCGTCGGTGATCTCCGCCACCCGGGCCGACGCCTCCTTGCCGCGTTCGGCCACGACATGGGTGGCCCCGAACTGGCGGGCGATCGCTTGGCGGGGCTCGTGTCGCGACATCGCGATCACCCGCTCGGCCCCGAGCTGGACTGCCGCCAGCACCCCGCACAGTCCCACTGCACCGTCGCCGACGACGACCGCGGTGCCCCCGGGCCTGACGCCGGCCGTCACGGCGGCGTGCCACCCCGTCGCCATGACGTCGGAGAGGGTCAGCAACGAGGGAATCAGGTCCTTGTCCGGCATGCCGTCGGTCTTGACCAGCGACCCGTTGGCCTGGGTCACCAGCGCATATTCAGCCTGCCCGCTGGCGGTGAAGCCGAGGTTGACGCAGCCGGAGTGCATGCCTGCGACGCAGTGCACGCAGGTGTTGTCGCAGTGGTCGAAGGGCACGATCACGAAGTCGCCGGGCTTGAAGTCGCTCACCTCGGAGCCGACCTCTTCGACGACGCCGACGCACTCGTGGCCGATCGTGTCGCCGGGCGTGATGTCGTTGTGGCCGCGGTAGGGCCACAGGTCCGAGCCGCAGATGCAGCCGGCGGTCACCTTGACGATTGCGTCGGTGGGGGCGGTGATCGTGGGGTCGGCGACTTCTTCGACGCGGATGTCTCCGGGGGCATGGATGGTGGTTGCGCGCATGGTGGGATCCTTGCACGAGGACCGGTGACGGACGGTGGCTCGAGGGACTCGCCGCATCGAGGTTTCTGGCATTATCTCATATCTGAGATACCGTGCTTGGCATGGAAACGGACTACAAGGGTCGTATCGGGAACCTGATCCGCGATGCCCGCAAGCACCGTGGTCTGACCCAGCACCAGCTGGCAGAGCTGCTGGCCACCAGCCAGAGCGCGATCAACCGCATCGAGAAGGGGCACCAGAACCTCTCGCTGGAGATGCTGGCGCGCATCGGCGCTGCCCTCGACTCCGAGATCGTCGCCCTCGGCGCCGGCCCCACCCACCTGCGCGTGAACGGTCCCACGACCCTGTCGGGATCGATCGAGGTCAAGACCTCGAAGAACGCCGGGGTCGCCCTGCTCTGCGCCTCGCTGCTCAACCGGGGCCGCACGACCCTGCGCAAGGTGGCCCGGATCGAGGAGGTCAACAGACTGCTCGAGGTGCTCTCGTCCCTCGGGGTTCAGACGCGCTGGCTCAACGAGCAGAACGACCTCGAGATCATTCCGCCGGCCGAGCTCGACCTCGCCAACATCGACGAGGCCGCCGCCCGGCGCACCCGCTCGGTGATCATGTTCCTGGGCCCGCTGCTCCACCTCAACGAGAGCTTCGACCTCCCCTACGCGGGCGGCTGCAACCTCGGCACCCGCACGGTCGAGCCCCACATGTCCGCACTGCGCCCCTTCGGTCTCGACGTGAAGGCGACCGACGGCATGTATCACGCGCAGGTCAACCGCGCCGTCGAGCCGGAGCGGCCGATCGTGCTCACCGAGCGCGGCGACACCGTCACCGAGAACGCGCTGATGGCAGCCGCGCTCCACCCCGGCACCACGGTGATCCGCAACGCCTCGTCCAACTACATGGTCCAGGACCTCTGCTTCTACCTGCGCAAGCTCGGCGTCACGATCGAGGGTGTCGGCAGCACCACGCTGCGAGTGACCGGGCTCGAGCGCATCGACGTCGACGTGGACTACTCCCCCTCCGAAGACCCGATCGAGGCGATGTCGCTCCTGACGGCCGCCATCGTCACCAGGTCGTCGATCACCATCACGCGGGTGCCGATCGAGTTCCTCGAGATCGAGCTGGCGACCCTGGAGGAGATGGGCTTCGGCTATTCGCGGACCGACGAATATGTCGCCGCCAACGGCGCCACCCGTCTCGTCGACATCACGACGCACGCGAGCGACCTGACCGCGCCGCTCGACAAGATCCACCCGATGCCGTTCCCCGGTCTCAACATCGACAACCTGCCGTTCTTCGCCGCCATCGCCGCTGTCGCGGACGGCCAGACGCTGCTGCACGACTGGGTCTATGAGAACCGCGCCATCTATCTCACCGAGCTCAACAAACTGGGTGCGCAGGTCAAGCTGCTCGACCCGCACCGGGTGCTGGTGGAAGGCCCCACCCACTGGTCGGGCGCGGAGATCGTGTGTCCCCCGGCGTTGCGCCCAGCCGTGGTGATCCTGCTGGCGATGCTGGCGTCCAAGGGCACCTCGGTGCTGCGCTCGACCTACGTCATCCACCGCGGCTACGAGGACCTCGCCGAGCGTCTCAACCTCCTCGGCGCCAACATCGAGACGTTCCGAGACATCTGAGTTGAGGGTCTCGTCGGCCCTGCTCGCCGCCTACGACGCCCAGCTGCGGCGCGAGGCCGAGGTGCTGACGGCCACGGACGTCACCCTCGACGGCCCGCTGGTCCGGGCCCGCTTCCACCACAGCGGCTTCGTCACCTATCGAGACCTGGGCGGGCACAGCGGCGCCGATCTGGACGCGCTGATCGACCGCACGATCTCCTACTTCCGCGACGAGACCGATGTCGAGGACTTCGAGTGGAAGACGCGCGGTCACGACGTCCCCGGCGATCTGGGCGGGCGGCTCACGGCGGCCGGCCTGCGTGCCGAGGCGGAGGAGACGGTGATGGTCGGCGAGGCGGCTCTCCTCGCCGCGACAGCGGACCCGCCCCACGGCGTGTCGATCCGCAGGCTCGACCCCGGCTCCCCCGGCTTCGTCCACGACGTCCGACGCATGGAGGGCATGCAGGCCGCCGCGTTCGGCCCGGCCGCCGCGAGCGACGACCTGGTGGCCCGGCTCACGCATCCCGGCGGCCTGTGCGAGGCGTGGGTGGCCGAGGTCGGCGACGAGGTCGTCTGTGCCGGCCGGCTCGAGGTGGTCCCGGGCACCGAGTTCGCGGGTCTCTGGGGCGGTGCGACCGCGGAGCCGTGGCGGGGCAGGGGCATCTATCGCGCCCTGGTCGCCGTTCGCGCCGGGTCGGCTGTTCGCCTGGGAGCCCGCTATCTCCAGTCCGACTGCACGGAGATGTCGCGGCCGATCCTCGAGCGTGCGGGGCTGACCCGGGTCACGACCACGTCGCCATTTGTGTGGCGTCGCGACCACAGCGGCGGCTGAGGCCGCCATACTGCTGCCGTGAACACCCGGGGCTACCTCGAACACCACGGCGTGCTGGCGTTCGCCCACCGCGGTGGTGCCTACCATCCCGAGATCGAGGGCCTGGAGAACACGATGGCGGCCTTCCGGCACGCCGTCGCCCTCGGCTACACCTATCTCGAGACGGATGTGCACGTCACGAGCGACGGGGTGCTCCTCGCCTTCCACGACGACGTCCTCGACCGGGTCACCGACCGCACCGGCAACATCGCCGACACGACGTATGCCGAGGTGCAGGCCGCGCTGATCGGTGGCAGCGAGCGGGTGCCGACCCTGGCTGAGCTGTTCTCGGCATTCCCCGACGTGCGCATCAACATCGACATCAAGTCCGCGGGCGCGGTGCCTGCGCTGGTCGACTTCATCGCTGAGCACGACGCCTGGGACCGGGTGCTGGTCGGCTCGTTCTCGCAGCGCCGGCTCGCGGCGTTCCGCCGGCTGACCCGTCGGCGGGTGGCGACCTCGGCGCACCCGCTGGAGGTCGCCGCCTATGTGCTCAGCCCCAGCGCGAGGCTCGCGCGGGTGCTGACGCGCGGTCGTCCGGACGCCCTACAGATCCCCCATCGTCGCGGGCGGCTCCGGGTGGCCTCTGCTGGGGTGGTGCGCCGGGCCCACGCCAACGGCCTGCACGTGCACGTGTGGACGATCGACGACCCGGCGGAGATGTCAGAGCTGCTCGACCGTGGTGTCGACGGCCTGATCACCGATCGCACCGACATACTCATCGATGTGCTGCGAGCCCGCGGCCAATGGGAGGGGAACTCGTGACCGACACGAACGCCGCCGGGAGCACCGGCATCGCCAACCTGGAGCCGCTCGCACAGGCCAAGGACCAGAAGGCGTGGTACTGGTACGACTGGGCCAACAGCGCCTACGTCACCACCATCGGCACCGTGATGTTCGGGCCCTACTTCATCTCGCTGGCCGACAAGGCGGCCGAGAACGCAGGCGGCGACCGGGTGCCGGTGCTGGGGATGAACCTCGAGCCGGGCTCCATCTTCTTCTGGCTGATCACCGCGTCCACGATCATGGGCGCCTTCCTCCTGCCCCCTTGGGTGCGATCGCAGACCGCACCGCCAACAAGAAGCGCCTGCTCGGCATCTTCGCGTGGACCGGGGCGGCGTTCGCCGCGCTGATCTTCTTCGCCACCGGTGACAACTGGCACCTCGCCGCAGTCGGCATCGTCGGCGGCAACTTCTTCCTGGCCGCGTCGATGGTCGTCAACGACTCGATCCTGCCGCTCATCTCCGACGAGGACGATCGCGACCGGGTCTCGTCCCGCGGCTGGGCGATGGGCTATCTCGGCGGCGGTCTCCTGCTCCTGGTCAACCTGGTCGTCTTCACCATGCACGAGACCTTCGGTCTGACCGAGGGTCTGGCGGCGCGCCTGTGCATGCTCTCGGCCGCGATCTGGTGGGCCGGTTTCACCCTGATCCCGGTGCTGCGACTCAGCAACCACCCGCCGGCCGACGTCGTGCCGCAGAGCGGCAACGTGATCAAGCAGAGCTTCGGACAGCTCGGCGACACCCTGCGCGAGCTGCGCAACTACCCGATGGCGATCACGTTCCTGCTCGCCTATCTCTTCTTCAACGACGGCATCCAGACCGTCATCGGCGCCTCGGCGGTCTATGGCTCCGAGGAGCTCGGCCACTCGCAGACCATCCTGATCGCGACCATCCTGCTCGTGCAGTTCGTCGCCTTCGGCGGTGCGCTCCTCTTCGGACGCCTCGCGCACACGTACGGCGCCAAGCGGACGATCCTGGGCGGGTTGGTCATCTGGATGGTGATCGTCACGGCTGCGCTGTTCCTGCCGGAGAAGAACGTGCCGTTCTTCCTCGCCCTGGGGGTCGCGATCGGCGTCGTCCTCGGCGGCACCCAGGCCTTGGCCCGCTCCTACTTCTCGCTGCTGATCCCCCGTGGCAAGGAGGCTGAATACTTCAGCTTCTACCACGCCATGGACCGAGGAACCTCGTGGTTCGGGGCGGCCACCATGGCGATCATGCTGCAGTGGACCGGGTCCTATCGTCCCGCGATCTTCGCCCTGATCATCTTCTTCGCGTTGGGCGCCCTGCTCCTGACGCGCGTCGACACCGAGCGGGGCATCCGCGACGCCGGCAACGAGGTGCCGCAGGTCGTCTGAGAGGGCACCGCACCCACAGGGGTGAGCGAAATCTCGGGATTGCCCGAAACTTCGACCGCACCGCTACCGTTGTTGGAATAGAGGCGAAGGACGCCGGTCATCGGCGTCTGAGACAACCAGTCCCGTTCGTCTCGATTTCGCATCCACCCACCGGTGGATGAGGTCAGCAACACTTGGAGGTGGCGAGGTGGCGGAACGTACGCTACGCGGCGCAAGGCTCGGCGGCCAGAGCTTCGAGGACGAGCGAGGCATCGAGTTCGCGGCCCGGCAGCAGTCTGGATACCGCTGCGAGCAGGGCCACGAGTTCGAGATCACGATGTCCGTCGAGGCCGATGTGCCCGCGAACTGGGAGTGTCCGCGCTGTGGGGCGCAGGCACTCAGCACGGCCGGCATCCTGCCGGAGGAGAAGGCCGAGAAGCCTGCTCGAACCCACTGGGACATGCTCCTGGAACGGCGTTCGACGCAGGAGCTCGAGGACATCCTCAAGGAGCGGCTCGACCTGCTCCGTGGCGGTCAGATCGGTCCGGCGCACCTGCACCGGGCCAATGCCAAGAAGCGCAAGGTCTCCTGACCGGGGCCCTGGGCTCCTAGTCGACCACTTCGCCCTCCACCACGGATCCCCCAGGATCCGGGTGGGGGCGTCGTGCATTTCCGGGGACACGACCCTGGGCACCCGTCCGCCCGCCCACCAGACGGTCGGCGAGGACCCTGGTGAGGAGTCGACGAGCCACGGGGCGCGTGACGGGCAGGATCAGCAGGATCCCGAACACGTCGGTCACGAAACCCGGGGTGAGCATCAGCGTCCCGCCGACCAGGATGAGCGCGCCGTCGGCCAGCTCGCGACTCGGCATACGGCCCGACTGCAGTGACGTCCGCAGGGCTGTCCACGCGCGGCCCCCCTCCCGTCGGATCAGCCACGCGCCGAAGACGCTGTCGGCCACCAGGAGCAGGATCGTCCACCACGGCCCGATGACCTGCCCGACCTGGATGAGGGCGAAGATCTCCACCAGCGGGACGACGACGAACGCCACGACCAGCAGCCATGCCGGAAACCTGCGTCGACTCATCCGCGCCGCCTGCGCTGGTCCAGGACGCCCCTCAGTCGCTTGCGTCGCTCGTGGAGGCCCCACATGGTGATCTTCTTCAGCGACTCGCTCGCCACCTGGCCACTCATCTTGGAGTCCCCTCGCTCCCGCTCGATGAACTCGATCGGCACCTCGACGACGTGCAGCCCGGCCATGATCGTGCGGTAGGCCAGGTCGGTCTGGAACACATATCCGCTCGACTTCACGCTCGGCAGGTCGATCTTCTCCAGGGTCGGACGCCGGAACAGGCGGAACCCCGCCGTCGCGTCCTTGATGCCCATTCCCAGCAGCAGCCGGACATAGAGGTTGCCGCCGCGGGAGAGAAGCTCGCGCCCCTTGGGCCAGTTGACGACCGCGCCCCCGGGCACGTAGCGCGATCCGATCACCAGATCGGCGTCGGCGAGGGCTGCCATCAACCGGTGCAGCTGCTCGGGCTGGTGCGAGCCGTCAGCGTCCATCTCCCCGATCACGTCGTAACCGTGCTCGAGGGCGACGGCGAAGCCGTGGAGGTAGGCCGCGCCGAGGCCCTGCTTGGCCGTGCGGTGGACGACCTTGACCTGCGGATCGGCGGCGGCGAGCCGGTCGGCGATGTCGCCCGTGCCGTCCGGCGAGTTGTCGTCGACGACCAGGATGTCGACCCCGGGCTGCGCTGATCGCAGGCGCCCCACGATCAGCTCGAGGTTGGCGGCCTCGTTGTAGGTCGGGACGACCATCACGATCCGTCCCAGCTCGGTTGGGCTCACCGGTCTCCCCTCAGGTGTGTTCGGTCTCGGGTCGGTCGCTTGCCCGACCACGTGGGCGAACCTTGTCGACGATACGTGACCAGGATGAAGGTGAGACAGAGGATGGACATGAAGACGATGACGCGTCCCGGCCATGCTCCCATCGCCACCGCCGGTGTCAGGTCATCGGCCAGGGCGACCTCACCCTGCAGGACGGCTCGGGTCCGCGGGGGTGCCGACTCCAGGACCTTCCCGTCGGGGGCGATGATCCCGGAGACGCCGTTGATGGCCGCGACCACGACATAGCGCCCGGTCTCGATGGCACGCAGGCGGCTGATCTCGAACTGCTGGTCGATCTGCGCGGTGTTGATGAACATCGCGTTGCTGGTCTGCACGGTGACCAGCTGGCCGCCGCCCGCCACCTGGCCGTGGATGACGTCGTCGTAGGACACGTCGAAGCAGATCGCGTCGGCGACCAGGGCACCGGCCGCACGCAGCGGCTCCAGGCTGGTGCCGCGCGCCATGTCCCGCGGGATCAGGGCGAGCTGGCCGTAGGAGTCGGGGATGAACGAACCGCGGAACGGGATGTATTCGCCGTACGGCACGGGGTGCCGCTTGGTGTAGCGGTCTCCCCCGCCGGTCTGGGGCTGCCAGACGATGCCCTGGTTGAGCACCTCCTTCTCGCGCGGCGAGTCGACCATGCCGCCCACCAGGATCGGCACCCCGATGGCATCAGAGGCCCGGGTGATGTGCGAGTTGGCCTCCGCGTCGAGGAACGGGTCGACGGCGGTGGAGTTCTCCGACCACACGACCAGGTCGACGCCGTCGCCGGACTCAGCCAGGTCGACGGTGGCGTCGGCGAAGGCACGGGTGATCTCGCGGTGGTGGGCCAGGACGTCGGTGCCGTCCCCCGGCACGTCGGCCTGCACCGCTGCGACGTCGAGCCGCTCCTCGTGCGCGATGTCGAGGTCGAGCGCCATGGGCAGCCCGCAGGCCGCCACCAGCGCCGCCACCGCCGCGGCCGCCGGGATCCGGTTGCGCAGCCGGCTGGTGACCAGCCAGGCCGCAGTCGTGCCGGTCAGGGCGATGAGCAGGCTGGTGCCGGTCATGCCGAGCCAGGGCAGTCCGGCCGCCCACACCGTGTCGGCACTGCCGAAGGACAACCGCCCCCAGGTGAGCCCTCCGAAGGGCCAGGCCCCGCGCCAGGTCTCGACGGAGACCCACAGGAGGGCCGACCACACGGGCCAGGCAGGCAGCCGAGCGACCGCGGCCAGGCCGAGCCCCAGGGGGATGAAGTAGAGCGACTGCACGCCGGCCAGGGCAACCCACGCGTCGACGCCGACCGCTCGCAGCCACCACAGCAGGGCGCCGAAGAACGCGAGCCCGAAGGTCCAGCTCGGCAGCCACGCGCGGCGCAGTGAGGTCCCGCGCACGCTGAGGGCCAGGACCGCCACCCCCAACGGCAGTGCGGCTGCGAAACCGACCGGCGCGAACCCCGTCGACAGCACGAGGCCGCCGAGAACGGCGGCGAGGCAGCGGACCAGCACGGGCACAAACTAGCCTCAGACACCTGACTTGCAGTGGACGGGAGGGTCGCACACCCTTCGGACCAACCCGACGTCGCGCTGGCTGCGGACGGCAGGAAGTTGTCTACGGAGCCTGCGCCCCTCCCGTGTCCGCCCACGTGGAGCGAACCGACCTCCGTGGACCGGTTCGGCTCAGATGCTGGCTTCACACCTTCCGATCCGCCACTCGGACGTCGGTCCGCCCGGCACGTTCTGCACGGGTGGACTCCGGAACCTTCGTCGCCGCGAGCCCTGGTGTCAACACGTCGCTGACCTGCGGAAACGGGTGTTCTGGCTGGTCAGCGCAGCGTCCGCTCCGCACAACGAGTGGGCAAATTGTCGAGAGAGCGGCGTGTCGTCGCGAGACACGCCGGGAGCGGTCTTCGTCAGGGGGCGGCAGCGGGCACGACCACGGTTCCGGTGGCTGTCGTGGCGACGATGGCCGGCTCCAGGATCGTGGCGGCACCGGGTGCCTCAGGGGTGGGCGCACCTCGGCCGACCACCCTCACCTCGAAGTCGATGACCCGGCTGCGGGTGCCCGCTCGGACCAGGGTCGCGGTGACCTCCAGGAGGTCCCCTGCCCGGACAGGGGCCTTGAACTGCACGTCGGAATAGGACGCGAAAAGTCCCTCGTCTCCGTCGAGACGGATGCAGAGCTCGGTGGCGACGTCGCCGAAGAGCCCGAGCGAGTAGGCGCCGTCCACGAGGTTGCCGGCGTAGTGGGTGTGGCTGTACGGCACGTAGCGGCGGTGCGTGATCGCCGTACCGACACGAGAGTCGTTCATGACGCCGTCCTGTCCTGGGGGGCTGCGGTGAGGCGGTGGACGAGGAACGAAGCGACCTCGCCGGGGGTCGTGCCGCGACTGAACACCCGGTCCACGCCCAGGTCGGCAGCCATGCTCTCGTCGAACCGGGGGCCCCCGACCACGAGGAGCGGTCGCTTGGCGGCAGGGTAGGACTCGCGGAAGGCAGCCGACATCTCGCGGGTGTTGAGCAGGTGGGCGTCGCGCTGGGTGACGACCTGGGAGACCAGGACGGCGTCGGCCTTCTCCGCGCGAGCAGCCGCCACCAGCTCGGGCACCGACACCTGGGCGCCGAGGTTGACGACCTTGACCTCGCGGTAGTACTCCAGCCCCTTCTCCCCGCGAACCCCTTGATGTTCAAGATCGCGTCGATGCCGACGGTGTGGGCGTCGGTGCCGATGCACCCGCCCACGACCACCAGCCGGCGGCGCATGGCCCGCTTGATCGCCGCGTTGGCCTCCTTGGGCGTCAGCAGGGGGTAGTCGCGCTCGACGACCTCGACCTTGCTGGTGTCCACGAGGTGGTTGACGCGACCATAGACGACGAAGAAGGTGAAGTCGGGTCCCATCGCCTTCGCGTGCACGACGAGGGCCGGGTCCATGCCCATCTTGTTGGCGAGCTGCGCCGCCGCACCCTCGGCGACCTTCGACTCGCGTTCGCCGACCGAGGAGACGGGCAGCGTGAAGGACAGCTGCACCATGCCGTCGCCGGTGGTGTCGCCATACGGACGGACGATGTGGGACTGCGTGTCGGTGCCCGCACTCATTCCTTGGCCTCCAGGATCTCGGTCGCCGGGTTGTAGTAGTCGCGGGCCTTGCGAGCCACGCCGTCGAGGCCCCGGCCCTTGTCGGCGGGGCGCTTCATCAGGCCGAAGGTGCCGTCGGCGATCGCGTCGAGCAGGCCGTTGTCGTGCCTCTCGATGTCGGAGAGGAGCTGGATGGAGTCTCCGAGGACCTCGTTGGCCCGGTTGACGATGAACCCGCCGGGCTTGGGCTGGAAGTCCTCGTGCAGGTTGCCGACCGCGTTCATCACGTAGCGGACGTTCTGCAGCGCGAGGTCGCGGTCGGAGAGCCAGGGGGTCACCACGGCCTCGGTCATCATCCCGACCAGCAGGATCCCCTGGTCGGTCAGGGCGCCCACCAGGTTGAAGAAGCCGTCGAGGAGATAGCCCTTGAAGACGTCGCCGGTCATGTGCCGGGTCGGCGGCATCCACTTCAGCGGGGCCTTCGGGAACAGGTCGCGGGCCAGCATCGCGTGCGCGAGCTCGAGGCGGAAGGAGTCCGGCACCTCGGGGTCGATCTCGAAGGCGTGCCCCAGGCCGAGCTGCCAGTCCTCGAGCCCGGCCTCCTTGGCGAAGTATTCGTTGAGGAGCTGGCTGGTCGTGACCGTGTGTGCAGCCTCGACGGCGTCGGCGGTGGTGAGGTAGTTGTCCTCGCCGGTGTTGATGATGATGCCTGCGCGGGCGTGGACCTGGCGGCTGAACCGCTGGTCCACGAAGGTGCGGATCGGGTTGATGTCGCGGAAGAGGATGCCGTACATCGAGTCGTTGAGCATCATGTCGAGGCGTTCCATGCCGGCCAGCGCCGCGATCTCGGGCATGCAGAGCCCCGAGGCGTAGTTGGTCAGCCGGACGTAGCGGCCGAGCTCGCGTGACGTCTCGTCGAGCGCCGCGCGCATCAGCCTGAAGTTCTCCTGCGTGGCGTAGGTCCCGGCGAAACCCTCACGCGTCGCACCCTCGGGCACGAAGTCGAGCAGGGACTGCCCGGTGCTGCGGATGACCGCGATCACGTCGGCGCCCTCACGGGCCGCGTTCTGCGCCTGCGGGATGTCCTCGTGGATGTCGCCGGTGGCCACGATGAGATAGATCCACGGCTTGTGCGGGGCGTCGCCGATCCTGGTGATCATGCGCTCGCGCTCCACGCGGCGGCGGTCGATGCGCCGGATGCCCTTGCCCACCGCCGTACGCGCTGCCGAGGTGGCCCGCGCGGCGTCCTTGCCCTCGGGGAGGCGGAAGGTCACCGAACCTGCGGACGCCTTCTGGGCCAGCACGAGGAGGTCCTCGGCCTCACCGCGCCGCAGGGCGTCCCAGACCGGGAGGGCCACACCGTGCTCGAGGCCGACGTCGGCGCGCACCACGTCGAGCAGCCGGTTGACCCAGGGTGTGCCCTCGGCGTCGGCACCCTGCAGGCCCGCGAGCCGCAGGGTGGCGCGCTCGACGGAGACGGTCGTGTGCTTCTTGGCGGTGTTGACGATGGGCCGCCCGACCCGGCGTGCGAGCGAGCGCGCCTCGCGGACCTGGGCAGCGTCGAGCCCGAGCTTGCCGGCCATCACAGCCGCCGCTCGAAGAGGTCGCGCACGCCGTCGTTGCCGCGCAGGAGCTCGAGGGCGTAGGACGCGTGCCCCGGGACGTAGCCGTTGCCGATGACCATGCGCACGTCGGCCGCCAGCCCCTCGGCGCCGAGCGCTGCGGCAGGGAAGGAGGTCGCCATCGAGAAGAAGATGACGGTGCCGCGCTCGGCGGTCGCGAGGATCGCGCCACCCTCACAGCCTGGTACGTCGACGCAGACCACCGTGACGTCGGCCGGTCCCCCGGCCTTGTGCACCTCGTCGCGGAGCACGATCGGATCGCGCGCATCGGCGACGACGACCTCGTCGGCCAGCCCCGAGTCTCTCAGCAGTGCCGCCTCCGTCTCGTGCGGCACGACGCCAATGAGCCGACCGGCGCCGGCCTGGCGAGCTGCCGCGAGGCTCAACGAGCCGGACTTGCCTCCGCCGCCGATCACCGCGACGGTCGGCTCGACGTAGTCGGCGACCACGCGGGCGGTGAGGGCGGGCGCGCCGCACACGTCCATGACGCTCAGGCTGAGGTCGGCCGGCAGGTCGTCGGGAATCCGCGCGGCGATCGACCGGCCGAAGAGGACCGCGTAGCCGGAGCAGGGCACCTGCTCCCCCAGCCCGTCCCACCCGGCCAGCTCGTCCTCGATGACGAGCGGGGTCAGGGTCAGGCTGACGAGCGTCGCCACCCGGTCCCCCACCTCGAGCCCCAGGGTCGACTCGGGACCCACCTCCTCGACCACGCCGATGAGCATCCCGCCGGAGCCGGTCTCGGGGTTCTGCATCTTCCCGCGCGTGCGCACGATGTCGAGGACCTCGGCGCGAACCGCTGCCCCGTCGCCGCCGTGCTTGCGCTCCAGCTGACGGAAGGAGGCGGCGTCGAGGTTGAGCCGCTCGACACGGACCCGCACCTCGTCGGGCCACAGCTCGCAGCGGGTGTCGAGGCGCTGTGCGGCCTGCGGCAGCACCCTGCCGGGGTCGAGGACCCGGTGCAGGCCCGTTGGATCGCTGGGTCGAGGGCGGGTCATGCCGCTTGTCCTCCGTCGTGGGTGGTGTCTAACCGGAAATCTTGCGGAGCGCCATTGGACTTGCCGGATGATCTCCTCGTATCGTGACAGAGGAGGCGCAGGTCACACAACTGACGCGCCGTAACCGTGGAACGCACACTCACCTGGGAGCAGCATGAGCATCGAGACCGCCATCGGCCTGGAGACGGCTCAGCCGTACCCCTACCAGCGCACGGAGCTCGTCGAGCCCGACTGGACCCGCTTCCCGGGGTGGAAGGACGTCACGAGTGCCGAGTGGGCCTCCGTGCAGTGGCAGCGCGCCCACTGCATCAAGAACGTCAAGCAGCTGCGCGAGCTGCTGGGCGACGTGGTGGACGAGCGGTTCTATGCCGACCTCGAGCGCGACCAGGCCGAGCGCGCCACGATGTCGATGCTGGTCCCCCCGCAGATGATGAACACGATGGTCCCCAGCTTCGAGCCGACCCGCCCCGGCGCGGTGACCGAGGCCTTCTATGCCGACCCGGTGCGTCACTACATGCTCCCGGTGTTCAGCGATCGCCGTACGGACTGGGCGTCGCACCCGCACGCGGCGCGCGACTCCCTCCACGAGCACGACATGTGGGCGACCGAGGGGCTCACGCACCGCTATCCCACCAAGGTCCTCGCCGAGCTGCTCCCGACCTGCCCGCAGTACTGCGGCCACTGCACCCGCATGGACCTCGTCGGAAACTCGACCCCGGTCATCGACAAGCTCAAGTTCGTCGGCAAGCCCAACGACCGGCTCGGGGACATGATCGACTACCTGCGGCGCACCCCGTCGGTGCGCGACGTCGTGGTCTCCGGCGGCGACGTGGCCAACATGCCGTGGCCCAGGCTCGAGGCCTTCCTCGACCAGCTGCTCGAGATCGACAACATCCGCGACATCCGCCTCGCCACCAAGGCGCTTGTCGGGCTCCCCCAGCACTGGCTCCAGCCCGACGTCGTCGACGGTGTCGCCCGCGTCTGCGCCGTCGCGCGCTCGCGTGGTGTCTCGATCGCGATGCACACCCACGCCAACCACGCGAACTCGGTGACGCCGCTGGTGGCCCAGGCCGCCGGCGCGATGCTGAACGCGGGGCTGCGCGACGTCCGCAACCAGGGAGTGCTGCTCAACGGCGTCAACGCCGACCCGCACGCGCTCCTCGACCTCTGCTTCCGTCTCCTCGACGGGGCGCAGATCATGCCCTACTACTTCTACATGTGCGACATGATCCCGTTCTCGGAGCACTGGCGCGTCTCGGTGGCCGACGCCCAGCGCCTCCAGCACCACATCATGGGATATCTCCCCGGCTTCGCAACCCCGCGCATCGTCTGCGACGTGCCGTTCGTCGGCAAGCGCTGGGTCCACCAGCTCGCCGACTACGACACCGAGCGCGGCATCTCCTACTGGAGCAAGAACTACCGCACCTCCATCGAGGCCACCGACGAGGACGCGCTGACCCGCACCTACGAGTACTACGACCCGATCCACACCCTCCCCGCTGCGGGCCAGGCGTGGTGGGCCGAGCACGGCCAGCTCGACGAGTCCGCGCTCAAGGCCGCCGAGGTCGCGGAGGCGTCGCGGCGTACCGCTGCACTGCAGGCCTGGTGAGCCTCCACTCGAGTCATCGGTCGGTGCTTGAGGCTGCGGAGTCCCCGCCCGGGCGGGGACTCCTGCACCCATAGGGGGTTGCACCACCCAACACGTGCGCGACTCGCCCACCAAGTGGCGGCGCTCGGGTTGTCCACAGGCCCGCGCGCCCCGGTTTGGACGAACGGTCCAGTCGGGCACGGATGGCAGCATGGACAGCGACGACTTTCCGGTCCAGCTCGAGGACATCCGGCTGCGACGCGACCTCATCGAGGAAGGGTGGACCGACCGTGACATTGCACGTCAGGTCCGCCTCGGGACGTTGGCCCGGGTGCGGTACGGCGCCTACGTCTCAGCCTCGCTCGTAGTCCACTTGGACGCGGTCGGACGCATGCGAGTGCGCTCGCGGGCCGTGCTCAAGACCACTCATCCGTCCTCGGTGCTGAGTCACCAGGCATCTCTCGCTGAGTGGGGTGAACCGCTCTGGGGCCTTCCGCTGGACGCGGTCGACTTGACCAGGACCGACGGTAGGGCCGGGCGGAGGGAAGCCGGGATCGTCCATCACCGAGCAAACCTGCCGGCAGATGACTGGACGGTCCGCAACGGAGTTCCTGTCGTCGTGCCCGCGCGCGCCGCGATCGAGGTGATCCTCACTCATCGCCCCGAGGTGGGCCTGGTGACGGCGTGCGGCGTTCTCAGCCGTGGGCACGCGACCAGTGGCGATCTGCGCTCAGCCGCCAAGGCTGCCCAGCGCTGGCCGAACAGTCTCCACGCGCGGATCGTGCTCGCGCGCGCCGATCACCGACTCACCAGTGTCGCCGAGGCTCGCACCTGGCAGTTGTTCCACGACCGCGGGATCCCAAGGCCGGAGCCCCAGGTCAAGGTGCATGACGAGTTCGGCGCACTGCTCGGCATCGTCGACTTCCTCTGGCGCAAGGCCGGGGTCTTTCTGGAGTTCGACGGCAGGCTCAAGTATGAGCAGTTTCGTCGCCCAGGCGAGACCCTCGAGCAATACCTCATGCGCGAGAAACGCCGAGAAGAGCTGATCTGTCAGGTCACCGGGTGGGTGTGCATCCGAATCACGTGGGCCGACCTCGAGAACCCCGTCCGGACAGCACGCCGTATTTCGCAGCTCCTGTCAGGTCGGACGAAGCCCGCCGCCTGAAGCGGACTTTGTCGGCGAGTCTGGCACTGGGTGCCGGTTGCAACCCCCTATACGTGCAGGAGTCCCCGCCCGGGCGGGGACCCCGACAAGAGCGGATAGCCCGCACCCGAAAGGCGGCGCACAGCCCGTTCCTTCGGAGGCAACCTCCCCGGGGACGCCGGCCAATCAGTCGAGCGGACGGTTCTCATAGGCCGTGGAGAGCACGATGGTGGTCCGGGTGGAGACGTTGGCGGCTGCGCGGACGCGGGCGAGGAGGTTCTCCAGGTCGCTCGGCGTGGCGACGCGGATCTTGAGGATGTAGGACTCCTCGCCGGCCACCGACCAGCACGACTCGATCTCGGGGATCTCGACGAGCCGCTCGGGGTAGTCGTCGGGCTGGGCGGGGTCGATCGGGGTGATGGAGATGAACGCCGTGAGTGGCCGGCCCAGCTGCTCGTGGTCGATGAGCGCGGCATAGCCCCGGATCAGGCCCTTGGACTCGAGTCTCTTCACGCGCTGGTGCACCGCCGACGTCGAGAGGCCGGTGGCCTTGCCGAGATCGGTGAACGACATCCGCCCCTCGGCAGCCAGCAGCGACAGGATCAGGCGGTCGGTGGTCTCCACTGCGGGGCTCGTCACGCGCTCAGGCTAGCGAGAACTCGTGGCAGGATCCCGGCGTGACCACACAGCGACTCATGCTCCTCGACACGGCCTCGCTCTATTTCCGGGCCTTCTTCGGTGTGCCCGACTCGGTGCAGGCCCCCGACGGCACCCCCGTCAACGCGGTCAGGGGACTCCTCGACTTCATCAGCCGCCTCGTCGAGCAGTACGAGCCGACTCACCTTGTCTGCTGCTGGGACAACGACTGGCGGCCCCAGTGGCGGGTCGATCTCATCCCCTCCTACAAGGCGCACCGCGTCGAGTCGCCCCGTCCCGCGGGGGTTCCTGACATCGAGGAGGTCCCCGACCCGTTGGAGGTCCAGATCCCGATCATCGTCGACGTCCTCGATGCCCTCGGCATCTGCATCGTCGGCGCCGACGGCTACGAGGCCGACGACGTCATCGGCACGCTCGCGACCGGGGCGGGCATGCCCGTCGACATCGTCACCGGAGACCGTGACCTCTTCCAGCTGATCGACGACGCCGCCGAGGTGCGCGTCCTCTACACCGCCCGCGGTGTGGGCAAGCACGAGCGGTTCACCGAGCACACCGTGGTCGAGAAGTACTCGGTCCTGCCACAGCAGTATGCCGACTTCGCGACCCTTCGCGGTGACAGCTCCGACGGGCTCCCGGGCGTCGCCGGCGTCGGTGACAAGACGGCCGCGAGCCTGCTGTTGCAGTATGGCGACATGGCCGGCATCCGGGCAGCAGCGGCCGATCCGGCGTCCGGGCTCGGCCCCGGGCCCCGCGGCAAGATCCTCGCGGCGGCGGACTATCTCGAGGTGGCACCGACCGTCGTGGCCGTGGCACGCGACATCGACCTGGAGGTCGTCGACTCGGCGCTCCCGGACTCCCCCAGGGACCCCGACGCGCTGGCTGCACTCGTCGAGCGTTGGGGGCTCACGAGCCCTGTCGAACGGTTGACCGGAGTTCTCGCAGGCAGATGACGCGAGGAGACGTTCCGATGGACGCCCCCGGCACCCTCGTCGTCCGGGTGACGCCCAACCCGGCGCTGGTCCGGGCGGCCTTCGCCCGGGAAGTGGCCTATGCGCTGTGGGCCCTGGCCAGCATCGGCGGATCGGCAGCCTTCGTGCTGTCCCGTCCCGGCCACGCCGCAGTCCTGGCCATTGCAGCCATCGTGGTCCTCTGGTCGACCTATGTGCTCGTCCGGACCGTCCAGCCGGCCAGGGTGAAGTGGCGAGTCCTCTCGATGGGGTCCCCACGCTGGTCCTCGACGACCTCGGGATCACGGTGCGCGACGTTCCGCTGAACCCCGAGCCCGCCCAGCTGTCGTGGACCGACTGCGCGGCCGTCGTGGTCAGCCCGGCCCGACGTGACCACGCTCTCCCGATCCAGCCCCGCCGCTACGTCCAGTTCGTGCCGGTCAGTGACGACCGGGTGGCCGGCCGGGTGCCCACGCGCGACCCCCGCCGCGACGTCGTTCCCGGCGTCTCCGAACGCGGCGCGCTGCTCGTCTGGCTGGAGCTGCCCGGTCTGAGGCCGGACGCCGACGAGGTGGCGGCGTGGATCCGCCGCCGTCAGCCGGGCCTGCGCCAGGTCGGGGTCGCTCAGTCCGTCAACGAGGAATAGGCGACGACCCCCCGCTTGAGCGCCGTCACCGTTTGCCGAGCGGTCTTGCGCAGCGGTGCATCGCCCGCCGCGTCGGCGACCTGACCGGCCAGGTCGAGCAGCTGCTTCATCCACCGCACGAAGTCACCGGCGGCCAGGTCGGCATCCCCGAGCACGTCGTCGAGGTCGTCGCCCTCGGCCCATCGGTAGGCGGCCCAGGCGAAGCCGAGGTCGGGCTCGCGCAGGAAGTCGAGCTTGTTCTCGCGCTCGAGGGCGTCGAGCTGTCCCCAGATGCGGACCGTCTCCACCAGGGCGTGCTGCACCCGGCCCCCCGGCACGCGCGGCGCGGAGGCGTCGTCAGCGCGCCGCGCCTCATAGACGAGCGCGGACAGCACAGCTGCGAGCTCGGAGGGCGTCAGGTCGTCCCAGAGTCCGTCGCGCAGGCACTCGGCGGCCACGAGGTCCATGTCGGTGTAGATCCGACGCAGGTGGCGACCCCGCTCGGTGACGGAGTCTCCCTCGAGGTAGTCCAGCGCCGTCAGGACGCTGCAGACGCGGTCGAAGGTCCGGGCCACGGTGTTGGTGCGCGACTCCACCCGCCGTTTCAGGGTCTCGGCGTCGCGGGTGAGCTTGAACCAGCGCTCGGCCCAGCGCGCGTGGTCCTCGCGCTCGGGGCACTGATGGCACGGGTGCTGCTTGAGCTGGGTCCGGAGCGCGGCCACCTCGTCGTGGGCCGGCGCCTCGGCGAAGGAGTCACGCGCCGCCGTACGGCGAACGGGGGGTGGCGTGAGGTTGTGGGTCTTGGCCCGCAGTGCCGAGGCCAGGTCACGTCGCATCGCGGGGTTGCGACCGTTGAACGACTTGGGCAGCCGCAGACGGGCGAGCGCCACGACCGGGGTCGGGAAGTCCATCGGCGCCAGCCTGCGCGCCTGTCGCTCCGCAGTCAGGACGTAGGGGCGGGGCTCGTAGCCGCTGGTCCCGGGGTCGATGACGACCGCGAAACCGGCGAACTTCCCGCCCGGCACCATGATCACGTCGCCCGGCTTCAGCTTCGACAGGGACTCCACGGCATCGTTGCGCCGATCGGTGCGACGCTCGCGAGCGGCAGTCTTCTCGACGTCGGAGATCCGCCGGCGCAGCGCGGCATATTCCATGAAGTCGCCCTGGTGGCAGGTCGCCGCCTCGGCATACCCGTCGAGCGCCTCCTGGGCCTTGTGCAGCTGGCGGGCAAGACCCACCACCGCCTTGTCGGCCTGGAACTGCGCGAAGGACTGCTCCAGAAGCTCGCGCGACCGCTCCCGACCGAACTGGTGCACCAGGTTGACGGCCATGTTGTAGGAGGGCCGGAAGGAGCTGCGGAGCGGGTAGGTGCGGGTGCTGGCCAGGCCCGCGACCTCCTTCGGGTTCATCCCGGGCTGCCAGAGGACGACGCCGTGTCCCTCGATGTCGAGACCGCGGCGTCCGGCGCGCCCGGTGAGCTGGGTGTACTCCCCCGGTGTGATGTCGGCGTGTGTCTCGCCGTTCCACTTCGAGAGCTTCTCGATCACCACGGTCCGGGCCGGCATGTTGATGCCCAGCGCCAGCGTCTCGGTGGCGAAGACCGCCTTCACCATCCCGCGAACGAAGAGCTCCTCGACGCACTGCTTGAACGCCGGCAGCATCCCCGCGTGGTGGGCGGCCACGCCTCGGCTGAGCCCCTCGAGGAAGTCGTGGTAGCCCAGGACGTGCAGGTCGTCGTCGGGCAGATGACGGCAGCGCTCCTCGACGTAGGCACGGATCGTGTCGCGCTCCTCGCTCGTCGTGAGGCGGACGTTGGCCGCCAGGCACTGCGTGACCGCGGCGTCGCAGCCGACCCGGCTGAAGATGAACACGATCGCCGGCAGCAGCCCCTCCCGTTCGAGTCGCTCGAGCACCTCGACCCGGCTGGGGATCCACACCCGCCGCCCGTTGCCCACCTGACGCGGGTTCTTCGAGGAGCCAGGCTTGCCCTTGCGGGGCGAGCGGCGGTCACGCATCAGCCTCGAGCTGGCCCAGTCGTCGCGCGCGATCCGCACCAGCTCGTCGTTGACGGGTGCGCCCTCCTTGACGAAGCCGGCGCTCGCGTCGACGTCGGAGGAGGCGAACAGGTCGAAGAGGCGGCGGCCGACCATCACGTGCTGGAAGAGCGGCACGGGTCGGCGCTCCTCGACGATCGTGGTGGTCTCACCGCGCACCGTCTCGAGCCACTCGCCGAACTCTTCGGCGTTGGAGACGGTCGCCGACAGCGAGACCAGGGTGACCGACTCGGGCAGGTGGATGATCACTTCCTCCCAGACGGCGCCGCGCATCCGGTCTGCGAGGTAGTGGACCTCGTCCATCACCACGAAGCCGAGCCCGATCAAGGTCTGGGAGCCGGCATAGAGCATGTTGCGCAGCACCTCGGTGGTCATCACCACGATCGGGGCCTCGCCGTTGACGACGTTGTCGCCGGTCAGCAGCCCGACCTTGTCGGCGCCGTAGCGCGCCACGAGGTCGTTGAACTTCTGGTTGCTCAGTGCCTTGATCGGCGTCGTGTAGAAGCACTTGCGGCCGGTCTCGAGGGCGAGATGCACGGCGAACTCGCCGACGATGGTCTTGCCGGACCCGGTCGGCGCGGCCACGAGGACGCCGCGCCCCTCCTCGATCTCCTTGCAGGCGCGGACCTGGAAGTCGTCGAGCGGGAAGGCGTAGAGGTCACTGAACTCGGCCGTCACGGGGTGGGCCTTCTTCTTCGCGTATGCCGAGTAGCGCTCGGACGGCGACAGCTCCCGATCGAGCTCGTGCTCACTCATGCGAACACCGCCATCGCACCGGGCTCGCAGGTGATGGTCAACGGCAGCTCGCCGAACCGCTCGCCGTCGGCATAGGACACGACGCCCGGCGCGGCGACCGTCACCGACCGCATGCGGTGGTGCTCGTATTCGGGGACCGTCACGTGCGTCCCCGAGAAGAGTCGGGGGTAGGTGCGGACCAGCTTGGCCTTCGTCATCTCCTTGATGATGACCACGTCGAGCAAACCGTCGTCGAGCAGGGCTCCCTCGGCGATGCGCAGGCCCCCGCCGTAGGACGGCCCGTTGCCGACTGCGACCACCATCGCGTCGAGGGAGAGTGCTCGGCCGTCGAGGTCGAGGGAGAAGCGCAGCGGCCGGAAGGTGCGGAGCTCTGCGAGCGTGGCGATGTTGTAGCGCATCTGGCCCCGCGGCCAGCTCATCTCGTTGGCTCGCTCGTTGACGACTGCGTCGAAGCCGGCGGCCAGCACCGTGACGAAGACCTTGGACCCGGCGCGGGCGAGATCGATCGTGCGGGTCCTCGACGCGATCACGCGGTCGGCGGCGGCGACCGGGTCCTTGCGTGGCAGGCCGAAGTAGCGGGCGACGTCGTTGCCGGTGCCGGCAGGGATGATGCCGAGCGGGACACCGGTGCCGGCCACCGCCTGCGCGCCCAGGTGGACGAGTCCGTCACCGCCGCACACGACCAGCGCCTCGACGCCGTCGGACACGCATGCACGGGCCAGGTCGAGAGCCTCGTCGCCGTCTCGCCCCTGCAGGTTGCGCACCACCAGACCGCTGTCGCGCAGACGTCCCAGGGCCGCGTCGCCGTAGCGACCGCCCTTCCCCTTGCCCGCCGTCGGGTTGGTGATCAGAGCGATCTCGCGGGCCATGCCGCGACCCTATCCAGCGCAGGGCAGCAGACCGGCCTCCCGTCAGCGGCGGGTCGGCTTCTCGGAACCGATCCGCAGGAGCGCTGCCATGTTGTCCGGTGACCCGCCCACTGCTCGGGCCAGGCGTGCGAGCGCGTCGAGGACCAGCTCGGCGTCGAACCGGGTGCCGGGGACGGCCAGGGTCAGACGGCCAGCCGCCTCCCCGAGGAGGACCTGCCCGTGCCGCCAGGCCTGGTGGGCACGGTGGCGGGTGGCGTCGTCGGCGACCGGGACGGGGAATGCCTCGTCCACGGCGAGGAGGTCGCAGACCAGCGCGTCGTCACCGCAGACGAGCCGACCGGCCACGACGTGTCCCGAGCGCAGGCCCTCGTCGGCGTGCCAGATCACCTCACCCGTTCCCAGCCAGTCGGGCAGGTCGAAAGGATCGACGTCGGCCAGCGGAGCAGGGGCGGTCATCGGCTCGTCGACCTCAGATCGGCGAGAGCTCGTCGGGCGACAGTCCCGCGTTGACGGAGCGTGCGGCCTTGCGGCGGTCGTTCCAGCGCGCGACGACCTCGGAGATGAAGTAGAGGATCACCATCGGCACGGCCATGAACGTCATCGTGAAGGGGTCGGCCGACGGCGTCGCCACCGCAGCGAAGACGAAGATCCCGACGATGATCCACGGACGGTGGGCGCCGAGGGTCTTGCCGCTGACGATCCCGGCCAGGTTGAGCATCACCACGAACACCGGGATCTCGAAGGCAAGGCCGAACACGAGCAGGGTGCGGGTGAAGAACTGCAGGTAGTCATTGAAGTCGACGATGTTCAACAAGCCCTCCGGGGTGAACCCGATGAGCACCTCGAGGCCCTTGGCGAGCGTGACGTAGCCCAGGACCACGCCGACGAGGAACAGCGGACCGGCGACCGCGATGAAGATCCGCGACCACTTGCGTTCATTGGCGTGCAGTCCGGGCAGGATGAACGCCCAGACCTGATAGAGCCAGTACGGCGCCGTCAGGACCAGCGCCGTGAAGCCGCACAGCTTCAGGTGCAGCATCAGCGGACCACCGGCACCGCTGGTCGTGGGCATGGTGGTGCCCTCGTCCAGACGTTGCCGCGCGCTGTCGTAGGGGCCGTAGACCACGTCGAAGATCTGGTCGAAGAAGAGAAGCGAGACGATCAGCACCAGGATCATCACGGTCCCGGCTCGCAACACCCGTCCACGGAACTCGCGCAGGTGGTCGCCCAGTGCCATCTGGCCGCCCGGTCCGATGGGTTGCGAGGGCTTGGTCGAGTAGAGACGGGCGAACCGTCCGACGAAGCTCACGTGTGTCGGTTGCTGCGGTCCGGCTCAGCCGGTGTGCTTGTCAGCGCGGGACTCCGGCTCGACATCCGACTGCTCGACCGGCTGCGCCTGGGTCGTCGAGGTCGGCGGCAGCGCGGCAGGCGGCGTCTGCGCGTCCTTCTTGTCGTCGTCGTGCAGGCCCTTGGTCTCGGTCTTGAAGATCCGCAGGGCCTGACCGGTGCCGCGCGCGAGCTCGGGCAGCTTGGCCGCGCCGAAGACGAGGACGACGATCGCCAGGATGATCAGCCATTCCATGCCCTGGGGCATACCGAACTGCGGGTTGATCATGGGTTGCTCCAAGCTCTTGGGACGGCTGTGTGACTCATCCTACGCCGCCAGCCTGATAGAGGGAGAGAGTGGCTCGCGCACCTGAGATGAACGATTCGGCAAACTCTGGGGGCTCGACGACACGGGCATCGGGCGCCACGCGGAAGAGAAGCTGTCGCAGCCACGCCTCGCTGGCGACGTCGAGCACCACGTCCAGCGAGCCGTCCGGGCCGGGCGCACTGCTGGTCACCGCGTAGTACTCCGGCACCCACTGCGCGGGCGGTTGGAGCCGCAACGTCACCTGGACGGTGTCTCCCCCGCTGAACCAGCCGTCCGACAGGTCACGTGCTCCGCCGGCGCGCTCCGAGACAGGCTCAGGGAGCTCGGTCGCGGCCAGGATCCGGTCGATCCTGAACGCGCGGTCGCCGTTGGCCGTGTGGCACCAGGCGTCGAGGTAGGAGGCGTCACCGACGCGGGTGATCGCTCGCGCCTCCACCACTCGGGTGGTCTGCTCGTCGCGACTCGGGACGTAGTAGGTGATCTCGAGCTGGCGGCCGCGGTCGATCGCAGCCTGCAACACCGGGAGCAGCTCGGACCCGGGGTCCGGATCGGCGTCGACGTGCACCTGGTCGTGCATGGAGGCCGCCCCTGCCGCTTCCAGCTTGGACAGGGTTCGCTCGACGACCTCGGCGGTCTCGGGAGAGGCGCTCTGCGCGATGACGCGCAGGGCGACCACCAGGGCCGCGGCCTCGGTGGGCCCGAAGCGGACCGGGCGAGCGAGGTAGTCGGCGTTGTCGACGCGGATGATTCCCTCGCCCTCCAGGGCGTCGAGATCGACGTTGATCAGGTCGTCCGGATAGCCCCCGGGAAGTCCGCACATGAACAGCACCCGCAGGTCCTTGTCGAGCTGTGCCGGTTCGACGCCGAGCGCGGCGGCAGCCTCGGAGACCCGCACCTCCCCGTGCTGGTGGAGATAGGGGACGAGCGCCAGGAGACGTCCCACCTGCTCGCGCGCAGAGTGCACCGGAGGCGTCATCGCACGACCTCGCTCAGTCGCGACACCAAGGAGTCTCTGACATCGGTCGGGCTCTCGATGACGGCGTTGGCACCCAGGGTCAGCACCTGGTCGACGAGCTCACGAGACGGTGCGCGGACGACCAGGCGGTCCCAGGTCGAGAGCTCGTCCGGTCCGGCCACGTCCTCCTCGATGCTGTCGGCCGTGCGCCGGAGCGCCACCCCGGTCCGCTGCCGCAGCAGCACCGTCGCCTCGACGTCCGGGGCCCGGTGGGCCAGACGGTCGGCGATCGCAGCGACGTCGACGCCGTCCGGGAGGTCGAAGGCCTCGGTCCGTCCACCGAGCCGGACCCGGCCGCGAACCCGGGAGAGCCGGAAGACCCGCTCGGCCTGACGGTCGATGTCGAGGCCGACGACATACCAGCGTCCTGAGGATCGGACGACTCCCCACGGCTGGAGGCGACGGGTGGCAGGCTCCTCGCCCGGTCGCTGGTAGTCGAACGTGATGACCCGGCGCTTCTGGGTCGCCTCCCAGCACGCGTCGAAGGCCGGCTCCTCGGCCCGCAGGCTGGGCGGGACCAGGTCGAGGCGCGTCGCGTCGACCTCCACGCCCTGGGCCGTGAGCTTGCGCATCGCCTCGGTGGTGGCGCGCGCCAGGGTGTGCTGCTCCCAGGCGCGGGCGGCGATGCCCAGGACCGCCGCCTCGTCGGCCTCGAACCGGATCTCCGGCAGCGCAGTGCTGTCGGGCGAGATGCGATAACCCGGCTCGTCCTCGAAGTAGTTGTCGAGAGATCCGACCTCGATCACCACACCGAGCTCTCGCAGGTCTTCCTTGTCCCGCTCGAAGGCACGCTCGAAGGCCTCGTTGCCGCGCGCGGAGTCAGGGTGCTCGGCGTAGTTGGCCCGGCGGATGTCCTGCTTGGAGACGAACCGGGTCTGGGCGAGCAGCATGATGTAGAGGTTGAGCAACCGCTCCGACTTCTCCGCCATGCCGCTCCCCTGACCGTTCGCGACTCAGGAAGTGGTGCCGAGGATGTCGACCACGAAGAACAGCGTGTCGGTGCCCTTGATCCCGGCGCCCTCGTTGCCCTGGGGGCCATATCCGTCCGCGGGCGGGATGGAGAGGATCACCCGCGAGCCGACGGTCTTGCCGACGAGGGTCTTGTCCCAGCCGGTGACGACCGCGCCGACACCGATCTTGAACGAGGTCGGGTCCTTGGAGTAGCTCTCGTCGAAGGGCTTCTTGGCCTCGTAGACCTGGCCGAGGTAGTTCACCGCGATGGTCTGGCCCTTCTCGACAACTGCGCCCTCGCCCTTGATGAGGGTGGTGTCGAGGAGGTTCTTGCTCGGCTTGTTGGCGTCGGCGAAGTCCAACCCGGTGATGACACCGTCGGACTCGACCAGGCTGGGCGCCCACTTGGCGGGCTCGCGGTCCTCGCCGGCCGGCTCGTCGATGACCTTGCCCATCAGGTCGACGACGAACACGACACCGTCCTTGTTGCCGATGCCGAGCTGCGGGTTGCCGGACTCGCCGAACGCATCCTCCGCGCTGCTCACCACGGCGACCCGGGACCCGACCTTGTGGCCCTCCATCGCCAGCTTGAACGGCTCGGACATCTCTCCGTTGAGCAGCTGGGGCGTCTCGGTCTCATAGGTGCTGTAGACCTCGGACTCGGTGTAGCCGTTGCCGATCCAGATGTGGGCGAACGCGCCGTCACCGGCTTCGAGCGTCTCGCCGTCGCCCTCGGTGAGGACCTCGGTCTCGATCTCGTCGGGGTTGACCTGCCCGTCGAACGTCACCTCGGGTGCCTTGCCGACGTCTCCGCTGACCTCGAGGCTGCTCAGGCCGGCAGCCTGCTCGCTCCCGGATCCGCCCTCGTCGTCGCCGCAGGCCGACAGCCCGAGCGTGGAGAGCAGCAGGACCCCGCCCGCAGCGGCGAGACGGGAGCGGCGCGGGTGGGCGGTGGCAGCGAGACGGGGCACGGTGGGAGAACCAATCATCTGGGGAGCAGGACAGCGCGGTCACCCTATCCGGCGGGGCTGAGCCGAACCTGAGTGTGTCGAGTGCGTGGCTGCGCCGAGCGCTGGGGACGACTCACATGCCTTCGATGAGCCGCTCCACCCGCTCGTCGAAGGCCCGGAACGGGTCCTTGCAGAGGACGGTGCGCTGGGCCTGGTCGTTGAGCTTGAGGTGGACCCAGTCGACCGTGAAGTCGCGGCGGCGCTCCTGCGCCCGGCGGATGAAGTCGCCCCGCAGACGGGCCCGGGTGGTCTGCGGTGGGACGCTCTTGGCCTCGAAGATCTTCAGGTCGGTGGTCACCCGGGCGACGGCTCCCCGCTTCTCGAGCAGGTAGTAGAGGCCTCGGCCGCGGTGGATGTCGTGGTAGGCGAGGTCGAGCTGCGCGATCCGCGGGTGCCCCAGTGGGAGGCCGTGCTTGGCGCGGTAGCGGTCGATCAGCTTCCACTTGATCACCCAGTCGAGCTCGCGGTCGACCAGGCCGAGGTCGTCGGACTCGACGGCCTTCAGTCCGCGCTCCCACAGGTCGAGGGCCTGCTCGATGAGCGGGGTGCTGATCTGTCGCCGGTCGACGAAGTCGCGGGCCTTCCCGAGGTATTCGCCCTGGATCTCCAGCGCGCTCGCCTCCCTGCCGTTGGCGAGCCGGACCTTGCGTCGGCCCGTCATGTCGTGGGAGATCTCCCGGATCGCGCGGATGGGGTTCTCCATCGTGAGGTCGCGCATCACGACGCCCTCCTCGATCATCCGCAGCACCAGGTCGCAGGAGGCGACCTTGAGCATCGTGGTCGTCTCGCTCATGTTGGAGTCACCCACGATCACGTGCAGGCGTCGATACTTCTCGGCGTCGGCATGGGGCTCGTCGCGGGTGTTGATGATCGGTCGGCTGCGGGTGGTGGCGCTGGAGACGCCTTCCCAGATGTGCTCTGCTCGTTGGGAGACGCTGAAGGAGGCACCCCGCGGCGTCTGGGTGACCTTCCCGGCACCGACGACGATCTGCCGGGTGACCAGGAACGGGATCAGGACGTCGGCGAGCTTGCTGAACTCGCCTGCGCGTCCCACGAGGTAGTTCTCGTGGCAGCCGTAGGAGTTTCCTGCCGAGTCGGTGTTGTTCTTGAACAGATAGATGTCGCCCGCGATGCCTTCGTCGTGGAGGCGCTGCTCGGCGTCCAGCAGGAGTCCCTCGAGGATCCGCTCCCCCGCCTTGTCGTGCGTGACCAGCTCGACGATGTCGTCGCACTCCGGGGTGGCGTACTCGGGGTGGCTGCCGACATCGAGATAGAGCCGCGCGCCGTTGCGGAGGAAGACGTTGCTCGACCGCCCCCAGCTCACGACCTTGCGGAACAGGTAGCGCGCGACCTCGTCCGGGCTCAGCCTGCGCTGCCCCTTGAACGTGCACGTGACGCCGTACTCGTTCTCGATCCCGAAGATCCGCCGGTCCATGACCAGACCCTAGTCCGCGATGCCACGGCAGCGGGGGATGAAATCAAGCAATCGGACAACTTGAGGCCCTGTCGCGGTTCGCCGGCCCGGTCCTGGGGCCCAGCAGGGGTTGGGCGAGCGTTGATCGGGTAGACACGGGGCATGACCTCGTTGTGGCTCGATCGACCCCGCCCCACCCGACCGACCCTCGACGACGACGTCGCCTGCGACGTGGCGGTGGTCGGCGCTGGCGTCACCGGACTCGTGACCGCCCTGCTGCTGGCCCGCGCTGGCCGATCCGTGGTGCTCCTGGAGGCACGGACCGCCGGCGCCGCCACCACTGGCAACACCACCGCCAAGGTGAGCCTGCTGCAGGGCACGAAGCTGTCCCGGATCCGGCGTGGTCGCAGCGAAGACCTCGTCAGGTCGTACGTCGACGCCAACCGCCGCGGCCAGGACTGGCTGCGCGGCTTCTGCCTCGACCACGGCGTGCCCGTGGACGACCAGGCCGCCCTGACCTATGCGACCGGCCGCAGCGGCGAGAAGCAGATCCGACGCGAGCTCGAGGTGGCCCAACAGGTCGGCCTGCCGGTGGAGTGGACCGACGAGACCGAGCTGCCCTTCGCCATACGAGGAGCCATCCGCCTCGGCGACCAGTTCCAGATGCACCCGGTCGAGCTGGTCGACGCGCTGGCGCAGGCGCTGATCGACGCCGGCGGTCAGCTGTTCGAGCACTCCCGGGTGCGTCGCGTGCGCCATGAGTCCCCCGGGGTCCGGGCCGAGACCGAGGCTGGGTCGGTGACGGCCTGCCACCTAATCATCGCCACCAGCATGCCCATCCTCGACCGGGGCGGCTTCTTCGCCCGGCTCGTGCCCCAGCGGTCCTACGCAGCGGCGCTGCGTCCGGGATGGGTGCCCGACGCCATGTATCTCTCCGCGGACTCCCCCAGCCACTCGATCCGTCGGGTGGACCACGACGGTGCTCCCCTGCTCCTGGTCGGTGGGCACGGCCACGTCACGGGTCGGACGAGCTCGGAGGCCAAGCAGCTGGCAGGCCTGCTCGACTGGGCGCGAACCGAGCTCAGCGCCACGGAAGTCACGCACACCTGGTCGGCCCAGGACCACGGGCCGGCCGCCGAGCTGCCATACGTCGGGCCGCTCCTGCCCCACGACGGCCACATCCTGGTCGCGACCGGCTTCGACAAGTGGGGTTTCACCAATGCTCCGGCGGCGGCCGAGCTGCTCACGGCGCAGATCACCGGAGCCACACAGCCGGACTCGGCGGCCATGAGCAGCTGGTCACCGTGGGAGGCGACCGGGCTGCCCAAGGCGCTGGTTGCCAACGGCTCCGTCGGCTTCCAGATGGCGCGCGGCTGGCTCGACGCAGCCGTCGCCACGGACGATGACCGACCCGAGGAGGGCGAGGGTGTCGTCACGCGCCGGGGTCTCGCCCCGATCGCCAGGTGCACCGTTGCGGGCGAGACTCGTGAGGTCTCGGCCGTGTGCCCCCACCTGCACGGGATCGTGACGTGGAACGACGCCGAGAAGTCCTGGGACTGCCCCCTCCACGGATCACGCTTCGCCCCCGACGGGTCCGTGCTCGAGGGCCCCACGACCGAGCCGCTGCGTCAGATCTGACCCGGCTCCCCGGCGGCGGGGGTTGGGACGGTCCGGGCGGGGGCTGGGGCGGAGCCGGTGGCGCCACGGGCGGGGGCTGGGGCGCCGGCGCCGGTGCGGTGGGCGGACCTGTCGGCGCCGGGTCTGAATGGTGGGGAGCACCGGTCATCGGGTTCTCCAGCGGGGGGATGCCTCCGCTCACCTGATCGGTGGGGTCTGCCGGGTCGTCGGTCGCGGGCGCAGACGGGGGCCTGGCCCCGCTGGTGTCGTCCGGCTGGGGTGCGTCGGGCTGCTCGGGTCCGCGATCGCCCAGGATCTCGGTCAGCCGACTCTCCCGCAGACGCAGGAACTTGCGCGGCTGGGACCGGGTGCGGTCGAGGCAGGCGACCTCCAGGTCGGCAACCGGGATCACGCGGTCGCCGGCGTCGGTGTGGCCGAGGGCAGCCACGGCCACGTGCAGGGCGTCCTCGAGGGTGGCGCCCGCCTCGTAGTGCTCCTTGAGGTGGGCGGCCGTCGACTCGGCGTTGCCGCCCATGACCGCGAACTGGTGCTCGTCGGCGACCTGGCCGTCGTAGGTGAGCCGATAGATCTGGTCGTCGGCGGCGGCGTCACCGACCTCGGCGACGAAGATCTCCACCTCGTAGGGCTTCTCGCCGCCGCTGGAGAAGATCGTGCCCAGGGTCTGGGCGTAGGCGTTGGCCAGTCCGCGACCCGTCACGTCACGCCGGTCGTAGGCATAGCCGCGCATGTCGGCGAGCCGGACACCGGCGATCCGGAGGTTCTCGAACTCGTTGTAGCGACCCACGGCCGCGAACGCGATCCGGTCATAGATCTCGGAGACCTTGTGGAGCGCCTGGGAGGGGTTCTCGGAGACGAAGAGGATGCCATCGACGTACTGGATGGCGACGACCGAACGACCGCGGGCGATGCCCTTGCGCGCGAAGTCCGCGCGGTCCTTCATCATCTGCTCGGGCGATACGTAGAACGGGGTGCTCATCTCAGTCCTCAGATCAGGGCCGCGGCCGGGCCGTCGGGACGTTGCATGCGGGCCGCGAGCATGCGATCGGCGATCTCGGCCACCTCGGCGTCGGGCACCCGTCGGCCGCCGTCGGCGGTGATGACGTGGACGACCGGGAAGATCCGGCGGGTCAGGTCGGGACCACCGGTCGCCGAGTCGTCGTCGGCGGCGTCATAGAGCGCCTGGACGACCGCGGTGACGCACTCCATCGCCGAGAGGTCCTCCCGATAGAGCTTCTTGAGTGACCCGCGGGCGAACAGCGAGCCGGACCCGACGCTGTGGAAGGCGGTCTCCTCGTAGCGGCCGCCGGTGACGTCGTAGCTGAAGATGCGGCCCTGGTCGTGGTTGAGGTCGAAGCCGGCGAACAACGGGACCACCGCGAGGCCCTGCATCGCCATACCGAGGTTGGCGCGGATCAACGCGGCGAGGCGGTTGGCCTTGCCGTCCATCGACAGCGTCATCCCCTCGATCTTCTCGTAGTGCTCGAGCTCGGTCTGGAACAGCCGCACCATCTCGACCGCCAGGCCGGCTGTGCCGGCGATGCCGACCACCGAGAACTCGTCGGCGGGGAAGACCTTCTCGATGTCGCGCTGGGCGATGATGTTGCCCATCGTCGCCCGACGGTCACCGGCCATGACCACGCCGCCGGGGAAGGTCGCGGCGACGATCGTGGTCCCGTGGGGTGCGAGGTCGCCGGCATTGCCCGCCGGGACGGCGCGCCGCGAGGGCAGGAGGTCGGGTGCTTGTACGGCGAGGAAGTCGCTGAAGGACGAGGAGCCCGGCATCAGGTAGGCCGCGGGCAGGCGTGGGTCGCTCATACGGGGTCCCTGTCGAGACCGCAGCGCAGCGAGGATCTCGATGGGGTGTTCACTGGCCGCCCTTCTGGATGAAGGACTTCACGAAGTCCTCGGCGTTGGTCTCGAGCACGTCGTCGATCTCGTCCAGGATGGCGTCGATGTCGTCATCGAGGACCTCCTTGCGCTCGGCCACGTCGGACTCGACGACCTCTTCGGTCGCCGTCTGATCCTGGCTGGACTTGCGCGGTTGCTTCTGTTCCTGGGCCATGCACACGACCCTATCCAGAAACCGAAGCCGCGCACGGGAACACCCAGGCTCATTGGGACCCAATGCTGTCGCGGGGCTCGAGAAGCGCCGAGGGACCCGGCGCCTGAGGAGGCCGAGGGACCCGGCGGTTGAGGAAGGCCGAAGGCCTGTCACGAAGCGCCGGGCAGGCGCCACCGACCCGGCGGTTGAGGAAGGCCGAGGGACCCGGCGGTTGAGGAAGGCCGAAGGCCTGTCACGAAACCCCGGGGTTGGTCCACAGGTCCGAGAAGGTGGTTTTGGAAACCACTCACGAGGCAACTGTGGACCGCATGCCGTGGACCTACATGCTCCGCTGTGCCGACGGCAGCTACTACGTCGGCAGCACTTGGGACCTCGAACGCCGGGTCAACCAGCACCAAGGCGGGGAAGGCGCTGCCTACACCCGTCGGCGACGGCCCGTCGAACTCGTCTGGTGCGCTGAGTTCCAGCGCATCGCAGAAGCGTTCGAGTGGGAGAAGCGGATCCAGGGCTGGTCACGCGCCAAGCGAGAAGCCCTGATCAAGGGTGACGAAGCCGTGATCAGACAACTGGCTAGCCGTGCCTGGGCGGCGCAACAGGTCCGCAAGGCTGTGCCCACGACGCCTGCCCCACCTCCGGTTTCGTGACGGGCCTTCGGCCCTCCTCAACCTCCGGGCCGCGCTGGTCGGTCTTCGGCTGCCCACCTCCGGTTTCGTGACGGGCCTTCGGCCCTCCTCAACCTCCGAGCCGTACGTGCCGGTCTTCGGCCCTCCTCAACCTCCGGGCTGAGTCGGCGGGCCCATGGCACCCCACCTCCGGTTTCGTGATGGGCCTTCGGCCTGGCTCAACCTCCGGGGCTGAGTCGGCGGGCGCATGGCACCCCACGTTCCGGTTTCGTGATGGGCCTTCGGCCTGGCTCAACCTCCGGGCTGGGCCGGCGGGCGCATGGCACCCCACGTTCTGGTTTCGTGACGGGCCTTCGGCCCTCCACAACCTCCGGGCTGAGTCGGCGGGCCTATGGCACCCCACCTCCGGTTTCGTGATGGGCTTTCGGCCTGGCTCAACCTCCGGGCTGGGCCGGCGGGCCTATGGCACCCCACGTTCCGGTTTCGTGACGGGCCTCCGGCCCTCCTCAACCTCCGGGTGGCGTGGGTTTCGGCCCGTCCTCACCCTCGGCCCGTCCTCAACCTCCGGTCAGCGGCTGGTGAGGCGCGCGACCAGCTCGAGGGCGGTGTCGCACTCGTCGAAGAGGGCGCCGACGTGGGCCTCGCTCCCCCGCAACGGGTCGATGGTGGGCACCCGCTGGAGCGACTCGCGACCAGGCAGGTCGAAGATCACCGAGTCCCACGAGGCGGCGGCCACACTGTCGGCGTACTTCTCCAGGCAGCGGCCACGGAAGTAGGCCCGCGTGTCTGCAGGCGGGTCGTGCATCGCCCGCTCGACGGAGGCGTCGTCGAGCAACCGCTCGATCCTGCCGGCAGCAGCGAGCTTGGCGTAGAGGCCCTTCTCGGGACGGATGTCGCTGTACTGCAGGTCGATGAGGTGCAGCTTGGCGGCGTCCCAGTCGAGGCCGTCGCGACTGCGGTATTGCTCGAGCAGCTTGAGCTTGGCCACCCAGTCGAGCTCGCCCGCGCACAGCATCGGGTCCCGCTGCAGCCGGGTCAGCACCGACTCCCAACGCTCCAGCACATCGGCTGTCTGGGCGTCCACGTCGTCGCCGAACCGCTCGGCGACATATTTCCGCGCGCGGTCGAGGTATTCCAGCTGCAGCTCGACCGCGGTGATGGTCCGCCCGTCGTGCATGGTCAGCAGCTCACGCAGGGTCGGGTCGTGGGACACCGCACGCAAGGAGGCGACGGGCGCGGCCACCGACAGGTCGTCGGTGATGAACCTGTCCTCGATCATCGCCAGGACCAGGGCGGTCGTGCCGACCTTGAGATAGGTCGAGACCTCGGACAGGTTGGCGTCGCCGATGATCACGTGGAGCCGCCGATATTTCTCCGGGTCGGCGTGCGGCTCGTCGCGGGTGTTGATGATCGGCCGCTTCAGGGTCGTCTCCAGGCCCACCTCGACCTCGAAGTAGTCGGCCCGCTGACTGACCTGGAACCCGTGCTCGCGACCGTCCTGCCCGATACCGACGCGCCCGGCACCGCACACGACCTGGCGGCTGACGAAGAACGGGATCAGGTGGCGAACGATGTCGGCGAACGGGGTGGAGCGGCGCATCAGGTAGTTCTCGTGGGCGCCGTACGACGCACCCTTGTTGTCGGTGTTGTTCTTGTAGAGCACGATCGGGGCGGCACCCGGCGTCTGCGACGCGAGCCGCTGGGCGTCGAGCATCACCTGCTCCCCCGCCTTCTCCCAGCGCACCACGTCGAGCGGTGAGGTCACCTCGGGTGAGGAGTACTCGGGGTGGGCGTGGTCGACGTAGAGCCGAGCGCCGTTGGTGAGGATGACGTTGGCGAGCCCGAGGTCCTCGTCGGTGAGCTGGCTGGGGTCGGCGACCTGGCGCGCCATGTCGAAGCCGCGGGCGTCGCGCAGTGGCGACTCCTCCTCGAAGTCCCACCGGGCCCGCCGCGCCTTGACCGTGGCCGAGGCATAGGCGTTGACGACCTGCGTCGAGGCCACCATCGGGTTGGCCAGGGGAAGCCCCTGGACCGAGATCCCGTATTCGATCTCGGTGCCCATCACGCGACGAACGGTCATGGGTCGAGCCTACGGGTGGGACGGAGAGGATGGAGCCGCCGCAGGCGGATGTCGGTGCCTGCTCCGGTGGCTGCGCCGTACGCTCGGACGATGAGCCGCGCGCTGTGGACCGACCATGTGGTGCCCCGCCTCACCGACGTCTCGTTGCGCAACGAGGAGATCGGGCGGCTCCGTGCCCGAGTCTGCGAGGGACTGACCGGCGACGTGCTGGAGATCGGGTTCGGGTCAGGTCTGAACATGCGCTTCCTGCCGGGCGACGTCACCCACGTGAGCGCGGTGGAGCCCTCCGAGGTCGGGTGGCGGCTCTCGGAGCGTCGTCGCGCGCGCTCGAGCGTGCCTGTCGACCGCGCAGGACTGGACGGCCAGCACCTGGCGCTGCCAGACCACTCCCATGACAGCGCCCTGGTGACCTTCAGCCTGTGCACCATCCCGGACCCGGCGTCGGCGCTGCTCGAGGTGCAGCGCGTGCTGCGTCCCGGGGGCCGGTTGCACCTGCTCGAGCACGGGCTGGCCCCGGATCCGGGCGTACGGCGATGGCAGCACCGCCTCGAGCCTGCGCAACGGCGGCTCGCGGGTGGGTGTCACCTCACCCGTGACGTCGCCGGTCTGCTCCGGAGCGGGGGGTGGCAGCCGGAGTGGCTCGAGCACCCCGACCTGCCGGGGCCGAAGGCCGCACGCCCATGGACGTACGTGACCATGGGCGTGGCGACCTTCGACTGAGGATCAGCGGCTGCGGAGCTTTCCAAGGACAGCGAGGACGACGACGACGGCCAGGACGATGAGCAGGATCTTGATCACGAGATTCTCTTCTCTGTGGGGGGTGCCGGTCAGAGGTACTGACCGGTGTTGGCGACCGTGTCGATCGATCGACCCGGTTCGGTGCCCTGCTTGCCGGTGATGAGGGTGCGGATGAAGACGATCCGCTCCCCCTTCTTGCCGGAGATCCGCGCCCAGTCGTCGGGGTTGGTCGTGTTGGGCAGGTCCTCGTTCTCCTTGAACTCGTCGACGCACGCCTGGAGCATGTGCTGCACCCGGACGCCCCGCTGTTGCTGCTCGAGGAGGTCCTTGATGGCCATCTTCTTGGCACGGTCGACGATGTTCTGGATCATCGCGCCCGAGTTGAAGTCCTTGAAGTAGAGGACCTCCTTGTCACCGTTGGCGTAGGTGACCTCGAGGAAGCGGTTCTCCTCCGACTCGGTGTACATCCGCTCGACCGTCGCCCGGATCATCCCGCTGACACAGGCCTCGGCGTCGCCGCCGAACTCGGCGAGGTCGTCGGCGTGCAGGGGCAGGTCCGCGGTGAGGTACTTGGTGAAGATGTCACGCGCGGACTCGGCGTCGGGACGCTCGATCTTGATCTTCACGTCGAGCCGTCCGGGACGCAGGATGGCCGGGTCGATCATGTCCTCGCGGTTGGACGCACCGATGACCAGGACGTTCTCGAGAGTCTCGACACCGTCGATCTCGCTGAGCAGCTGCGGGACGATCGTGTTCTCCACGTCGGAGGAGACCCCCGAGCCACGGGTGCGGAAGAGCGAGTCCATCTCGTCGAAGAACACGATGACGGGCGTGCCCATCGAAGCCTTCTCGCGGGCCCGCTGGAAGACGAGCCGGATGTGGCGCTCGGTCTCGCCGACGTACTTGTTCAGCAGCTCGGGACCCTTGATGTTGAGGAAGTAGGACTTCCCGGATGCACCTGTCTTCTCTGCGACCTTCTTGGCGAGCGAGTTGGCGACTGCCTTGGCGATCAGGGTCTTGCCACAGCCAGGGGGCCCGTAGAGCAGCACGCCCTTGGGGGGCTTGAGCTTGTGCTCCTTGAAGAGGTCGGGGTAGAGGTAGGGCAGCTCGACCGCGTCGCGGATCGCGTCGATCTGGGTGACCAGGCCGCCGATCTGGGAGTAGTCGATGTCGGGGACCTCCTCGAGGACCAGCTCCTCGACCTCCGACTTCGGCACCCGCTCGTAGGCATAGCTGGCGCGCCCGTCGAGCAGCAGCGAGTCGCCGGCCTTGGGCAGCTCCTCGAGCAGCGGCGCGGCGAGGCGCACCACACGCTCCTCGTCGGCGTTGGCGATGACGAGCGCACGCTGGCCGTCCTCGAGGAGCTCCTTGAACATCACCACCTCGCCGACCTGCTCGAACTCCAGCGCGGCGACGACGTTGAGCGCCTCGTTGAGCATGACCTCCTGGCCCTTGACCAGGGCGTCGAGGTCGACAGCCGGGCTGACGTTGACCCGCAGCTTGCGCCCGCCGGTGAACACGTCGACCGAGTCGTCGTCGTTGCGACCCAGGAAGGTGCCGAACCCGGCCGGCGGCTGGGCGAGCCGGTCGACCTCTTCCTTGAGCTTCATGATCTGGTCGCGGGCCTCGCGAAGTGTCTGGGCGAGCCGCTCGTTCTGGCTCGTGACGGCTGCGAGCGAGCGTTGCGTGTCGTTGAGCCGCAGCTCGAGCCCGCGCGAGTGCCCGGGTGCCTCGGTGAGCCTTCGGCGCAGGTCGTGGACCTCGGCCTCCAGGAAGCGCACCTGCGTGGCCAGCTCCTCGGGACCCATTCCGCCAGTGGGAGTCGAATCGGACATGAGCGTCACCTCCTGATTGATTTGGACATTACCCATGCTGCGGTGATCGGTGCGTCGAAGCGCTCGAGTGTTGGTCACGAATTGGCTGCGGTATGGCGACGAGCCGCCGCTCAGCCCAGTGAGTCCTCGGGGTCGTTGAGCCGCCGGATCGCGCGGAGCTCGGTAGCAGTGAACTCCCCCGAGGCCTCCAACGCCCGCTGCAGCACCCCCGACTTGCGGGCGATGTAGGTGTCGATGTCCATCCCGGGGTGCTCGGCCAACGCCAGCTTCACCTCGGCATAGGCGTCGCGGAGGGCCGCGTCGCGGCGCAGGGTGTCGCGCACGGCGAGGTGGTTGCGAACGTTGACGGTGTCCTCCACGCACACGTACACGTGGCGTGCAGGCGCATCGTCCGGGGGGTGGAAGGCCTCACGGTCGGCGACGCCGAGGTCGCCCCGGTGGACGTAGCCGACCTTCACGAGAGCCGCCACGGCTGCCCCGACGTCGGCTCGCGGGACGATCACGTCGATGTCGAGGATCGGCTTGGCCGCCAGGCCCGGGACAGAGGTGGATCCCACGTGCTCGACCCGGGCCCGCGGCACGGTTGCCAGCGCCGTACGAAGGTCGTCGGCAACCCGCTCGAACTCGACCCGCCACTGCGGCGACCAGGGGACGACCCGGACGCTCACTCGACCCCGTCCTGGCCCTCGCCCTCGGGCTCGGGCAACGGCGGGAGGTCGGACGGCCGGGGGCCGGTGTAGTCGCGGCCGTAGGCACCCGGTGCGGGTCGGCGGGTCTTGCGCGGCGGCCGCTCCCCCGGTGCCATCCGGCGTGCGGTGACCAGGAAGGCGGTGTGGCCGATCATCTTGTGGCCGGGCCGCACGGCCAGTCCCTCGACGTGCCAGTCGCGCACGAGGGACTCCCAGGGCTGTGGCTCGGTGAACCCGCCGTGGACGCGCAGGGTCTCCACGACCCGGGAGAGCTGGGTGGTCGTCGCGACGTAGGCGCAGACGATGCCGCCCGGGACGAGCTTCTCGGCGGCGACGTCGATGCAGTTCCACGGGTCGAGCATGTCGAGGATGATCCGGTCGACCTGGCCCTCCAGCTCGAGGAGCCCGACCTTGAGGTCGCCGAGGCGCAGGTCCCAGGCGGGGTGCGAAGAGCCCTCGGGGGCGTTGAAGAACTGGTCGACGTTGCGCTTGGCGACCTCGGCGAACTCCTCCCGCAGCTCGAACGAGGTGACGCGTCCCCACGGCCCGACGGCCCGCAGGAGCGAGCAGGTCAGGGCCCCGGATCCTGCCCCGGCCTCGACCACGCGAGCGCCCGGATAGATGTCGGCCAGCGCCACGATCTGGGCAGCGTCCTTCGGATAGACGACGGCTGCGCCGCGCGGCATCGAGACGACGAACTCGGACAGCAGCGGGCGGAAGACGAGATATTCGCCGCCCGCCGAGGACGTGACCGTGAAGCCTTCGTCGCGACCGATCATCTCGTCGTGGTCGAGGTGCCCCTTGTTGGAGAAGAAGCGCTTGCCTGCCGTGAGCTCGAAGTTGTGCTTGCGCCCCTTCTGGTCGATCAGGCGCACCCACTCACCCACGCGCAGCGGGCCGCGGTGGACGCCGGACCAGGCTTCTGCGGGAACGTCGGGGCTGGTCGGCAGCGGGGTCTCGGACATGCCCGGAACCCTAGTGGGCGGCGCGGAAAGCCTTGTCAACGTCGGCGGTCGCAAGAACGCCGAGGACGGAGCCGTCGGCCTCGACCAGGAGGTATTCCTCGGCCGGGTGCTGGCTGATCGCCATCACCAGCTCCTCGCCTGCGATCGTGGCGGGCAGGGTCAGCCCATCATCGAGCGTGCGCGCCACGGCGCTCACCGCGATCCACGGTCGTCGCTCCTCGGGGGTGGCCAGCACTGCCGTCTCGTTCACGATCCCCGTCGGCGTCCCGGAGGCCGTGACCGTCACGATGCTGCCGGCACCGGCCTCCTCGGCCCGTCGGACGGCCTCGGCCAGTGGAGTGTCCTCTGGTACGGCGAGCGCCCGCCGGGCGAGTGGTCGCGCGACGAGCAGCGGCAGCCGTCGCCGGAGCTTGGCGTGCGCCATCGAGGCGGTGGCACCGGTCCACAGGAAGAGCGCCAGCACGATCACCAGGAGGTAGTCGAAGAGCGTCGGAGTGACGCCGAGAACCTCGTACTGAACCAGCGGCCACGTCAGCACAGCCAGCGCGGTGAGCCTGCCGCCCCAGCCGGCGACGACGGTGCCGGTGGTGGAGTCGCCGGAGAAGCGCCACACGGCCGCCTTCAGGACTCGCCCGCCGTCGAGCGGGAGCCCCGGCACGAGGTTGAGCACGCCGATCAGCAGGTTGGCCCCGGCCAAGCCCTCGACCGCGACCCGGACCAGCCCCTCGGGGAGCACGAACCAGGCTGCCACTGCTGCCAGACCGACTCCGATCGACGTCAGGGGACCGACAACCGCGATCCAGAACTCCTGCCTCGGGCTCCGCGCCGGGGCGTCGATCTCGGTCATGCCGCCGAGGAAGTGCAGCGTGATGGAGTTGACCCGGAAGCCGAAACGCTGCGCCATGACGGCGTGGGAGGCCTCGTGGAGCAGCACCGAGAGATAGAGGACAACTGCGAAGACCAGCCCGGCGACGTATTTCCACGCACCCAGACCGGGCTCGACCTGCTCGATGCGCGGGGCGATCGAGAACGAGATCAGGGCCGCGATGATGAACCACGAGCTCGTCACCAGGACGTCGATGCCGGCAACGGAGCCGATCCGCATCGTCCCTGCCGGTCGACCTTGCCTGGGCTGCTGCGCCTGGCCGGGCGCTCGGGGGTCGGTCACGTTCCGACTCTAGGCGCCGGCCCGGAATCGGCGGCGGATGGCTGTCGGTGGGCCGTCATAGGGTTCGACCATGGTCAGCAGCTCGCCCGCCGAGGTCGTCTCCACACCGGTCGACGGTGTGGAGGTCCTGGGCGCCCTGTCGCCGAGCCGGGCGAGCGACTTCATGACCTGTCCCCTGATGTATCGCTACCGCACGATCGACCGGCTCCCCGAGGAGCCCTCCGCAGCGGCCGTGCGCGGCACGCTGGTCCACAAGGTCCTCGAAGACCTCTTCGACCTGTCCGCTGCCGACCGCACCCCGGCGCGCGCCGCCGACATGCTCGTGCCGGCCTGGGACGAGATGCTCTCGGCCATGCCTGAGCTCGCCGAGATGTTCGCCGGCGAGGGCCCTGACGTCGCGTCCTGGCTCACCAGCTGCCGCGAGGTCCTGACGACCTACTTCACGCTCGAGGACCCCCAGCGGCTCGAGCCGGCCGAGCGCGAGACCTATGTCGAGGCCGTGCTCGACAGCAGGCTGCTGCTGCGCGGCTTCGTCGACCGGCTCGACGTCGCGCCGGACGGCCGGATCAGGGTGGTGGACTACAAGACGGCAAAGTCGCCCGGCATCGAGTTCGAGGCCAAGGCGCTGTTCCAGATGCGCTTCTATGCGCTCGTGCTGTGGCGCACCCGCGGCGTGGTGCCGTCGATGCTCCAGCTGGTCTATCTCGGCAACGGCGAGATGCTGCGCTATGAGCCGGACGAGGCCGACCTGCTCGCCACCGAGCGCAAGGTCGAGGCGATCTGGCAGGCGATCAGGGCCTGCGACGAGGCCCAGGACTGGCGGCCGAGGCGGTCGGCGCTGTGCTCGTGGTGCTCCTTCAAGCAGCACTGTCCGGAGTTCGGCGGGTCGGTCCTGCCTATACCTGAAGCTCCGCCAGGTCCGGGAGCGTGAGTCCCTCGAGGGTGTCGCGGAAGACCCTGCGCTCCCCCTCCAGGATCGGCACGTGGTTGGGAACGCACAGCACCAGGCAGCCCGCCGCCACGGCCGACTCGGCGCCCGTGTTGGAGTCCTCGATCGCCATGCAGTCGCCCGCTTCGACGCCCAGGGCAGCCGCGGCGGTGAGATAGGGCTCGGGGTGCGGCTTGCCGAACTCCACCAGGTCTCCGGTCACCACGGCGCCGAAGCAGCCGTCCGGCAGCTGGTCGAGGATCGGGGCGACGAAACGCTGCCACGACATCGTGACCAACGCACAGGGGACGCCGGCGGCATGCAGGTCTGCGAGCAGCTCCCGGGCTCCCGGCCGCCACGGCACCCGTTCGCTGACCCGCGCCACGACCCCGTCGAGGAGCTCGTCGACGATCTCGGCCGGCGTGCGGTCGATGCCCATGTGCTCGCGGATGTAGGACCCGCTGACGAGCAGGTCGTTGCCGACGAGGTTGAGCGCGTGGTCCTGCGACCAGGTGCCGCCGTGCTTCTCCGCCATCGCGAACTCCGTGGCGATCCAGTAGGGCTCGGTGTCGACGAGGGTGCCGTCCATGTCCCACAGGACGGCCGCGGGCCACTGAGCTGGGTCATTGAGGAGCTGACCTGCAGGTCCACTCGGAAGTGCGGTGTTCAGGATGTCCTCCAGGAGGCTTCGAGCAATGGTTGCATGCAGTCAGCGACCCTAGGTCGAAGATGTGCCGCATCGACCATCGTCGAGGTGGACCCACGGCACAGCCCGGTGGTCCTGCGTATGTCACAGGTGCACCCGTTCCAGATGACGCGGGACGACGGCGTTCCATCCGAGCTCGTCGGCCAGCCGACCCGCCAGAGTCCACGCAGCATCCACCTCGCCATGCACCACGTAGGCCGTGACCGGCGGCTTCATGGCTGAGAGCCACTGGACCACCTGATCGGCGTCGGCGTGGGCAGAGTAGGCATTGGTCACATGGATCTCGGCGCGGACGGGGACGTAGCGGCCGTGGATCTTGATCTGCTTGGCTCCGTCGACCAGTGCGCGCCCCGGGTCCCAGGCACCTGGAACCCGGTCAGGATCACGCTGTTGCGCGAGTTCGGGAGCTGGTGTCTCAGGTGGTGCAGCACCCGGCCGCCGGTGGCCATGCCGGAGGCCGACACGATGATGCAGGGCTTGCCCGGCCGGTTCAGCTTCTCGGCTTCCTCGATGCTCGGTGCCAGCTGCAACCGAGTGGGCCGGTACGCCGTGCTGGACAGGGTGACCTCCGGACGAAGCTGCGGGTCGTGCCCCGCGATCGCCTTCTTGTAGACATCGAGCGCCCGCAAGGCCATCGGGCTGTCGACGTAGACCGGGACCGACGGGATTCGGCCCTCGGTCTCCAGCCGCGCCAGGATCATCAGCAGCACGAAGGTGCGGTCCACTGCGAACGCGGGCATCAGGACGACCCCGCCCCGCTTGATGGTGCGGGTGATGGCGCCGGCCAACAGGTCGTCATTGTCCGGCTCGTGCTGCCGGTCACCGTAGGTCGACTCCACCACCACCGTGTCGGCATCATGGGGCGGCTTCGGAGGAAGCAGCAGCGGGTGGCCCTGGCGTCCGACGTCACCGCTGACGAGCAGCCTGGAGCCCCCCACATCCAGCTCGGCGTAGGCCGATCCGAGAACGTGCCCGGCAGAGCGCAGCTCCAGACCGACCGCGTCCACGATGTTGATCGGCAGGTCGGGCTCCACAGGGGTGAGCAGGTCGATGGCCTTCTCCGCGTCACCGGAGTCGTACAACGCAAGGGCAGGCTCGTGCTTGGAGTAACCCCCTGCCTGGGCGTGCGCCGCGTCACTCTCCGCTATGTGCGCCGAGTCGCGCAGGACGATCGCAGCGAGCTCCGCGGTCGCGGGCGTGCAGTATGCCGGCCCGGTGAATCCGTTCCTGACCAACAGCGGGAGATATCCGGTGTGGTCCAGGTGGGCATGGGTGAGGACGACAGCGTCCACCTTCGCCGGGTCCACGGACAACGGCTCCCAGTTGCGACGACGCAGCACGCGCTCACCCTGGAAGAGCCCGCAGTCGACCATCACCCGAACGTCACCGGTGTCGACGAGGAACTTGCTCCCGGTGACGGTCCGGGCCGCGCCCATGAACGTCAATGAGGTGCGATCGTGCATCGCTGGCCTGCCCTTCGCTCGGGATGCTGCCATCCTCCGCGTTCTCGTGGGCCTCGGACAGAGGCGTAGGTCCCCGGTTGCCCGGCGGGCCAGGCCTGGTCCGCGACAACGCCAAAGGCCTCGTGCTCACCGACCGAGCGCCGCCACCTCGTCCAGTCCGTCCTGGAGGGAGGTCCGCAGCACCTCCGGATCCCGAACGGCCAGCTCATCGACGTTGACCCCGATGCAGGCCAGGTCAGCGTGCGCCAGGAGGGTCGCGGCCATGGCCACCCCCGGCAGTGACCCGAAGGGATACATGCCGAGCACCTTCGCCCCGGCCATGTAGGTGGCTCGGGGCGGGCCCTGCACCGTCGACGCCGACGCGTCCGCCGCGACACCCACTCCCAGCACGGCTGCGCCGACGCCGGAGGGCAGGCTCGCGATGCCGGGCGCGACGGCTCTGACCGCGTCGAGCGCGCGTTCGGTGTGCAGCGACAGCACCTCGCCCCGCACCGCAGCGATCCGGTCGGCGGGGTCCTCGATGCCCGCCGGGGCGGCGATCATGGCCCCGGCGAACCGCACCCCGCTCATCGGGTCCTCGGCGCGGTCGAGGGAGACGCGCAGCCGGATCGAGATCTCCTCGAGGGAGACGCCGTGGGCCGCGTGGTAGCGCTGGAGGCCCCCGGCGAACGCGGCGACGAAGGCGTCGTGGAGGGAGCCGCCGCCGATCCGCCCGGCTGCCTGCAGGTCGGCCAGCGGGCAGGAAAGCGCGAGGAACCGCCATGACCGACCGTCGCGGTCCGCCAGCAACGGCGAGGGCGGGGCCGGGAGTGAGGCGGCGAGACGGCGGACCGAGGCGGCATACCTCAACGTCTCGGCCAGCACCGTCTGCGGACGCAGCGAGGCAGACGCAGCGGCGCGCAGGCCCTGCGCCGCGAGCCGGGGAGCCGCGACGAGGTTGTCGCGCAGCCCGTCACGGGCGAGCTGGACGGTGTCGGTGGCCGGCTGCTCCTCGTCCGCCGGAAGGACAGGCTTGTCGGGGGTATGGCGCCGGGTCGCGGACTGGAGCAGTGAGAGCAGCTGCACCGTGCCCGCGCTGTCGGCGAGCGCGTGGTGGATCTTCAGGACGTAGGCCGCGCCCCCGCCGTCGAGCCCGGTGAGCAGCATCCCCTCCCAGAGCGGGCGCGACCGGTCGAACGGGCGCAGGGCGACCTGTCGGGCGACCTCGAGGACGTCGTCCATCGAGCCGCTGCCCCCGACCGGGCGACGACGGAGGTGGTAGTCGAGGGCGAAGTGGTGGTCGTCCACCCACACTGGCGACGTGGTCGGGACGGCCGGGTCCAGGACCCGCTGTCGGAGGCGACGGACCAGTGACGTCCCCCACTCGTGAGCCTCACGGAACCGTTCCCAGTCGGGTTCGCGGTCGAGCATGATCACCGTGCACGACGTGCCGGACCGGGAAGGGTGGCGCTCGGAGCGCCACGTCATCGTCTCCAGCGGGTCGAGGGCCGGCCGACGCGACCAAGCGGCGGCAGCTGTCCAGCGCTCGAGGTCGGTGGCCTGCTGGTCGTCCGTCATCCGGCGTCCTCCTCCGGCCAGTTGGCCAGCGTCTCGGCGAAGCGGGAATGCAGGGCCGCGACCTTGTCGTTCATGTTGTCCGCGGTCCAGTCGGTCTCGGGCTCCAGCACGCACACGTCGACGACGCCGGGGTGGACGACCTTGGAACGGCGCCACATCAGCTCACCGGTGTTGCGCAGCACCACCGGGACGATCGGGACCCCGCACTGGACGGCGAGGTGGAAGGCACCCTTGCGGAACGGGCCGAGGACCGGGGTCACGGAGCGGGTCCCCTCGGGGAAGATCAGCAGCGACGTGCCTCCCCGGATCCGTTCCACCAGCGCGTCGAGCGCTGCGCGCGCCTGGGCGGAGTCGGAGCGGTCGACGAAGGCCGGGGCGATCAGCACCGACCCCAGCATCGCGCGAGGATCGAATCGTGCCTCCTTCTTGGCGACCACCGTGAAGTCCTCCTTGAGGAGGGAGCCCATGACCAGCACGTCGAGGGCGCTCTGGTGGTTGACGACGAACACCGCCGGCCGGTGCGACCAGAGGTGGTCAGCGTTGAGGACGGCGAGCTCGACGCCGGTGAGCGTCAGCGCGAGCGTGCTGCCCAGGCTGATCGCGGTGTTGCGTCCGCGCCGTCCGTCGCGGGTGAGCAACCCGACGGCGAGGCCGGCGCCGGCGCCGGTGTTCATCGCGCCGAGCGCCGCCACCGTCCGGCCGAGGGCAGCCAGCGAGGGCGTGAGCGGGTCGCGGAGGTCCAGGACCGTCCACCCCAGTCGCTGGGCAGCCACCCGGAGCCCACGGTGGGGGTTGAGCGCGACCGGGTGCCCGACGCTGGAGAGGAACGCCACGTCCTCATAGCCGTTGCCGTAGGCGTACGAATCCTCCAGGGAAACGTCGTGCTCCTTGGCGAAGGCACGGGTCCCGGACGCCTTGTGCCGACCCCACAGCATGGCACCGACCGGCCGTCCGGTGAGCACCCCGTCCTCGACCTCGAGCCGGGTGCAGACGAGGTGCTCGATGCCGAGGTCGCGCGCGACAGGCGCGATCTGGTAGCTCGTCGCTGCTGATGCCACAGCCACGGTGTGACCCATGCGTTGGTGGGCCCGGACGAGAGCGCGCGCCTCGGCGCGGATCGTCCCGGCGATCTTCTGCAGGAAGAGGCGTTCCCCGAGGTCGGCGAACGTCTCCTCGCTGACGCCGCGCAGGGCAGCGAACGCCACGTCCGCGACCCGGGTGGGATCCCCGCCGAGCACCTCGCCGTCCACCGCCGTGATGACGGTCCGCACGAACTCACCCGCCGACACCTCGCCCTTGCGCAGCCGGTCGCCGTAGAAGGTCGCTGCGGTGTAGCCCGCGACCAGGGTGCCGTCGAGATCGAAGAACGCTCCGACCTGCGGCCCGCTCGGACCGGCCTCGATCGCCTCCACGGCTGCCTGGACAGCCGGTGAGAGTCCACTCACCTGAGGGCACCGAGAACGCCGGTGACAGGGACGTCGGTGCGGGTGCCCGTCGCGAGCGAGGCGATCACGTCCAACCGGCGCAGCGAGTCCTGGATCTCGACCAGGAACGCCTCGCGGCGCGTGGCCAGCTCGGGGCCTGCCTCGAGCAGACCACGGTGCCGCGCCAGCGCCAGCGCAGTGCGGAAGAGCTCGAGGGAGACGGACTCGGCGGAGGCGACCTTGTGCTGGAGCTGCCACTGCCGGCCCACTGCCAGGGCATCGGCGAGCAGCGCCTCCTCGTCGACCTCGGCGTCTCCCTGCTCGGCGAGCCGGTGAGCCACGACGAGGTAGGCGTCCAGGAACGGGCGCAGCACGAGGTGCGCGAGGTGCGGTCGAGCCTGGCGCAGCAGCTCACCGGCCTGCTCGGGCGTGGGGTCGAGCAGGTCCTCACCGGCCAGGATGCGAAGCTCGGTGCGGAGGTCCTCCTCGAACCGCACCCGGCCGGGGAAGAAGAACTCGAACTTGAGCAGGTCGCGGATCCGCTTGGCCTCGTCCCAGCCCACCTCGGCAGCACCGCCGGCCGGCAGCGTGGCGTCCGGTCTGAGCTCCGCCATGGTGAGCAGGGCGAGCTCGCCGATCGCCCGGTCGACGAGCATGTGGATGACTGTGTTGCGATAGAACGCCGCCACGAGGTGCTGGTCCTCCAGGATGCTCCACACCGGTTCGGTGCCCCCTTCGTACTGGCTGAGGACCCCGCTGCTCGAGAGCTCCTGCAGCGCTCGCCGGACGGTGGCCCGGTCCTGGAGGTTGGCGCCACCGGCCACCGGCCACTCCCGCTCACCGATGTAGCGAGCCAGAGGCTCCACGGTGTCCAGGACCTCGTCGAGGGTGAGCGCCCGGTCCGCGCCGAGGAGCGCCAGGGACACGATCGCCGTCACGGTGACCGGGGTCGCGCGGTTGAGCCGGTGGGAGATGTCGAGCGCGATCCGCTCGATCGCTTGGTGGGACGTCAGCCCGTCACCGTGGAGCTCGTCGAGGCGCTCGCGGAGCGAGAAGGGCTCGCCGACGGTGAGATAGGCGCGGCCCATCCGCGTGCGCTGCAGACGGGCGAACCGCACCACGAACCTGAGGTCCTCCGGTCGCTTCCGGGCTCCGCGCGCCTCGGCCGTCATGCCTGACACCTCGTGCAGCTGGTCGTAGACGATCGAGATCGGCACCACCTGGGTGTCGGGTGAGCCCGGCCCTTCCACGGCGTCGACGAGGTACTTCAGGATGCCGTGGACCGGTGGCCGGAGCTTCCCGGTGCGGGTGCGGCCACCCTCGATCGACCAGGCGAGGTTGCGGCGGTTCCTCACGAGCTGCCGGATGTAGCAGCGGAGGGTGAGGCGGTAGACCGGGAGGTCGGTGGTCGCCCGGCGGATGAAGATGATCCCCGTCCTGCTGACCACGGCCCCCAGCACCGGGAGGTTGAGGTTGGCGCCGCCGAAGGTGAAGGTGGGGCTGAACCGGCGGGCTCCCAGGACGTTGGGGATCGCCATGCCGTCGAGGTAGGACCGGTGGCTGAACGCGATGCCGAGGCTGTGCTGGCTGTCGAGCCTGCGGAGCCGCTGGATCTGTTCCTCGTCGACCACGATGTCGTAGGCGCGCATGAACCAGGAGCCGACCTTGGCCCACTGCTCGGTCATCCGGTCCCCGTGGTGGGCGGCCATCTCGTGGAGGTAGGCCCTGGCCTCCGCCCGGGCTGAATCGGCGTCGGTCCCCTGCGCACGTGCCACCTCCGCGAGCTCCCGCTCGAAGGCGGCGTCGTCGAGGAGCTCCACGGCTTCGCGGGGCAGGCTGTTGCCGGGCCGCACGCGCTCCACGGCCTTGGCCACGACGTCGCGGGTTCGACGCATCGCGATCACCGGGTCTCTCTCTGCGTCGTGATGGCGACCGACACCCGCCGGTGCCGGGTCATGACGGGAACATACATGCAGGTGCGCGGTTGCGGAGGGCCGAAAGCGCGGCGACCCTCAACTTCTCGACTTCGGCCGAGCTGACCCTAGGCTTCGCACCATGCGCTTGTTCCTGCTCCGCCACGGCCAGACCCACGCCAACGTCTCGGGTGAGCTCGACACCGGCGTCCCGGGGCTGGAGCTCACCGATCTCGGCCACCAGCAGGCGGCTGCCGCGGCCAGGGCCCTCACCGACGCCGGCATCACCGCCATCGGCGTCTCGAGCCTGACGCGCACACACCAGACCGCCCGCCCGCTGGCGGAACAACTCGCCCTCGATCCGAGCCGCCACGACGGGCTTCGCGAGATCACGGCCGGCGACTTCGAGATGCGCAACGACCACGACGCCATCCACGGGTTCCTCGAGACCATCGGCGCCTGGCTCGAGGACGACCTCGAGCGGCGGATGCCGGGTGGCGAGACCGGCCTGGAGTTCTTGGCGCGGTATGACGATGCCATCGCCCGCCTCTGCAGCGCCTCCCCGAGGCCGCGCTGGTCGTCTCTCACGGCGCCGCGATCCGGACGTGGGTGAGCCATCGCGCCACCGGCGACCACGCTCCCGCCCACGAGGGGCTGCACAACACCGGCTGCGTCACCCTCGACGGCGACCCGGTGGGGGTTGGCGCATCGTGGACTGGCAGCGCGAGCCGATCGGCGGCGCCTGGCTCGACGACCTCACCGCCTCCGACCCGACCGGTGAGGACCTCGACCCCGATGAGACCGACGACCCGGAGACTGATCAGTCCTCGGGGTCGTAGCCCAGGTTGGACGAGAGCCAGCGCTCGGCCTCGGCCAACGTCCAGCCCTTGCGCTCGGCATAGTCGGCGACCTGGTCGCGACCGAGCCGGCCGACGACGAAGTACTGCGACTGCGGGTGCGAGAAGTACCACCCGGAGACTGCCGCGCCGGGCCACATGGCCATCGACTCGGTGAGCTCGATGCCGATCTTGTCGACGTCGAGCAGCTCCCACAAGGTCCGCTTCTCGGTGTGCTCGGGGCACGCGGGATAGCCGGGAGCCGGTCGGATCCCGGAGTACTTCTCTGCGATCAGGTCCTCGTTGGACAGCTCCTCGTCGCGCGCGTGGCCCCAGAACTCCTTGCGGACCCGTTCGTGCAGCCGCTCGGCGAATGCCTCGGCCAGCCGATCGGCCAGCGACTCCAGCAGGATGGCGGAGTAGTCGTCGAGCTCCTTCTTGAACTCCATGATCTTCTCGGTGCTGCCCAGACCCGCCGTGACGGCGAAGCCGCCGACGTAGTCCTGCAGGCCGGTCCCGGCGGGGGCGACGAAGTCACCCAGGGAGCGGTTGGGAATGCCGGCGCGGTGCTCCCCCTGCTGGCGCAGGTGGTGCAGGGTCGTCAGCACCTCGGTGCGCGACTCGTCGGTGTAGACGAGCGTGTCGTCGCCGTCGCCGTCGCCCGCGGCCGGGAAGAACCCGATCACGCCGTTGGCGGTCAGCCACTTCTCCTTGATGACCTGGTCGAGCATCGTCTGCGCGTCGTCATAGAGCTTGCGCGCGGTCTCGCCCGCCGTCGGGCTGTTGAGGATGTCGGGGAACTTGCCCTTCATCTCCCAGGCGTTGAAGAACGGCTGCCAGTCGATGTAGTCGCGCAGCTCGGCGAGGTCGTAGTCCTCGAAGGTCCGCACTCCGAGGGACGTCGGCCGGGGCGGGACATAGCCGTCCCAGTCGATCGGCGTGCGGTTGGCGCGCGCCGCCTCCAGCGACAGCATCGGACGGTCGTGCTTGGTGGCGTGCCGGGTGCGCAGCGAGTCGTAGTCGAGCTTCACCTCGGCCATCAGCTTCGGGCGCAGCTCGTCGCTGAGCAGGGCCGCGGCGGTCGGCACGGAGCGCGAGGCGTCCTTGACCCAGATCACCGGGCCGTCGTACTTCTTGTCGACCTTGACGGCCGTGTGGGCGCGGGACGTCGTGGCGCCACCGATCATCAGCGGGATCGTCATGCCGGTGCGCTGCATCTCGCCGGCGAAGTGCACCATCTCGTCCAGCGAGGGGGTGATCAGCCCGGAGAGACCGATGATGTCGGCGTCGTGCTCCGCCGCAGCGTCAAGGATCTTCTGGGCAGGGACCATCACACCGAGGTCGATCACCTCGTAGTTGTTGCACTGAAGCACGACCCCGACGATGTTCTTGCCGATGTCGTGGACGTCGCCCTTCACGGTCGCCATCACGATCGTGCCGTTCTTGGTCTCGACGTCCCCGGGCTGCTTCTCCGCCTCGATGAAGGGCAGCAGGTAGGCCACGGCCTTCTTCATCACGCGGGCACTCTTGACCACCTGGGGAAGGAACATCTTGCCGGCACCGAAGAGGTCGCCGACGACGTTCATGCCGTCCATCAGCGGCCCCTCGATGACCTCGATCGGACGCCCTCCGTCGGCCGAGATCTCTGCTCGCAGCTCCTCGGTGTCCTCGGTGACGTGGGCGTCGATGCCCTTCACGAGGGCGTGCGTGATGCGCTCGCGGATCGGCAGCGAACGCCACTGCGCCGCGGCCTTCTCCTCGACGGCGTCGGTCTGGCGATACTTCTCGGCGATCTCGAGCAGTCGCTCGGTCGCCTCCATCGGGTCGGCCCTGCGGTTGAGGATGACGTCCTCGATCGCCTCGCGCAGCTCGGCGTCGATGCTGTCGTAGGTCACGAGCGCACCGGCGTTGACGATGCCCATCGAGAGCCCGGCCTGGATGCCGTAGTAGAGGAAGACAGCGTGGATCGCCTCGCGCACTGCGTTGTTGCCGCGGAAGGAGAAGGAGACGTTGGAGATGCCACCGGAGATCTGGGCCCCGGGGAGGTTCTCGGTGATCCATCGAGTCGCCTCGATGAAGTCGAGGCCGTAGTTGGCGTGCTCCTCGATACCCGTCGCGACGGCGAACACGTTGGGGTCGAAGATGATGTCCTCGGCCGGGAAGCCGACCTCGTCGACCAGGATCTTGTAGGCGCGCTCACAGATCCGCTTGCGGCTCTCGAGGTCCGCAGCCTGGCCGTCCTCGTCGAAGGCCATCACGACCACCGCGGCGCCGTACTTGCGGCACAGGCGCGCGTGCTGCCGGAAGGTGTCCTCGCCCTCCTTCATCGAGATCGAGTTGACGATCGGCTTGCCCTGGACGCACTTGAGCCCGGCCTCGATGATCTCGAACTTCGAGGAGTCGACCATCACCGGGACGCGGCTGATGTCGGGCTCGCTGGCGATCAGCTTGAGGAAGCGGTCCATGGCCGCGACCCCGTCGATCATGCCCTCGTCCATGTTGACGTCGATGACCTGCGCGCCGTTCTCGACCTGCTGCAGGGCGACGCTGAGGGCGGTGTCGTAGTCACCGGCCTTGATCAGGTTGCGGAACTTCGCCGACCCCGTGATGTTGGTGCGCTCGCCGACGTTGACGAACAGGCTGTCGTCGTCGATGGTGAACGGCTCGAGACCGGCCAGCCGCATAGCGACCGGGACCTCGGGGACCGGACGTCCGGGCTTGCCCTCGACGGCCTTGGCGATCTCGGCGATGTGGGCGGGTGTGGTGCCACAGCACCCGCCGACCAGGTTGACGAAGCCCGCATCAGCGAACTCGCCGAGGATGGCGGAGGTCTCCGTGGGCGCCTCGTCGTACTCCCCGAAGGCGTTGGGCAGCCCGGCGTTGGGATAGCAGGACACGTACGTGTCCGCGATGCGGCTCATCTCCTCGATGTAGGGCCTCATCTCCTTGGCACCGAGCGCACAGTTGAGGCCGACCGCGATCGGCCTGGCGTGGCGCACCGAGTTCCAGAACGCCTCGGTCACCTGGCCCGAGAGCGTGCGCCCGGAGGCGTCGGTGATGGTGCCCGAGATGATGACCGGCCAGCGGCGGCCCTGCTCCTCGAAGAGCGTCGCGACGGCGAAGATCGCGGCCTTGGCGTTGAGGGTGTCGAAGATCGTCTCGATCATCAGCAGGTCGGAGCCGCCGTCCACCAGACCGCGTGCGGCCTCGAGATAGGCCGCCACGAGCTGGTCGTAGGAGACGTTGCGCGCTGCCGGGTCGTTGACGTCGGGCGAGATGGACGCCGTGCGGGTCGTGGGGCCGAGCGCTCCCGCGACGAACCGCGGCCGGTCGGGGTCCTGGGCGGTGACCGCGTCGCACTCGCGTCGGGCGAGCCTGGCGGACTCGAGGTTGAGCTCGTAGGCGAGCTCCTCCATGCCGTAGTCGGAGAGCGAGATCGCGTTGGCGTTGAAGGTGTTGGTCTCGATGATGTCCGCGCCGGCCTCGAGGTATTCGCGGTGGATCCCCGCGATGATCTCGGGCTGCGTCAGGGTCAGCAGGTCGTTGTTGCCCTGCACGTCGCTGGGCCAGTCGGCGAACCGGTCGCCCCGATAGCCGGCCTCGTCGGGCCGGTCGCGCTGGATGGCCGTGCCCATGGCCCCGTCGAGCACCATGATCCGCTCGCCCAGCGCTCGGGTGAGCAGCTCGGTGGCGTCCGGACGGTGGTCCGGTGCGCCGAGGCGGTCCGCGGTGGTCTCGGGGGTGGCAGGCAAGGCTGGGCTCCTCGTGGGACGGTGCAGTCAGCCTAGGAACCGGCGTCCAACTGCTGGACACCCTTTCCACGGGCTGGACAGGTGCCACCGATGGTTCCACCGCGCCGGGGTGGGCGCGAAATCGACGCGGATCGGGGAGCGGGTCCTAGGCTGGAGAGGTGATCGACTTCGACGCCGTGCCTGACCTCGTCTCCCCCGTGGTGATCGCCGCGTTCGAGGGCTGGAACGACGCCGCCGACGCGGCCTCGGGAGTCGTCGACCACCTGATGGACGTATGGCGAGCGCGGGTCGTCGGCGCCATCGACCCGGAGGAGTTCTATGACTTCCAGGTCAACCGCCCGATCGTGGGCACCGACGACAACGGGCACCGCCGGCTCTCCTGGCCCACCACCCGCATCGCCATCGCGTCGCCGCCCGACCTCGACCGGGACGTGATCCTGATCCGCGGCATCGAGCCCAACATGCGCTGGCGCCAGTTCTGTGCCGAGCTGCTGGCCGCCTGCGACGAGCTCGGCAGCGAGCTCGTCATCACCATGGGCGCCCTGCTCGCCGACTCCCCCCACACCCGACCGATCCCGGTGACCGGCACCGCGACCGAGCCGGACCTCGTCGACCGGCTCAAGCTCGAGCAGTCCACCTACGAAGGTCCGACGGGCATCGTGGGGGTCTTCCAGGACGCGTGCGCCCAGCTGGACATCCCGGCCGTCTCCTACTGGGCCGCGGTCCCCCACTACGTCGCGCAGCCGCCGTGCCCCAAGGCGACCCTGGCGCTGGTGGGCCAGCTGGAGGACCTGCTCGACTGCTCGATCCCGCTCGGTGACCTTCCCGAGGATGCCCGCGCGTGGGAACGCGGTGTCGACGAGCTCGCGGACGAGGACGAGGACATCGCGGACTACGTCCGTTCGCTCGAGGAGTCGCGCGACACCGCCGACCTCCCCGAGGCGAGTGGCGAGGCGATCGCGCGGGAGTTCGAGCGCTACCTCAAGCGGCGCACCGAGGACTGACTCAGAGCGCCAGCCCGAGGGCGGCGTCCAGCACGGGGAGCAGGGCCGCGGAAGCGTCCGGGTCGCTGGTGTCGGCCAGACCGTGCTCGGTGTCCCCGAGCGTCGCTGCCACCCACTCGTCCACGGCAGCCAGCGCCCTCGGGGCGTCGAGGTCGGCGGCGAGTGCGGCCAGCACCGCCTCGATGACGGGCGCCGCGGGCGCGCCTGCCCCCAGGGACAGTGCCTTGCGCCACTGTCCGACCGCGTCGACCGCGTCCCACAGCTGGTCGTCGGTCCACTCCCAGTCGGAGCGGTAGTGGTGGCGCAGCAGGACGAACCTGATCGCCATCGGGTCGACGTCGCTGTTGCGCAGGGCCGAGACGAAGACGAGGTTGCCCTTCGACTTCGACATCTTCTCCCCGTCATAGGCGACCATCCCGGCGTGGGCGTAGGCAGCGGCGAACCTGTGGTCGGGAGAGGCGACCTGGGACTCGCCCGCGCACATCTCGTGGTGCGGGAAGACGAGGTCGCTGCCGCCGCCCTGGACGTCGAACCGGTGGCCGAGGTGCTCGAGCGCGATCGCGGCGCACTCGACGTGCCATCCGGGGCGTCCCGGCCCGAAGGGGCTGTCCCAGGAGGGCTCCCCCTCGCGCTTGCCGCGCCACACGACGCAGTCGAGCGGGTCCCGCTTGCCGGCGCGGTCGGGATCGCCGCCGCGTTCGCCGAAGACACGCAGCATCTCGTCGCGCGACCAGCCTGAGACTTCGCCGAACGCCGGGTCGGCGGTGACGGAGAAGTAGAGGTCGGTGTCGACCTGGTAGATCGCGCCGGCGTCCTGCAGCCGGACGATCAGGTCGATGGCCAAGGGGATCGACTCGACGGCACCGATGTAGTGGTCGGGAGGAAGGATCCTCAGCGCCGTCATGTCCTGCCGGAACAGCTCGGTCTCGCGCTCGGCCAGCTCGACCCAGTCGACCTTGACCTTGTCGGCGCGCTCCAGCAGGGGGTCGTCGACGTCGGTGACGTTCTGGACGTAGGTGACTGCGTGCCCCGCGCTGCGCCAGGCTCGGTTGAGGAGGTCGAAGGCGAGGTAGGTCGCGGCGTGCCCCATGTGGGTCGCGTCGTAGGGCGTGATGCCGCAGACGTAGAGCCGCGCCGGACCCTCGGGGCTCGTCTCGACCAGGCGGCCGGTGGGCGTGTCGAAGACGCGGACAGCGGGACCGGGGCTGGTCAGTTCGGGGACGACGGGAGATGACCAGGCACGCATGCCCGGCAGCCTATCCGCCCTAGAACGGCGGCCAGGGGATGACCGGCCACTCGTCGCGAGGCTCCGGGAGGACACCGGCCTCGAGCAGCCCCTCGCAGCGGCGGGCCAGGGCGTCCACCTCGCGCCGGTTCACGTGCTCGCGCAGCCGCTCGCCGAGCTCGCCGAGGGTCAGGTCGAGCACGCGCCGTACGGCGGCGGCCTCCTCCGGGGCCAGCGGGTCCCCCATCCAGCCCCAGAGCACCGTGCGCAGCTTGTGCTCGACGTGGAAGCTGACTCCGTGGTCGACGCCGTAGCGGTGCCCGTCGGCCATGGCCAGCACGTGGCCGCCCTTGCGGTCGGCGTTGTTGACGACCACGTCGAACACGCACATGCGCCGCAGCGCGGCAGTGTCCTCGTGGACGAGCGAGACCGCGCGGTCGTGGGCGTCCACGCCGTCGAAGACGTGCAGGAACCCCTCGGGCGGGCGATCCGCCGGCACGATCCGCACGGCCGCCTGGTCCGGCTCGGGTTCCTGCCAGACCTGGACCATCCCCGGCCCGTGCGGACCGTCGCGCAGGATCGTGCGCGGCACGACGTCCCAGCCCAGTGCTTCGCTGACCAGGTAGGCGGCCAGCTCGCGGCCGGCGAGGGTCCCGTCGGGGAAGTCCCACAGCGGGCGCTCCCCGGCGACCGGCTTGTAGACCACCCGACAGCCGTCGATCTCACCGACGAAGGTGGCGTTGGAGGCGGGCATGACCCGGCCGTGCAGCGTCAGGTCGCCGACGAGGTGGTCGGGCATCCTCAGTGCGGGTCCCGGCGCCGGAAGCCGTTGGCCCGCACGCACAGGTGTCCGTCGGGATCGATCGGGTTGCCGCAGAACGGGCAGTCAGGGCGACCCGCACCGATGACGCTGCGGGCCCGGTCGACGAAGGCCCGAGCACTGCCGGCCGTGAGCTTGACCAGGAAGATCTCGTCCGGGTCCGGCTCCTGGAGATCTTCCTCGAGCTGGTCCGGGGAGACCACCGCGGCCTCGGTGAAGGGATAGACCTCGATCACGATCCGCTCGGACGCCGGGTCCCACGACAGCGTCATGGTGCCGCCTCGGAACTCCTCCTCGATCGGTTGCTCCAGCGGCCCCGTGTCCACCTGGTCGAACGGGGTGACTGCGGGGATGAGGGCGGTGTTGGCCTCGGCGCGCATCACCTCGTCGAGCAGCTCGTCGACACGCTCGGCGAGCGCCTCGACCTGCTGCTTCTCCAGGGCGACGCTGGTGAGCCGGACCCCGTCGCGGGCCTGCAGGAAGAACGTGCGGCTGCCGGGCGGACCGACGGTGCCCACCACGAATCGTTCGGGGGGGTCGAAGGAGTGAACCAAGGGCATGTCTCTCACCCTAGGCGGAGCCCGGTCCCGAGCCACCGCCCACCGGGGCATCGGTGGACCGCTTGCGGGTCGAGCGCTTCTTGGGCGGCGGCGCGAGCCAGGCCAGGTCGCCGGCGTGGGTGTTGACGCCGAGGACGTAGGGCCGCGACTCGGTGAACCGGATGATCGAGATCGAGGCGGGGTCGACGTGGATGCGCTGGAAGAGGTCCAGGTGCGTCCCGAGGGCGTCGGCGATGATCGACTTGATGACGTCGCCGTGGCTGACGGCGAGCCAGATCGCGCCGTTGCCGTGCTCGGACTCGACCCGGCGATCGTGTCGACGGATGGCCTCGACGCTTCGATCCTGCATCGCGCGCAGGCCCTCGCCCCCGGGGAAGGTGGCGGCCGAGGGCTGCGACTGGACGGTCTTCCACAGCGGTTCCTTGGCGAGCTCGACGAGCTTGCGTCCCTGCCAGTCGCCGTAGTCGCACTCGTTCAGCTGCCGGTCGGTCGACAGCCTGACCGGCTGTGCCTGCTGGGCCAGGACCGACCTGGCGGTCTGCTTGCAGCGCTCCAGGGGGCTCGAGACCGCGGCGGCCAGTGCCACCCCCGCCAACCGCGCGCCGGTCGCGGCGGCCTGCTCGGCGCCGGCGTCATCGAGCTTGATCCCGGGCAGCCGTCCGGCCAGCACACCGGTGGCGTTGGCCGTGCTGCGACCGTGTCGGACCAGGATCACCGTTGCCATGCCCGCGACCCTAGTGGGACTAGCCTGACCCCGTGATCGTCGACAACGCGCTCTACCGTGACGGTGAGCGGGTCGAGCTCGACCTGGACATCAAGGACATCGGTCCGCGCCGCCTGGAGCGCCGGCCGGGCGACTTCCAGTGGATCGGGGTGTTCAACCCCGAGCCCCACGAGCTGGCGGAGCTGGCCCAGGAGTTCGACCTCCACCCACTGGCGGTCGAGGACGCCGGCGAATCGCACCAGCGGCCCAAGCTGGAGGACTACGGGGACCACTTCTTCTTCACCCTCAAGACGCTCTGGTACGTCGACGAGCGCGACGCCGTCGAGACGGGCGAGATCAACGTCTTCGTCGGGACCGACTACGTCATCACGGTGCGACACGGCGACGGGTCGCAGCTGAGCGAGTCCCGTCGCGACCTCGAGCAGCGGGCCCAGGTCCTGGCCCACGGTCCGGCGGCGGTCCTCTATGCGGTGTGTGACCACGTCGTGGACGAGTACCAGCAGGTTGCATCCGAGCTCGAGGTCGACGTGGACGAGGTCGAGGAGTCCGTCTTCTCCCCCGGGGCCAAGGACGACAGCGTCCGCATCTATGCCCTCAAGCGCGAGCTGGCGGAGGTGCGCCGCGCCGTGGTCCCGCTGAGGGAGCCGTTGCGCCGCTTCGCGAGCGGGGTCCACCCTGGGATGGACCCCCAGGCGGCAACCTACTTCCGCGACGTCGCCGACCACCTGCAGCGCGTCGCGGAGGTCATCGACACCCTCGACTCGCTGCTCTCCACCGCGTTCGACGCCTATCTCGCCCGGATCCAGGTCCAGCAGAACGAGGACATGCGCAAGATCTCCGCCGGGGCGGCGCTCGTGGTCGTCCCGACCCTGATCGCCGGCGTCTACGGGATGAACTTCGAGCACATGCCCGAGCTCGGGTGGCGCTACGGCTATGCCTGGGCCGTCCTCCTGATGGTGTTCACGTCCGGCGTGTTGTTCTGGCTGTTCAAGCGCGCCAAGTGGTTGTGAGGGGCCCCCGCCCGTCCGCCTGGCAGGTGGTGTGGTGGTTCGGGCTGGTCAGCCTGGCGGCCGACATGGTCTATGAGGGCGCCCGGTCGATGTATGGCCCCGTGCTCGCCGCACTGGGTGCCTCGGGCCTCGTTGTCGGTCTGGTGACCGGCGCCGGCGAGGCGATGGCCCTCGTGCTGAGGCTCGTCTTCGGGCCGGTGGCAGACCGCACCGGGCGCTACTGGTCACTCACCATCCTCGGCTACGGCCTGACGGCCCTGTGCGTGCCGCTGCTCTGGTTCGCGCCGCGGCTGGGCGCTGCGGGACTGGCGTTCGCGGTCGTGCTGATCCTGCTGGAGCGCCTCGGCAAGGCGATCCGTTCGCCGTCGAAGTCCGCCCTGCTCGCGCATGCCGCCGGTGCCGTGGGCCGCGGTCGTGGTTTCGGTGTCCACAAGGCCCTCGACCAGGTCGGCGCCTTCGCCGGCCCCCTCGTCGTGGCCGCCGTGGTCGCAGGAGCCTCGGTGTGGGCGGGCATGGCCGTGCTGGCCGTCCCGGGCGCCGTGGCCATGGCGCTGCTGGTCGTCCTCGCGCTGCGGGTGCCGGACCCGTCCGTCTATGACACTCCGCCCGCTTCGGTCGCGCCCGAGCTGGCGTCGTCACCACGTCGGGGATGGCTGGCCGAGGCCGTGGGAGTCGGACTGCCACCCGTGTTCTTCCGCTACGCGATGGCCTGCTCCCTGACCACTGGTGGCCTGGTCACGTTCGGCATCATCGGCTACCACCTGACTGTGGACGGCCTGGTGCCGCTCGCCGCAGTGCCGCTGGTCTATGCCGGGGCGATGGCCGTCGAAGCCGTCGCAGCCCTCGCGGTGGGATCGGTGTACGACCGCACAGGGTCGAAGGTCCTGCTGGTGGTGCCGGTGCTCGTCGCTGTGGTGCCGGCTCTCGCCCTGGGTGGCCCGCTGGTGCTGGTGCTGCTCGGGGTGGCGGTGTGGGGGTTTGCGCACGGAGTGCAGGACTCCACGATCAAGGCGGCCGTCGCCGACCTGGTGCCGGCGCCGCGGCGCGCCACGGCATACGGCGTCTTCGCAGGCATCCAGGGGGCCCTCGCGATCGTCGGCGGCGCCGGAGCCGGCTGGCTCTACGACCGTTCGCTGCCGGCGCTCGTGCTCGCCGTGGTTGCCACCCAGGTGCTCGCCCTGGCCCTGCTGCTGACCACCCTTCGCCAGATTGACTGACGTCAGTCAGGCGCGGCGCGGAACTGACTGACGTCAGTCAATCTCGGATCAGGCGGTCAGCACGCCTGCGCTGACGAGGATGAGGGTCGCCGTCCCGAGCGCGACGCGATAGAGCACGAACGGCGTGTAGGACTTCGTGGAGACATAGCGCAGCAGCCAGGCGATCGCTGCATAGCCGACGACGAAGCTGACCACGGTGGCAACCAAGGTGGGTCCCCAGCCGTAGGAGTTGTCGCCGCCGGGGATCTCCTTGAGCTCGAAGAGGCCTGCGCCGACGACCGCCGGGATCGCGAGCAGGAAGGCGTAGCGCGTTGCGGCTTCACGCTCGTAGCCCAGGGCCCGGCCCATTGAGATGGTCGCGCCGCTGCGCGACACGCCGGGGACGAGCGCCATCGCCTGGGCGAGGCCCATCAGGACGGCGTCGCGCAGCCCGATCTGCTTGATCGTCTTGTTGTCGCGGGAGAACCGGTCGGCGATCCCGAGCACGATGCCCATCACGATCAGCGTCGAGCCGATGATCCACAGGTTGCGGAAGTCCTTCTCGATGACGTCCTTGAGGAGGATGCCGAGCACCACGATCGGCAGTGAGCCGATGATGATGAACCACCCCATCCGTGCGTCGACATGACCGCGCCACTCCGGCTTCGCCAGCGAGAGCAACCACGCCTTGCCGATGCGCCAGATGTCGTGGCGGAAGTAGATGAGGACGGCGAGCTCGGTGCCGATCTGGATGACGGCCGTGAAGGCCGCGCCCGGGTCTCCCCAGCCGAAGAGCTCGGGGAAGATCCGCAGGTGCGCGCTGCTGGAGATGGGGAGGAACTCGGTCAGTCCCTGGATGGTGCCGAGCACCACGGCCTTGAGGAGATCCAACACGTAGCGGGAGCCTACGCGGCTCGGCGTCGGCGAGCCGTGCCGGCCACGCTGGGCGTGCGTCGCTAATCTCGGCGCATGCAGCAGCGAGCGGTCGGCTCCACCGGCCTGAAGGTGTCCCGCCTCGGCCTCGGCACGATGACGTGGGGTCGCGACACCGACGAGCACGAGGCTCGCGACCAGCTGATCGCGTTCGCCGAGAAGGGCGGCACCCTGCTCGACACGGCCGCCGGATATGGCGACGGGGCCAGCGAGGAGCTGATCGGCACGCTGCTCGGCGACGTGGTCGGCCGCGACGAGGTCGTGCTCGCGACGAAGGCGGGCATCACGCGCCGTACGGGCGAGCGGGTCACCAACACCTCGCGCGGGCACCTGCTCACCGCGCTCGATGCCTCGCTGAGGCGGCTCAAGGTCGACCACGTCGACCTGTGGCAGGTCCACATCTGGAGCGACGAGACCCCCGTGGAGGAGACCCTCGCCGCTCTCGACCACGCGGTCACGTCGGGTCGCACCTCCTATGTCGGCATCTCCAACTACTCCGGCTGGCAGACGGCCCAGGCTGCGACCTGGCAGCGTGCCGTTCCCGGTCGCACTCCCCTGGCCTCGACGCAGGTCGAGTACTCCCTGCTCGCGCGAGGTGTCGAGCACGAGGTGCTGCCGGCTGCCGAGGCGCTCGGCCTCGGCGTCCTGCCGTGGTCACCGCTCGGACGGGGGGTGCTGACCGGGAAGTACCGCAGCGGGACGCCCTCTGACTCCCGGGCCGCGTCGCGGCACTTCGCCGGCTTCGTCAACGGCTATCTCGACGAGCGCGGTCGCTCGATCGTCGAGAGCGTCGCCCGCGCCGCTGAGGGCCTGGGCTGGACCCCGCTCGAGGTGGCCCTGGTGTGGGTGCGCGACCGGCCGGGCGTCACCGCTCCCATCGTCGGCGCGAGGACCGCCGCCCAGCTGGACGGTGCCCTCACCACCGAGGACCTGACGCTGCCCGACGAGATCATCGACGCGCTCGACGACGTGAGTGGTGACTGAGCGATGCCGGCCGCTCTCCGCCGACCGCCACGTCCCGGCGTGGAATGGGAGTTCGAGACGCTGGTGGTGCCGCGCGACCTCTCTCGCAACGTCGTGACCCGGATGCTGATCGACCGCGCCGAGCACGGCGGCTGGGAGCTCGACCGGCTCCGGATCGGCAGTGACGGGATCCGGCGCGTGGTGCTGCGCCGCAAGATCATCCGCCAGCGGCTGACGCTCTTCGCCCAGGGCTGATCCAGCTCAGATCTGGTCCAGGAAGCGGTCGAAGACCCGCGCGCCGAACTCGAGCGCGTCGACCGGCACCCGCTCGTCGACGCCGTGGAACAGCGCGGTGAAGTCGAGGTCGGCGGGCAGCCTCAGGGGCGCGAACCCGTAGGACCGCATCCCGAGCTTGTTGAAGTGCTTGGCGTCGGTCCCCCCGCTCATCGTGTATGGCGCCACGACCGCCCCAGGGTCCTCGGCGAGCAGCGACCGGGTCATTGCCGCGACGAGGTCACCGTCGTAGGGCGTCTCCCACGGCTGTTGGTGGGAGAGGAAGTCGAGCTCGATCCCGTCGCCGGCCAGGGCGCGGAGGGTGTCGAAGAACTCGTCCTCGTAGCCGGGGAGGAAGCGGCCGTCGATGTGGGCCGTGGCCTCGGTCGGGATCACGTTGACCTTGTAGCCAGCACCGAGCTGGGTCGGGTTGGCGGTGTTGCGGATGACCGCGCCCAGCATCCGGGCGGCGCTGCCGAACTCCTCGATGAGGGACTCTGCGTTGTCCGGCGTCGCCTCGGTCCCGGCGATGTCGGCGACGGTCGCGAGGAGCACCTCCATGGTGGGTGTGAGCCGCACGGGCCACTCATGAGCGCCGATGCGGGCAACAGCGCCGGCCAACCGGGTCACCGCGTTGTCGGGGTTGATCATGGATCCGTGCCCGGCACGACCTCGAGCCGTCAGCCTCATCCAGGCCATGCCCTTCTCGGCGGCCTCGATGAGGTAGATGCGCTGACCCCTGACGGTGGCGCTGAACCCGCCCACCTCGCCGACGGCTTCGGTGCAGTCGGCCAGCTCGTCGCGGTGCTGCTCGATCAGGAACTCAGCACCCTGGTGGCCACCGGCCTCCTCGTCGGCCGTCAGGCAGATGACGATCTCCCGCTGCGGGGCACGGTCGCCGCGGGCCCGGGCACGCACGACGCTCAGCAGCATCGCGTCGAAGTCCTTCATGTCGACCGCACCCCGGCCCCAGACGAACCCGTCCTGCACCTCACCGGAGAACGGATCGACCTGCCAGTCCTCGGCGGCGGCGGGCACCACGTCGAGGTGGCCGTGGACCAGCAACGGCGGGCGGCCGTCGCCTCCGCCCCAGCGCGCGACCAGCGACGTCCGTCCACTCTGCGCCTCATACAGGCGCGGCTCGATCCCGACCTCGTCGAGGAGGCCCGCGGCATACTCTGCAGCCTTGCGCTCCCCCGGCCCCGTGTCGTCGCCGAAGTTGCTGGTGTCGATCCGGATCAGCTCGCGACACAGGTCCACGACCTCCGCCGCAGGGTCGTGAGCGGCGCCGTCGGGCGAGGCTTCGGAGGTCTGCGACATGCCCCCATCCTGCCCCGGTTCCCAGCCCCGCGGCAGGGTTGCCCCGATGCGGACGTTCCCCGGTCGGCTTGCTACTGTTCTCCAGCACTCGTCCGGGTGGCGGAATTGGCAGACGCGCTAGCTTGAGGTGCTAGTGCCCGTATTAGGGCGTGGGGGTTCAAGTCCCCCCTCGGACACTGAGAAGGCTCCGGCTCCACGGGGCCTTCTCTTCATTTTCCGGCCCTCGCGATCCGTTTCGCGAGCCGTCTGGAGCATGGACGAGCAACGCTGCCAGGACCGCGCCGACCCACCCCAGGGCCAGGTCTCCGACGGTGTCGACGTAGGCGTTGCCTGCCTCCGCGGACCGCTGCACGAACGCATAGAGCTCCCACAGCTCCCACAGCAGGGACAGGGTCATGCCGGACGCGAGGGCGAGCTCGAGCCGACGCCTCAGTGGTGCCCCGGCGGCGCCGCAGAGCAGGACCACGGCGGCGGCGAGGAATCCGGTGTTCGCCACGTGCACCAGGTCGTCGAACCAGTCCACGCGGTCATAGAGGTCCAGGCGGTTGCCGAGCATGTCGGAGAAGGCCGGCACCGTCAGCAGCACGTCCGCGCCCCAGGGATAGCTCCCACCCGACCTGCGGAGGTGGAAGACCACCGGGACGAGGAACGCCAGCAACGGATAGGTCACCGCCCTCGCGCCGGGCGCCTTCCCCTCGAGGTTGCCCCACGCGGGGTCCAGCGCCACCTGCAGCACCAGCAGGAGCAGCAGCGTCTTCGCGGTCAGGTCGAGCACGACGAGCCAGCCGAGGACACGACCGTCGAGGACGCCTCGTTGTTGCCGGGCCCGTCCCATGGGGAGTCGCCTCCTGCCTGCGTATGGCGACACGGTGGCTCCGTCGTCTCCAAGTCTCCCGGTCGATGGACGCCCCCGCTAGGGACCAAGGTCCGCAGTGTGCGGGCGTGGTCAGAGCGGGTCGAGCACCGACCGTTCTCCCACGAGGGTGGCGAACAGGTCGACGTAGCGCCGCAGGTGGACGTCCCCGACATATTCCTCGAGCACGCGCGCGTGTGCCGCGACGCCGAGGCGCGCAGCGAGGCCAGGATCGGCGAACAGCTGCCGCAGTGCCCCGGCGAACTCGTCGAGGTCGTAGGGGTCATCGACGAGGAAGCCGTCCTGGCGATGGGTGATCTGGTCCTGGATCCCGCCGAGCCGGCTGGCGATGACCGGGCGGCCCTTCCACATGGCCTCGGTCACCGTCAGGCCGAACCCCTCGACCAGGCTCTTCTGGACGACCACCGCTGCGTGCCGCTGCAGGGCGTTGACGATCACGGCGTTCTCGTCGCCTTCCTCCATGGGGATCGACGCGAGATGCACGCGATCTCGGATCTCCTGCGGCAGTCCTTCCCACACCTCGCGGCACTCCTGCAGGACCTCGGCCCCCTCCGGGTCGTCCGACACCCCGGAGACGTCGGGGCCGGCCAGCACCAGGTGGGCCCCACGCAGGTCGTCCCCGTCGATGGCCCGGACGAATCCGCGCAGGACGCCGGTCATGTCCTTGAGCCGGTCCCACCGACTCACCTGCACCACCAGCGGCACGTCGCCCGGAGGGGGCTGACCACCCCCCAGGAGCTCTCCCGCAGGGCGGGGACGCACCATTCCCGGGGTCCCGTCCGGCCGGACGAAGCCGACGAGGTCTTCCCCCCTCTCGCCGGCGACCAGACCGACGTGCTCGAGGATTGCCGCCACGTGCGCCGGCTCCAACGGCATGTTCTTCGACGCCAGCGGGTCGATGGAGGGGGGATCACGGCCAGCCGCTCGCTGTCGATCCAGTCGGGGGCATACTCCCGTCGAGAGAAGACCACCGCCTCGGCCTGCGCGACGTCGGGACGCAGGAAGGCCCATGCCGCGTCCGTCACGTCGTTGCTCTCGTCACGACCCACGTGGCACCGCCAGATCACCCGCGCCCCCACCCCTCTCAGACCCTCGATGAGGCCAGCGGTCTGGGGATCGTGGAGCAGGACGATGTCCCCCGCAGACACGCGCCCGAGCAGCTGGTCGAGGTTGGCCCGCAGGACCTCGTCATAGTGCGCGCGCTCGGCGGCTCCCAGCGGTCCTCCGTCACCGACGGTTCCGTGCAGCATGTTGTGCACGCGCTTGGTGATCGCGAAGAAGTGCGCGTCGCCGCTGAGCACCAGCCAGCGGTTCACGATGCCCGAGCCGTTGGCATAGGCGAGCTGTGTCTGCAGCATCTCGGCGACACCACCGCCGTGGGCGGTGGCGTTGACGTGCCACACCACTCGGTCTCCGAAGGCGGCTCGCGCGCGCACCGCCGCCTCTGCAAAGCGCTCCGCCCGGCCCGGCGGCAGGATGGCGGCAAGGCGTTCGAAGTCGACGGGCTGGACCTTGACCTCTTCCATGACCTGCATGCTGACGTGTCCGGGCGCTCGGCGCCAGTGGTCGCCGGACGCCGACCGGCACCACAAGTTCGGGACGAAAGACCCTTCTTGACGTCCTCGCCGCGTGCGCAGAGTGTGCGCATGAGACAAGCGCTCCCCATCCTGGTTGCCTACGACGGGTCGGTCGACGCCGACCAGGCACTCGTGTGGGCAGCCGACGAGGCGTCCGGCGTAGGTGCCCCCATCCGTGTCGTGATCGTTGATGAGGTCGTCAGCTCGGAGTGGGACGACAACGTCCTGGTCCGGGGTGGGCCCGAGGTTCTGGCCCGGGCCGAGAAGGCACTGCAGGACGCGGAAGTGTCGGACTCCTCGGTGGAGAGGCACTCCGGCCCTGTCGTTCCCGAGCTGCTCGCCCTGGCCGAGTCGGCATCCATGCTGGTCGTCGGCAGCCAGGGTCACGGACGGGTGGGTGAGGCCTTGATCGGCTCGGTCAGCCAGCACCTCGCCCGGCACGCAGCGTGTTCCGTGGTGGTCGTGCGCGAGCCGCCCACGCCTGAGCCCAAACGCATCGTCGTGGGCGTCGACGGCTCCCCCACGAGCAACGCAGCCATCGAGTTCGCCTGCCGACGGGCCGAGCGCCTGCACACGAGCGTCGCGGCCCTGCACGGCTGGAAGGTCCACACGCCGTCCACCGACATGTTCGCCAGCGACCCGCGTTCCATCGACCTTGCGCAGGACAAGGAGCTGCTCCTGGCCGAGAGCGTCGCCGGCGTCCGTGCTGCGCACCCGGACGTCGACCTGCTCCAGGAAGCGATCCCGGTGGCTCCGGCCCAGATCCTCGTCGACGCGTCCGCCGTCGCGTCGCTCGTCGTCGTCGGGTCCCGCGGGCGCGGATTCTTCAGCGGCCTCCTGCTTGGCTCCGTCAGCCAGGAAGTCGTCCAGCGCGCTCACTGTTCGGTTGCAGTGATCCGCTGAACCCCCGAGTTTTCCCAGGGCATCCGCCCGACAAGAAACAGTTGCACAGGAGGAAGTCGTGGCACGACGTAGTGGAAGCACCAAGACCCTCGCCAGCATCGTGGCGATCATCGGACTGCTCATGATCGTCGCGGGAGGCGTGACCTGGTTCATGGTCCAGGACCAGCTGTCCGCCGCCAACATCACCGTCGCCGAGGACGCCGACATGTTGGCCGGGGACGAGGTCAACGGTCCGTTCTCTGCCTATGCCGAGGCGCAGATCATCGACAAGCACGCCTTGGAGGCCACGGGCGGCAAGACGTATGCCGAGCTCGACCGTGAGGACCCGCTGCGCGAGACCGCGATGTCGGCCTCGTTCCTGCGCGCCTCCCTCTTCACCTCGGTGGTCGCGTTCGGCGTGGCGGCGATGGCGATCGGTCTCGGGCTGACCCTGTTGCTGATCGCGATGGCGCTGATGGCCGTGGCCAAGGCCGCCGACACGACTGACGTGACCACGGCCAGGACGGCGTGACCACGCTGGCCTGTTGACCTAGGTCCCGTCGATCGCCGACTTCCTCCCCTGACTCCCGCCTCACGCAGGCGGGAGTCTTGGGTTGAGGGGTGGGTCGATGTGGCGTTCTCGAAGCTCGCCACCGCCGACTCCCGAGAGAGAACGGAGCGCACGATGAACGCGCTGGTGGTCTATGAGTCGATGTGGGGCAACTCCCGAGCCGTGGCAGCGGCGATCGCCGAAGGGATCGACGGGAACGTGCGGTTGGTCGACGTCACCCATGCCCCCGTGCCCCTGCCGGAGGACGTCGACCTGCTGGTCGTCGGCGGACCGACACACGCCTTCTCGATGAGTCGCGCCACGACGCGTCGCGACGCCGAGGGGAAGGGGGCCGAGACCGGCCATGCGGCCCGGGGCATCCGCGAGTGGCTGGGAGACCTGCGCCCCTGCGACCGGCTCGACGTCGCGACCTTCGACACCCGCGTCGGGTCGGTGCGCCACCTCCCCGGTTCCGCGGCCAAGGCTGCCGCCAAGGAGGTGCGCCGCCAGCACCTCGGCCGGCTGCTCGCGTCGGCGAGCTTCTTCGTCGACGACATGGCTGGGCCGCTCCTCGACGGTGAGCTCGAGCGGGCCCGCGACTGGGGCCGCTCGTTGGCCGGCATGCGGGTGGGCAAGGGCGGGTCATGAGCCCAGCCCACGCCATCGAGGTCCAGCACCTCCACAAGCACTACGGCACCACCCGGGCGGTTGACGGCCTGTCGTTCAGCGTGGAGGCGGGCGAGGTCTTCGCCCTGGTCGGTCCCAACGGGGCCGGCAAGACCACGGTGGTGGAGATCCTCGAGGGGCATCGTCGGCGTACGTCGGGGCGCGTGGACGTCCTCGGCTTCGACCCCGCCACGGGAGGCCGTGCCTATCGCGAGCAGATCGGCATCGTGCTCCAGGAGGCGGGTGTCGACGAGGACTTCAGCCCTCGTGAGCTGGTGCGGCTCTACCGCGGCATGTATCCGCGGCAGCTGGGCGTCGACGAGGTGATCGAGCTCGTCGGCCTCGCCGACAAGGCCGACGCCAAGGTCAAGACCCTCTCAGGAGGCCAGCGACGACGCCTCGACCTCGCTCTCGGGCTGGTCGGCGATCCGGAGCTGCTCTTCCTCGACGAGCCGACGACCGGTTTCGACCCCTCGGCCCGGCGTCGGGCCTGGGAGCTGGTGGAGAACCTGCGCGGTCTGGGCAAGACCGTCCTGTTGACCACTCACTACATGGACGAGGCCGAGCACCTCGCGGACCGCGTCGCAGTGATGGTCGCCGGCCGACTGGTCTCGATCGGCACACCCGCCGAGCTCGGCGGAGCGCGCCGGTCCTCGTCGACCATCGCCTTCCGGCTCCCGCTCGACGTCGTGGTGTCCCAGGTCCCTGACCTCGGAGCTGCGCTGCAGCCCCAGGGCGGGGACTGGCAGCTGCGCACCACCGAGCCCACGGTCGCGCTGGAGCGTCTGCTCGGCTGGGCCAGGTCTGCCGGGGTCGAGGTGTCTGGCCTCACCGTGGAGCGTCCCTCGCTCGAGGACGTCTATCTCGAGCTGATCGAGGAGGCGGGGGTCAGCCCCGTGGAGGCGCACACCGCTCCGGTGGGGACATGACGGCGCTGGTGACCCGCGCCCGGGCGCCGTTTGCCCGCCGTACGGACGAGCGACGGCCCACCTCGTTGCGACTGTTCACCGACCAGCTCGGCTATGCCCTGCGCGACCTGTGGCGCTCACGCATCGCCCTCGTCTTCACCTTCGCCTTCCCCCTGACGTTCCTCGTCGTCATGGGTGCCCTGGTCGGCAACGACACGGTCAGCGCCGACTCCCCGGTGCGGGTGATGCAGTTCGTCACGCCGTCAGCGGCCGTCATGGGCGCGTTGTACGGCGCCTTCCCCACCATCGCCGCGTCGCTGGCCGATGCCCGCGAACGCGGCATCCTCAAGCGGGTCCACGGCACTCCCCTGCCCCTGTGGATCCATCTCGGCGCGCGCACGACCGCTGCAGTGGTTTTCGCGCTGGGTTCCCTGGCCTCCATGCTGCTGGTCGGCGTCGTGGCCTATGACGTGCAGATCCAGTGGGACACGTTCGCCGCCACAGCGGTGACGGTGCTGGCAGCGGTGACCTGCTTCGCCGTCGCCGGTGTCGCGGTGGCCGGGCTGGCCCGGTCCGCAACAGCCGCCCAGGCCGTCTCGATCGCGCTCGCCGTGCTGTTGTCCTTCGTCTCCGGCGTGACGGCCTACGGCGAGATGCCGGGCTGGGCGGACCGGATCGCCCGGGTCTTCCCGCTGAAGGCCCTCAACGACTCCCTGCAGGAGCAGTTCGACCCGTTCGCGTCAGGAGCCGGATGGGATCTGAGGGCACTCGCAGTGATCGGCGCCTGGGTCGCCGGCGCCGCGGTGGTGGCCAGGCTGACGTTCCGCTGGGACGCGCCCGAGGGCCGCGCGCGCCGCCGGACCCGGCACGGCGTCGTCGCCCGCTCGACCCTGGTGGCTCGCCCCCTCGGGCACGTGGCGAGCCGGGTCGTCGGGCGGCCCGGCTGGTTGTCGCTCGTGGGCGACCAGACGCGATGGGCGACGCAGTCCGCGCTGCGCGACGCCGGCTGGGTGTTCTTCGCCATCGCGATGCCGGTGGGGCTGTATGCGTTCAACGCGTCCCTCATGGGCGGCTCCGGGGTGGCGGAGCCCGACCTCGGGCTGCAGGCCGCCGCGGGGATGATCGCGTGGAGCGTCGTCGTCACCGTCGTGGTCAACATCCCCGAGGCCGTCGCTCGAGCGCGCGAGCGCGGGATCCTCAAGCGGTTGCACGGCACACCGTTGCAGATCCAGACCTACTTCGCGGGGCGACTGGTCTCCGCGCTGGGACTGGTGCTGGTCACCGCGGCCCTCATCCTGGTGTCGGGGGTGCTGTGGTTCGACCTGCGAGTCGCCTGGGGCGGCCTGCCGCTCGCCGCAGGGGTGCTCGTCCTCGGCACCGCTTCGCTGGCGGCCTGCGGCCTGTTGCTGGCATCGGTGCTTCCCAGCAGCAAGGCGGTCACCGCCGTGGGGCTCGGCATCATCCTGCCGCTGGCCTTCTTCTCCGACGTCTTCGTGTTCGGGGTCGTCCCGGACTGGATGGAGACCGTGGGCTCGTTCTTCCCGCTGAAGCACCTGGCCAACTCGGTGGCAGACGCCCTGGCCCCCGCCGGTCCGACAGTGAGCTGGGTCAGCCTCGTGGTCATGTCAGCCTGGTTGACCGGCGCCGGGATGCTGGCCAGACGGCTCTTCCGCTGGAGCTCAGAGCCCTGATCGGCTGGCCTGGCCTGGACAGCCCGGCTCGGCTGGGAGGGTGTCCTCCATGACCCGGATCTCGCTGACGCGACTGCCGGGCGATCGCGTGCTCGCGGTCGACGCCGGGCTGGAGCACGTCATCGAGCTGGCCGACCTGTCGGCATACGTCGAAGGGCGCGAGCCCGACGGTCCACGCTGGGTATGGGACGACACTGCGCGGTGGTATCCCCCGCTCCTGGAGGCCGGCATCCGGGTCGAACGGTGCCACGACCTGCGGCTGGGGCGTCAGCTGCTCCGTCGGGCGCCCGCCGCCGACGCGTCGCTGCTCGTCGCAGAGGAGTCCGAGCACTGGGACCGGCTTCGGCCCGCCGTCCCGTCCGATCCGGCGCTGTTCTCCGTCGACGACTCGACCGAGCACCTCCGCGCCGACCTCGAGGACGCCCGGCAGCGTGCTGCCGTCGCGGCCTCCAGCGAGGCGCCACGACTCGGCCTGCTCCTCGCCGCGGAATCGGCCGGGGCGCTGGTCGCTGCCGAGATGACGCACACCGGGGTGCCCTGGCGCACCGACATCCACGAGCGCCTGCTCGGCGAGCAGCTCGGGCCGCGCCCGCCGCGCGGCGCACGCCCAGTCCTGCTGGAGGCGCTGGCAGGTGAGGTGCGCAGCGCCCTCGCGGCTCCTGGTCTCAATCCCGACTCACGCCCCGAGCTGCTGGGTGCACTTCGCCGCGCCGGGGTGGAGGTCCCTGACACCCGTGCGTCGACACTTCGGGCGGTCGAGCACCCGGCCGTCGTCCCGCTCCTGCGCTACAAGCAGCTGGCGCACCTCTTCTCGACGAACGGCTGGGCGTGGGCTGACCAGTGGGTCAAGGACGGCAGGTTCCGACCGTCCTACCAGCCGGCCGGGTCGATCACGGGGCGGTGGTCGTCGAACGGGGGCGGAGCGCTGTCCTTCCCGGTGCAGGTCCGGCCCGCGGCGGTGGCGGACGACGGGTGGGTCTTCGTCGTCGCCGACGTCGCGCAGCTCGAGCCGCGTGTGCTGGCTGGGATGAGCGGCGACCGAGCGTTGGCCAAGGCGGCACAGGGCACCGACCTCTATCAGGGCATGGTCGACGACGGCGCTGTCGGCAGCCGCAACGACGCCAAGCTCGGACTCCTCGGTGCGATGTACGGCGCCACCAGCGGCGAGAGCGGACGCATGGTGGCCGGGCTGACGCGCCGCTACCCCGCCGCCTTCGGCCTCGTCGAGGAGGCAGCGCGCGCTGGTGAGCGAGGGCTGGGAGTCCGCACCCTGCTCGGGCGTGGCTGTCCTCCGCTGGGAGAGGCATCGACCACCGACGTCGACACCGCGCGAGCAGACCCGGAGAGCGAGACTCGTCGGCGGCGTTCCTACGGTCGGTTCTCCCGCAACTTCGTGGTGCAGGGAACAGGCGCAGAGTGGGCCCTGTGCTGGATCGCCGACCTGCGCAACCGCCTCTGGCGACTGGGCGCCGGACCGGTCGAGGCCCGGCCCCACCTGGTCTTCTTCCTCCACGACGAGGTCGTCGTCCACACCCCCGCTCACCTGGCCGACGTCGTGGTCGCGGAGGCTTCCCACGCCGCCGCGGCTGCAGGTGCGCTGCTCTTCCGACAGCTCTCGATCGACTTCCCCCTCAACACCTCGATCGTGAGGTCGTACGCCGACGCCGGGAAGCCGGGCTCGGTGCCGGGGGCCGATGTGACGCCGGGGCGATGAGGCACGTTCCCCGCGGCGTTCCCGGCGCCGGGGAACCTCGCGAATCGCGATCGCGGAGCAGGCGCAGCGGCTAGGGTCGGAGGGTGGGCACCGCTTCGATGACGAGTGCCAGGGGCCAGCAGAGTGGGGACGTGATGGACCAGCCGGACGTCGAGGCTGTGTTCGTCGATGCCCTGCAGAACATCGCTGAGGGCGTGACCGACCTGCTGGGCTTCGAGGTCGCTGCGATCAGCATCGCCCGTGGCGACGACACCCTGGAGATGATCGCCGTCGCCGGCAGCACGGAGGCTCGCGACCAGCTGCTCGGACACCGCACACCGATCTCGCAGATCGAGCAGGAGCTGGCCAGCGCCGAGAGGTGGGGCGCCCTCCGGTTCGTCCCGCACGAGCGGATGAGCATCGACCTCGACGACCTGGGCTGGATCCCGGACCTGGAGCTCTCGGACGACCCGGAGATGTGGCACCCGCTCGACCTGCTCCTGGCGCCGATCCTCGACGAGCGCGGGAAGCTCCGCGGGCTGCTGTCGGTGGACGTGCCGCGCGACCGCCGACGTCCCGACCCGGCCATGCGCGAGCAGCTGCAGCGCTATGCGCGACAGACCCGGCGCAGCGTGCTCACCGCGCTGGAACGAGCAGAGCTCGCCGAGCAGCTGCTGCTCGCGGACACGGCCCGACGCATCGTCCGTCAGGTGAGCTCGGAGCTGTCGATCGAACGAATCATCGAGGTCTGTCAACCGGCGGTGACCCTGGGTTTCAACGCCCGCGGGATGTGGCTCCACACATTCGAGGGGGACGATGCAAGCGCAGACACGATCTACGCCCCCACCGGGGCCAAGCACGAGACGCTCGAGGCGTTCAACGTGCTCGGGCGGGTCGCGGCGGGCCGCCTCTGGGCCGCTCAAGAAGTGGCAGTCGTGACCGCCGACGCCGTGTCTCCCGCCGAGACCCTCGCCCTGGATGCGAACCAGCAAGAACTGGTTCACGCCCTGATGCACGAGATTCGCGCCTCCTCGATGCTGTTCATCCCGCTGGGCGCAGGGAACGAGTGCCTCGGGACCATGGCGCTCACCCGGCGCGGAGAGCATCCCGACTGGAGTCCGGTGGAGCGCCAGACGGGCCTCGAGATCGGCCACGACCTGGGTCGTGCCCTCGTCAACGCCCGCACCTTCGAGCGCGAGCGGATGCTCCTCGAGGAGCTGCGTGAGCTTGCCGGCTACAAGAGCCGGCTGATCGCGACCATCTCGCACGAGCTGAAGAATCCACTGACCTCGATCCGCGCTCACGTCGAGCTGGTCGAAGCCGAGGCGGAGTCGGGCAGTTGCGCCGCTCCGTCCCTGCCCGAGTCGATTCCGGCCATCGGCCGCGCCGTGACGCGCATGAGCGGCCTGGTCGACGACCTGCTGGTGCTCGCCGAGGTCGGTGACCCCACCTCGGTGCTCGACCCCGGTCCCGTCGACCTCCGGCGGCTGCTCGACGACGTGCTGGACCTGCTCCGCGTGACCCTCGACCAGGAAGGCCTCGAGGTCGACCTGACCTATCCTGCGGGTCCGGTGTGGGCCTGGGGCGAGGCGAGCGAGCTCTATCGCGTGGGGGCCAACCTGATCAGCAACGCGGTCAAGTACACACCCTCGGGAGGCACGATCTCGATCTCCCTCGGCTGCGTCCCGGACGGGGTCGAGCTGATCGTCGCCGACACCGGGCTCGGCATCTCACCCGAAGACCAGGATCGGCTGTTCCAGGAATTCTTCCGCTCCACCAACCCAGCCGCCCTCGCCCTGCCCGGCACAGGCCTGGGCCTGAGCATCGTGCACCGCATCATCGAGCGCCACGGCGGCGAGATCCGCGTCAGCTCCGCCCTGGGTGCGGGCGCCGCCTTCACGGTGAGGCTGCCCTCGCCCCCACGTGAGCCGCTTCACACGGTCGCGCCCGATTCGACATGCCGGCCACCTCGTGTTGTCGTGGTGGGGCCAGTGGCTGCTGCCTCCCGCGTGAGGCGCCTCCCCTCGTGAGGTGATGCACGCCGTGGCCTCGACACCCGCCCCGACGGTGTCGCGTCCGAGCGCCGGATGGCGCACAGCTACTTCGTGAGGTTCCTTCCACGTGCGTTCCACCTCGAGTCCTGCCCACAACCGTTTCCGTGGCGTCGCCGCGAGCACAGCCGCAGCCGCCTTGACCTTCACCCTGGCGCCCGGCGCTGCCGCGGCGCAGGCGCCGACGACAGCCGACGACCAGGTCACGGTCCGCCTGAAGGTCGCCAGCGAGCCTGCGATGGAGGTCGCCGTCGAGCCTCGGATCTGGCCCAGTCGGCTGATGGCCAGTCAGGGCGTCGTCGTCGATGGCAACGACCTCGTCGAGGTCGTCCGTGACGGTCGGGAGGTCAGTGGGCCCAAGAAGCGAGTGCGTGAGGGTGACACCGTCCGGCTGGTCGACGTGGAGAAGCGACGCAAGACCAAGCGCAGGTCGGTCCCGGCCGGGGTCGTGGAGGTCCCCACCACCGAGCTGGCCCCCGGGCGTCGCAAGGTCGTCCGAGAGGGGAAGGCCGGCGTCCGGCGACTCCGCGCTGTGCGCACGATCCACAACGGTGAGCCGGTGAACTACCGCGTCGTACGGCGTACGACGATCCGCCCGCCACAGCCCAGGCGGGTGCTCGTCGGCCGTCAGCCCTGGTCCGTTCGTGGAGCGGACGGCCTGAACTGGTCCGCTCTCGCCCGTTGCGAGTCGGGCGGCAACCCCCGGGCGGTGAACCCGGCGGGCTACTACGGCCTCTACCAGTTCAACGTCGCGACGTGGGGCAGCGTCGGCGGCTCCGGGATGCCGCACCACGCGTCGTCCAGCGAGCAGACCTACCGCGCGAAGCTCCTCTACAAGTCCCGCGGCCGCTCCCCCTGGCCCACCTGCGGCCGGCTGCTCTGAGCACTCCGGCGGCCACGTGAGACCTGCACGCCGGCGTCACACGTGGCCGCTGAGCTGGGCCAGCCGGGCCGCGAGCGCATCCACCATGGCGGCGGCCTGCTTGCCTGAGACGCCTGCCTTGCGATCGCCGCCCTGGCTCGAGACCGGGAGGACGTCCACCGAGAGCCTCGCGCCACCTGCGAGCGCCCGCAGCTCGTCGATCTTCTGGGCGAACGGGGAACCACTGCCGGGCGAGTAGTAGTCCACGACCTCGTCGATCTCGTCGGCGAACAGGTCGGCCTTCGTCACCGCGATGACGAGCCACACCGGCTTGTCCCGTCGCACGGCCATCGAGGCGATCCGGTGGGCGGTGATGGACCAGTCCTCCAGCTCCGCGGACAGCTGTTCCTCTCGGGTCGCGCTCGCCGTACCGCTGGTGCCCGCCGTACGTCGCGGTGTGGCGTGGCCGTTGGCGACCACATGGATCACGCCGTCGACCGGCTCGTCGTGGAAGACCTCGTCGAGGGCACCGAGACGCGTCGCGGCGTTGTCGCCCGGCACGACCAGGAAGCGGAAGCCGTGCAGCCGCGGGGAGCGACGGGTGCGTCGCTCCATCACTGCCGAGCCGACCTCGGCCACCCCTTCCCCCGGTGTGCGCCGCGCCAGCCGGTCGGCCAGCTGGGTCTTCCCGACCCCGGTCATCCCGGTGACTGCCACCGTCGGGAAGCGACGACGAAACAGCCGCCCGAACCGATCCGGGGTCGAGGCGAGCCCTGTCAGCAACCCGCCTGCCACGGTCGCGCCGATCGCGGCGCGGCCGGACCCGGGCAGGATCGTCCGGATTCGTGGAGCAGTGCGGGACACGGTGCCTCCGAGGGCTGTGTGAGGGGACATGTGTGGCAGGCCCCGAGCCTACGTTCAGCTCCCATCCGGTGCCCTCGACCGGGCGACAGGCGCGCCCGAGGTGCCACCGAAGTCCGGATCACTGGACCCATGGCGTAGTGTTGCTCTCGTTGAAGGGATGGCTCGCTCAGCGAGTCGTCCTGGCCGCACACGATGTAGCGGCCTGTATCTCGTACTCCTGGTTTTCGGTTCGCTGGACATCAGCACAGGTTGGATGTCTTCAGCGGTTCGGCGGGCACAGTGCCCCCGACACGAAACAAAGGATCAAAATCATGGCTCAGGGCACCGTCAAGTGGTTCAACGCCGAAAAGGGTTTCGGCTTCATTGCTCAGGAAGACGGCGGCGAGGACGTGTTCGTCCACTTCTCCGCCATCCAGTCCAACGGCTACAAGTCGCTCGACGAGAACCAGAAGGTTGAGTTCGACCTCGCCCAGGGCCCCAAGGGTCCCCAGGCTGAGAACGTTCGCGTCTCCTGATCTCATCACGAGGGCCCCGACCGCACACGCGGTCGGGGCCCTCGTGCATTTCGCCGTCTGACTGAGGAGCTCGGCGTCGGTCAGCCCAGCATGAAGTCGGCCACCACACGACCGAGCTCGGTGCCGGCGTCCTCCTGGAGGAAGTGGCCGGCGTTCTCGAGGGTCGGGTGATCGAGGTCCCGGGCGCCGGGGACGAGCTTGTGCATGATCGGTGCCATGGCTCCGGTGATCGGGTCGCTGTCGCTGAAGGCCAGCAGGAACGGCACCTGGCTGGTCGAGAGCACCTCCCAAGCCGCACGGTTCGCTTCGGCGGCCGGGTCGTCGGGCTGGGTCGGCACGAGGGTGGGCATGACGCGGGGGCCTGCCTTGGCGCGCTCCTCGGGGAATGGCGCGTCATAGGCGGCCCGGACGTCGTCGGCCATCGGTCGCACGCAACCAGCGGCCACGAGGCGCCCGACGTCGAGGACCTCAGCCGCTGCGACCGCGCGGCGGAACATCCACCAGAGCTCCGGCATGTCGAAGTCCCCGGTCGGCAGACCCGTGTTGGCCGCGACCACCCCGGCGAAGCGGCCCTCGTGCTCCGCGACCAGTCGCAGACCGATCAGACCGCCCCAGTCCTGGCACACCAGGGTGACGTCGCGCAGGTCGAGGTGGTCGAAGACCAGCTCGCGGGTCCACTCGACCATCCGGGCGAAGGAGTAGTCGCCCTGGTCCAGCGGCTTGTCCGAACGCCCGAAGCCGATCAGGTCGGGCGCCACGCACCGGATCCCTCGTTGGGTGAGCTCCGCGATCACGTGCCGATAGAGGAACGACCACGAAGGCTCACCGTGAAGCAGCAGCGCCACGGGGCCGTCGGCGGGTCCCGCATCGACATACGCCATCCGCAGCGTGCCGCCGTCCGGGTCAACGACCTGTGCGTAGGCCGGCTCCCAGGGGAAGTCCGGGCAGTGGTCGAAAGCGGCGTCCGGGGTCCGGTATGCGTCCATACCGGTCAGTCTGGCAGGGCCACCCACCCCCGCGACGCCTGCAACGCAGGGGCTCCGAGGAGCCGTGACGAGGGGCGAGCCACACTGTGCCCATGCGACGAGGCCGAGCCAGGGACGTGCTGCTGGGTGCCTTCGGGACGCTCCTCGTCCTCGTCGTCATGGGCGCGACCTTGTGGTGGACGGCGACCGACCCGGCCGACCAGGGCGAGGAGCGCCCCAGCGCGACGACCCCGACGGACGCCGGGGGGCTCCCCGACACGACTCCCCCGACCGACCTGAGCGAGGGGGAAGCCTGGTTCGAGGAGCTGAGGCTGGATGCCGGGACGGTCGTGGCCGAGGACTCGATGCTCCGCGACGTGAGCGCCGTGGGGCACGACGTCACCACCAGCCCTGACGCGGTGGTGGCACAACGGGTGAGCGTCGAGGCGACCGTGCCGTTCGAGGTCGTCGCCGACGAGATCGGTGACGGCACGTCGGTCGGCCCGGCCGCCGACGGCCAGTCGATGGTCGTTCGAACCGTGGAGGTCCTCGGTCGCGACCTGACCGTCACGGCCACCGGGACCGTGGTCGCAGAGTCCGGGAGGCTGGTCGTCGAGCCGACCTCCATCGACATCGGGGGTCTGGACTTCATCTCCTACGCCATCGCCACGGTCGTACGGCAGCTCGTCACCATCGAGCACGAGGTCGAGGGCCTGCCGGACGGACTCGTCCTCGAGGACGTCGACGTCCACGATGACGGCTTCCGTGCCCACCTGATCGGCGAGGACGTGCAGCTCGTGCCGTAGCCGGCTGCCAGCGCAGAGCCGGCGGTCGAGGAAGTTGGAGCGGACGCGAGGATTTGAACCTCGACTCCTTCCCTGGAAGGGAAGCGTGCTGCAACTACACCACGTCCGCGAAGTCAGCCTCTGGCGAGCCTGACCCGTCCCATTATGGACCACCACCTGATCCGAGGCCCATGGGCCCTCGACGGGACAGACGTGGCTGGACCAGACCGACACGACCGGCGCGCTCCCGTCAGCCCTCGGACGCGGATAGGGTCAGCCCAGGGGCCGCACGTTCGATGTGGCTGACGAGGGGATAGAGCACATGAGCACGCCGTCGGATTCCGCTGCACCCGCACCGCTCGCGCCGCCCGAGGCGACCCTGACCCTGACCGCGCCCGAGGCGCCCCGGGCAGTCGCCGAGACCCAGGCCCCGCGGATGGCCCCGCAGGTGCCGGCCGAGGTCGTGCCCGAGCTCGATGCCAAGGTCGACGGCTTCCTCACCGCCCTGTCGTCCACCACCGCCGGCAGCCCGGAGTTCTCCGCGCAGGCCGAGAACGTCCGCACCATGGGCGATGCCGACATCCGCCAGGCAGCCGAGACGTCCAACCGGATGCTCGAGCAGCCGGTGCGCGCGCTGCAGGAGGGTGGGCTGGCCCAGGGCTCGGCCGTCGGCAAGACGCTGCTCGAGCTGCGCCGAACGGTCGAGGACCTCGACCCCAGCACGGCCAAGGGCGTGTCGCGGTGGATGGACTGGCTGCCCTTCGGCGACAAGGTCGAGGACTACTTCCGCAAGTACCAGTCGTCCCAGTCCCAGCTCAACGCGATCCTGCACAGCCTGCGCAACGGCCAGGACGAGCTCACCAAGGACAACGTCGCGCTCAACCTGGAGAAGACCAACCTCTGGGCCGTGATGGGCCGCCTCAACCAATACGTCTATGTCGCCGAGCGTCTCGACGCCAAGCTCACCGCGCGCATCGCCGAGCTCGAGATGACCGACCCCGAGGCCGCCAGGACCCTCAACAAGGACGTCCTGTTCTACGTCCGCCAGAAGCACCAGGACCTCTTGACCCAGCTCGCTGTCTCGATCCAGTCCTATCTCGCGATCGACGTCATCATCAAGAACAACATCGAGCTGATCAAGGGCGTCGACCGCGCCTCCACGACGACCATCTCTGCGCTGCGTACGGCCGTCATCGTGGCCCAGGCCCTCGGCAACCAGAAGCTCGTCCTCGACCAGGTGACGGCCCTCAACACCACCACCTCGGGGATGATCCGACGGACGTCGGAGATGCTCAAGGACAACTCCGCGGCCATCCAGGAGCAGGCGGCCTCGTCGACCATCAACATGGAGGACCTGCAGGCGGCCTTCGCCAACATCTACGCCACGATGGACTCGATCGACGAGTTCAAGGTCAAGGCCCTCGACTCGATGTCGCAGACCATCGGCGTGCTGGAGACCGAGGTCGAGAAGTCGAGGTCCTATCTCGACCGGGTCCGCGCCCACGACGCCCGCAACCCCACCGGCACGCTCGACCTGACCGATCTCCCCCACCGCGCGTGACCGGGCAGGACCAGGTGGGCCAGTGGGGCTGAGGTCATGGTTCGACAAGGCACGGGGGCAGTCGGCCGACGACGTGGTGGGGACATCGCCGCCCGCCCCGACGGAGGCGGACATCGTGGCCGCCCTGGAGCGGGTGGAGCAGATGATGGCTGACGGCAACGCACCGCCGGTGGTCGTCTCGCGCGTGCACCGCATCGGCGCGCTCATCACCGACACGCTCCCCCGCCTGCGCAACCTCGGCCAGGGCAGCCTCGACTCCTACTCCGTCGTCGCCACCGCCACCGACTATCTCCCCGAGGCACTCGGCGGCTATCTCCGACTCCCCCGCGAGTGGGCCGACACCAGACCCATCGACGGCTACAAGACCGCCCTCATGGTGCTCATCGACCAGCTCGAGCTGCTCGCCGCAACCATGGACAAGATCCTCGACGCGGCGACCCGCTCCGACGCCCAGGCCCTGGTCGCGCACGGCCAGTTCCTGCAGGCCAAGTTCGGCCACCACCCGGGCGGCCCCGACCTCGACCTGGGAACACCATGAGCACCCCACGCACCCTGCGCGAAGCCCTCGACGCGCTGACCGAGCTCGCCGCCACCGCAGGCCTCGACCCGGCGCTCGCCCGTGCCGAGGGTGAGGCCCTGGCCGCCACCGTCGCGGAGCCGGCTCGCGGGGCGTATGCCGACTGGTGCACCGAGACCGGGCACAGCACCGCCGAGGACTTCACCACCGCCGCCTCCCGTGGCCGGCGCTATCGCGTGGCCCAGACGCCGGCGATGGCCTCGCTCGCGGCCAGTGGCTCGACCCACGCCGCCTCATACGCCCAGGCGCTCTCCGACGTCGCGCTCGCAGGCAGCCTGCTCGGCGAGGACAACCCCCGCGCCATCGGCAACGCCGCCACCGCCGCGGCCGCCCAGCTCGGTGCCGCTCCCGGCGACGTCGCGCCCATCCGCCCGCTCGCCGAGCGCGAGCACGTGCCCGGTGTCGCCGACCACTTCCTGCAGCAGGTGATGGAGCAGGGCCGGATCGTCCGCGAGAAGCTCGCGGCCCTCGAGGGAGCGCAGCTCCTGCATGACCCGGGCGCCGGACTCGGCACACCCCCGACCCCATCGTCGACGAACCGCACGACCCAGCCGGACCACATCCAGACGGCCCCCGTCGAGCCGCAGAGCCCGCCAGGACCAGTCGAGCCCGAACCCCCGAGGAAGACCGTCGAGGAGCTCCTCGCCGAGCTCGACGACCTGGTCGGGCTGACCGAGGTCAAGGCCGAGATCCACCGGCAGGCGGCGGTGCTGCGCGTCGAAGGGCTGCGCGCCGAGGCGGGTCTCGAAGGCCTGACCATCACCCGACACCTGATCTTCAACGGCAACCCCGGCACGGGCAAGACCACGGTCGCCCGGCTCGTGGCCGGCATCTATCGAGCGCTCGGCTTGCTCTCGCAGGGCCAGCTCGTCGAGGTCGACCGCTCCGAGCTGGTCGCCGGCTATCTCGGCCAGACGGCGATGAAGACGGCCGAGGTGGTGAAGTCGGCCATCGGCGGAGTGCTCTTCATCGACGAGGCCTATGCGCTGGCAGGCGACCAGTACGGCCAGGAAGCGATCGACACGCTGGTCAAGGAGATGGAGGACCACCGTGGGGACCTGGTCGTGATCGTGGCCGGCTATCCGCTGCCGATGGCCGTCTTCATCGGGCAGAACCCCGGCCTTGAGAGCCGTTTCCGCACTGCGATCGACTTCGCCGACTACACCGACGACGAGCTGGTCGCGATCTTCGAGCTGATGGCCTCCGGGGCCGCCTACGACACCGACGAGGCGGTGCTGGCCCGCCTGCGCGAGATGCTGACGGGCGTCGAGCGGGGGCCGTCCTTCGGCAACGCCCGCTATGTCCGCAACGTCCTCGAAGCAGCGATCGGCAAGCACGCCTGGCGCCTGCGCGAGGTGGAAGCACCCACCCTCGAGCAGCTGCGTCTGCTGGTGCCCGAGGACCTCGCTCCCCCTCCGGACGCCGTCGAGCCGTTCGCGCAACTCCCCCAGGACCTGCCCGAGGACCACTCATGACCCAAGCGACCCAACCCGCACCCCATCAGGCCCCCACGGTCGCGCAAGCCCCGACGACAGGCACCCAGGCCGCCACCGCATCCGAGCCCGCCGCTCGCAACGTTCCGCTGCTCCTCAACCAGTGGCAGGTCATCGTGGTCGCCGCCTGCCTGCTGTTCGCCTTCGTCACGGCTGTTCTGCAGGTCCTGGGCTGGCAGGCCAACCGGGCGGCAGCCGACAACACCGAACAGCTCGTCCGGGTGCAGAACATCCAGTCCACGCTGTTCCGCGCCGATGCGCTCGCGACCACCAGCTTCCTGGTCGGCGGGCTCGAGGCGCCCGAACGGCGACAGGCCTACGACGAGGCCATCGACCAGGTGAGCCGCCAGATCACCGAGGCCGCGGACGCCCAGCCCGCCGATCAGCAGGCCCTGGCAGAGCTCAACGCGGCGGTCAACCAGTTCACCGAGACCAACACCCAGGCCCGCGACTACAACCGTCAGGGCTTCCCCGTCGGAGCCGAATACCTTCGCGGTGCCAGCACCCAGCTGCGCGGCGAGGCGCAGCCCCTCCTCGCCGCCCTCACCCGCGCCAACTCGCAGCGCGCCGAGGACGAGCTCGGCGCCCAGCACCCCCTCCTGATCCTGCTCCCGGGGGCCGTCGCACTCGCGCTCCTGTGGTGGGTGAACGTGCAGCTCTCGCGGGTGTTCCGACGTCGCTTCAACGTCGGCATCGCCGCCGCGTTCGCGATCGTCGCTCTCCTGACCCTCGTCACGGCGACGGTCAGTGCGGGCCAGGAGGGCGACAATGACGACCTCCTCGCCGGCAGCTACCGAGTCGCCGTGGACGAGGCCACCGCGCGGACTGCGGCCAACGACGCCAAGTCCAACGAGAGCCTGCGCCTGGGCGCCCAGGGCTCGGGGGCGGTCTTCGAGGAGGGATGGCGCAGTGCCAACGAGACCGTCGAGTCCCACGCCTCCGACTCCACCCTGGGCCTGTGGCGCGGCTACTCCGACCTCCACACCCGGGTGGTCGACCTCGAGGAGAGCGGGAAGTACGAGCAGGCCGTGGCGTTGGCCACGACCGCTGCGGCCGACGGTCCCACCACCCTCCTGGACGAGTTCGACCGGGCCTCCCAGGAGGTCACCGCCCGAGCGGCCAAGGCAGCCACTGACGAGCTCCGCGGCGGCAACGTCGTGTTCCTGCTGCTCGCCGTCATCACCGTTCTCCTCGGCATCGGGGCCGCTGGCCTGTCCGCCTGGGGCATCGCGCAGCGTCGTAGGGAGTACGCATGACCGCCACCCGCCTCCACCGACTCGCCGTCGCGTTCCTGTCCTCGGCGGCGGTGCTCGCCGCGACCTCCTGCGGTTATGACGCCACCCCGCTCCCACCCGCGCCTGACACCTCAGCCGAGGTTGCCGAGCCCGCGGCACCCCCCACCTGCGACGCCTCCACCGCAACCCAGTCCTTCGCCCCGGACGGCGGTGCCGACCAGGGCCAGTCGCTGCAGCGGATCCGCGAGCGCGGCTTCCTCATCGCGGGTGTTGCCGCCGACAACTATCTCCTCGGCTTCCGCAACCCCTTCACTGCCCAGATCGAGGGCTTCGACATCGACATGGTCAACGCGATCGCGGCCGGGATCTTCGGCACCAGCGACGGCCACGTGCAGCTGCGCGTCATCACGGCCGCTGACCGCATTCCCCTCCTGGCGGAGGACGAGGTCGACATCGTGGCCCGCAACATGACGATCAACTGCACCCGCTGGCAACAGATCGCCTTCTCGGCCGAATACTTCCGCTCGGGCCAGAAGCTGCTCGTCCGCAAGGGCTCCGGGATCAAGTCCATCGAGGACATGGCAGGCAAGCGCGCCTGTGCCCCGGTCGGCACGACCAGCATCGAGAACATCCAGGCGCTCGCCCCCGAAGCCATCCCCGTCACCGCCACGAACGACACCGGGTGCCTGGTGAAGTTCCAGAACGGCGAGACCGACGCCATCACCACCGACGACACCGTGCTCGCCGGGCTGGCTGCCCAGGACCCCTACGCCGAGGTGCTGGCCACTCGCCGGCTCACCGAGGAGCCCTACGGCATCGGCGTGAACTCCGAGCGCGTCGACCTGGTCCGCTTCATCAACCGGGTCTTCGAGCGGATGCGGGCCGACGGGTCGTGGCAGGCGTCGTACAACCGATGGCTCAAGCCCTCGCTCGGCGTCGACGCGACCCAACCGACACCGCTCTACGGACGGCGCCCATGACGGTTGCCCCCACACCCCCGGGCCGCCTGGGGCAGCCCCTGGCCCCGGCCGAGGCGCAGGCCTTCCTGCTGGCTCTCGACGACTGGGTGCGTGCCCGACGGGTCGAGCTCGACGAGGTCGACGCGGCCGCCCTGGCTGCCGGCCGCGGCGAAGAGGTCGCCGCCGACATGGTGCTGTCGCTCGCCCTCTGGCAGGCGGTGCAGCAGCGCTACCAGCTGATCAACGCGACCTTCGACGGCGGTCGGGTGGGACCGGTCGAGGCCGAGCGCCTCTCCACCCAGGTGTGGGGACGGCTGGACGGTGACCTCGGGGCGGGTCTGGCCGTCTCGCTGCCCGAGGCGTGCCGCCTCTCCGACGCGCTCGCCGGTCAGCTCCGGACCCGCCTGGCCCTGGTGCCCGGTGCCGACGCCAGTGCCGCCCGGATCAAGGACCTGCGCGCCCACCTTGAGCGGGTTCGTGACCAGGTCGAGCTGGAGCCGGGCACCCTGCGCGACGCAGCTCGCGCGACCCTCGATCGGCTCTTGCGGCGGCTCGACCAGGTCACCGAGCGGGCCCAGCGCGGCGCCGACGTCGGCGGGCTGCTGCCCCCGCTCGAGCAGGACGCCAGCATCTTCGAGCGCGACCTGATCGTCGGCAACTCCGAGCGCCGTGCCGCTCGTGCCGACCTCCACGCGACCCAGGCCCTGCGACGCGAGCTCATCGCTCGGGCGTCGACGATCGCGACCCTCGCCGAGCGCTGCGTCCGCGCCGTGGAGCCCGCCCCGCGCTACGCCATCCCCGACGTCGAGGCCCTCGGCCCGGTGCCCAGCACCCCCGACGAGATCGGCGCGTTCCGCCAGCGCCTCCAGCGGGTCGCCCAGGCGCTCGACATCGCGGAGGGGGCGTATGCCGATGCGCTGGCCGAGCGCACCCAGCTTGTCGACCTCCTCGATGCCCTGCGCGCCAAGGCCGATGCCCATGGTCTGGGCGAGGAGGCCGACCTGGCAGCCAGCGAGGACAAGGCCCGCGCCGTCCTGGCCCGCGAACCCACCCCGCTCCCGGTCGCGCGGTCCCTGGTCGCGACCTATCAGTCCTGGCTCACCCACGTGCTCACCGAGGAGTCCGCATGACGTGCCAGCAGCCCGGCTGCACCGGCCAGATCCTGGACGGCTACTGCGACGTCTGCGGGATGGCCGCCGACACAGGTGCGGCGCCCATCCCGGCTGCTGCCAGCGCAAGCTCCGGCTGCTCACAAGCAGGCTGCTCCGGCAAGATCCTGGACGGCTACTGCGACGTCTGCGGCTCACCCGCCGACGCTGCGCCGGCACCCGCGGCCGCCGAGCCCGATCCGCTGACGGCCGGCACCGCCTCGGCCAAGACGTCGGCCAGCCGCATCCAGTCCGCGGCACTCGGCTCCACGCGCGCCGGCACGAGCTCCACCCGGCGCACCGGGTCGGGGTCGCGCCGGACCCGGGCCGCTCGCCTCGGGGCCGGCCTGACGGTCGTGCCCGCCGCGCCCGCCGTCGATGCCACCAAGGCCATCATCGCCGACCCGTCGGTGCCGGAGAGCAAGCGCACCTGCTCCAAGTGCGACTCCGCCATCGGCCGCTCGAAGGACGGCAGGCCCGGGCGTTCGGAGGGTTTCTGCCCCACGTGCGGTCAGCCGTTCTCGTTCACCCCCAAGCTCGGCCCCGGTGACCTCGTCGCCGGCCAGTACGAGGTCGCCGGGGCCATCGCGCACGGCGGACTGGGCTGGATCTACCTGGCCCGTGACCGCAACGTGTCCAACCGCTGGGTCGTGCTGAAGGGTCTGCTCAACTCCGGTGACCCCGACGCGCTCGCCGCGGCGATCGCCGAGCAGCAGTTCCTCGCCCAGGTCGAGCACCCGCTGATCGTCGAGATCTACAACTTCGTCACCCACGAGGGCGCCGGCTACATCGTGATGGAGTGGGTCGGCGGCCGCTCGCTGAAGCAGGTCCTCAAGCAACGGATGAAGGACAACAACGGCACCTACGACCCGTTGCCGGTCGACCAGGCGCTGGCCTACATCCTCGAGATCCTGCCCGCCTTCAGCTATCTCCACGACCTCGGCCTGGCCTACTGCGACTTCAAGCCCGACAACCTCATCCAGGTCGGTGATGCGGTCAAGCTGATCGACCTCGGCGGGGTGCGGCGGATCAGCGACGACGACTCCGCCATCTTCGGCACCGTGGGCTATCAGGCGCCCGAGGTCCCGCACGTCGGCACCAGCGTCGCCTCCGACATCTACACGATCGGCCGCACGCTGGTGGTGCTCTGCATGGAGTTCCGCGGCTATCAGGGCACCTATCTGCACACCCTGCCGCCGGTCGACACCACCCCGCTCTTCCAGCAGCACGACTCGCTCTACTGGCTGATCGCCAAGTGCTGTGCGCCCGACCCTGCCGACCGTTTCACCTCCGCCGAGGAGCTGCGCACCCAGCTGCTGGGCGTCCTGCGCGAGGTGGTGGCAGCCAGGACGACGGGTACGGCGCTGACCTCTGCTGCCTCGCCCTTGTTCGAGGCCCCGTCGACCTCCGCCTCCGACCTCGACTGGCACCACCTGCCAGCTCTCCGCCCCGACCAGTCAGACCCCCAGCACTCGTGGCTGAGCAGCGTCGGCGCTGCCGACCCCGCAGACCTGCTGGCCGCGCTCGCGCAGGCTCCTGAGGAGTCGGCCGAGGTGCTGCTCCGCCGCGCCCGCGCAGCGCTCGAGGTCGGCGACGATGCGGCCGCGAAGGAGTCGACGGCCAAGCTGCTGGCGCAGGACCCGTGGGACTGGCGGGCACTGTGGATCGACGGCCTCGCCGCGATCCGGGACGAGGACTGGGCCAGCGCCCAGGGGGCGTTCAGCGCGGTCTACAAGCAGGTGCCCGGCGAGCTCGCGCCCAAGCTCGCGCTGGCGATCGCCTGCGAGCGGGGCGGCCTCCCCGAGGTCGCCGAGGCGCTCTACGCCGCCTGTGCGGCCACCGACGCGGCCTATGCTGCGCCGGCTGCCTTCGGCGTCGCCCGGGTGCGCGCGACCGGCGGCGACACCGCCGGCGCCGTGCGGGCGCTCGACATGGTTCCGTCGACCAGTCGCGGCTATCCCGAGAGCCGGCAGCTGCGAGCCGACGTCCTGCTGGCCGGTTCGCCCGATGACCTCGCCGTGCTCGACCAGGCGCTGACGAGCATCGGCTCGGTCCGGATGGATCCCGGCGAGCGACAGCGCTACACCGTGCGGATCCTCAACCATGCGCTCGAGGTTGTCACCAAGGGAGGAGCCGTCAGGGCCGGCGCCGAGCGACCCACGATCGGCGGCATCGAGGCCCGCGAGGACACGCTGCGAGATGCGCTCGAGCAGGCGTATCGCGGGCTGGCCCGGGAGGCCGGCTCGCTCGACGAGCGCGTCACGCTGGTCAACCAGGCCAACGCCGTGCGCAACTGGACGCTGGTGTGAGCATGTCCGAAGCCCTGGCCTGCCCCTCCTGCGGCGTCGCCGCGGACGGCGAGTCCAACTTCTGCGAGGACTGCGGCACAGCCCTCAACGCCGAGGCGGCCTCAGCGCCTGCCGGGTCGCCGCGGCTCACCGTGCCCGACCCCGAGGGCGGTGAGCCGAGTCCGATCGACGACCTCGGCAGCGGCCCGATCTCCCGAGCCACCGCGGCACAGGCCCCCGCCCCGCCGCCGGCCCCCGAACCCGTGCCGCCATGCGTCTCCTGCGGGGGCGTCGTCGGGCCCGACGGCTATTGCGAGCAGTGTGGAGTCAAGGCGCTCAGCGCGCGCGACCACTTCCGCGAGCAGCCCGCCACCTGGGTCGCCGGGGTCTGCGACAAGGGCATCCGACACAGCCGCAACGAGGACGCCATGGCGATGTCAGCCAGCGACGACGGATCGGCTCCTGAGCGTCGAGCCGTCCTGATCGTCCTCGACGGGGTGTCGAACACCGACGACTCGCAGGTCGGCTCCCTCGCTGGGGCCAGGGCCGCTCTCGCCGTCCTCCAGGCACGGCTGCCCCAGGGGATGGGGACCCCGGACAGCACTCACGCCGCCGCCACCCAGGCCATGACGGCGGCCGTCGAGGCAGCCCAGGCCGAGGTGGTCGCGGCAGCGCCGGCGGATGCCGCCAACCCGGCTTCGGCGACCTTCACCGCGGCCGTGCTCGAGGACGACACCGTCACCTGCGCCAACGTCGGCGACTCCCGGATCTATTGGCTGCCCGACGCCTCGACGGGGGTGCAGCTCAGCGTCGACGACTCCGCCGCCCAGGACCAGATCGAGGCCGGCGTCCCCCGGCTGGTCGCCGAGTCGTCCGCCCAGGCCCATGCGATCACCAAGTGGCTGGGACGCGACAGCCAGGGCCACGCGCCCCGGGTCGTCCGGTTGACCTTGTCCGAGCCCGGCTGGCTGCTCGTCTGCTCCGACGGGCTGTGGAACTACGCCTCCGAGCCGGCCGCTCTGGCCGAGCAGATCCGGGCGGTCGACAGCTCCGACCCGGCCGTCGTGGCGCTGGCGCTGACCGACTTCGCCAACGGTCGCGGCGGTCAGGACAACATCACCACCGTGCTCGCCCGCGTGGAGCCGCTCGAGCACGCCCCAGAACCCACCCCGACCCCGAAGGAGCAGCCGCATGGCTGAGTTCACTGCCGCCGTCTATCAGAACGAGTTCCTGCCTGACGGCGGGACCGACGTGAATGCCATCGTGACGGTCACCTGCACGGGTGCGGGGGTTGCCGGCCAGTCGGGTTCGGGTGCCGCCGGCGAGATCATCATCGTCGACACCTCGGGGTCCATGGGCCACGACACCATGGAGGCGGCCAAGGATGCGGCACAGGCAGCCGTGGCCGAGATCCTCGACGGCACCCGCTTCGCGGTGATCGCCGGCACCGAGAAGGCCGCCCTGGTCTATCCGCAGGTCCGGTCCGGACCGGCGCTCGCCGTCATGGACGACACCACCCGCGCGGAGGCGCTCGACGCGATCTCGCGCTTCCGGGCGTCCGGGGGGACCGCGATCGGCTCGTGGCTCGACCTGGCCGGCAGCGTCTTCGCCTCGGTCCCCGAGGTCACCCAGCGGCACGCCATCTTGCTCACCGACGGCGAGAACGGTGAGCGACAGGAAGTGCTCGACGCCGCCATCCAGCGCGCCACCGGCTATTTCCAGTGCGACTGCCGCGGAGCCGGCACCGACTGGAAGGTCGAAGAGCTGCGACGGGTCGCCACCGCACTCCTGGGCACCGTCGGCATCATCCCCCGGCCCGACGAGATGCGCGACGAGTTCAAGGCGATGATGCAGGCCGCGATGTCGCGCGGCGTCGCCGACGCCCAGCTCCGGGTGTGGACCCCTCAGGGGTCGCAGGTGCTCTTCGTGCGCCAGGTGGCACCGACGGTCGAGGACCTCACCGCCCGCCGCGTCGAGGTCAACCCGCTGACGGGGGCCTATCCCACTGGCGCCTGGGCCGACGAGTCACGCGACTACCACGTCGCCGTACGCCTCCCGGCCAAGGCCGTGGGCCAGGAGCAGCTGGCTGCCCGCGTCCAGCTCGCCGTCGGCGACGACGTCGTCGCCCAGGGCCTCGTCAAGGCCACCTGGTCCAACGACTCCGAGCTGACGGCCAAGATCGACAAGCAGGTCGCCCACTACACCGGGCAGGCCGAGCTGGCCGCCATGATCCAGGAAGGCCTGGCCGCCAAGTCGGCCGGTGACGACGCGACGGCCACCACCAAGCTCGGCCGGGCGGTGCAGCTCGCCGCCGCGACCGGCAACGAGGAGGCCACCACACGCCTGAGGAAGGTCGTCGACGTGGATGATGAGAAGGAAGGCACCGTCCGGCTGAAGAAGGCGGTCGACAAGGCCGACGAGATGGCCCTCGACACCGCCTCGACCAAGACGACCCGGATCAAGAAGTAGGAGCTGCTCGTGAAGTGTCCCGCCGGCCACGACTCAGCCGCCAACGACTACTGCGACGTCTGCGGCATCGCGATGCCCACGGCAGGGGGCGCAGACCCGACGGGGACGATCACGCTCCCGGCGACGACCACTCCACCCGTCGGTAGCGTCTGCCCCAGTTGTTCTGCGACCAGCGCTGCCGACGCGCTCTTCTGCGAGGGCTGCGGCTATGACTTCACCACCGGTTCGATGCCCCGACGAGCCGAACCGGCCACCTCCGCAGCACCGGCCCCAGCGCCCGGCGCCAACGTCTCACCGCCGCTGGAGGTGGCGTGGGTGGCCGAGGTGTGGGTCGACCCCGACTGGTATGCCGACCAGCAGTCCACCGACCCGCTGCCCTCTCCGGGAGTGCCGCTCGTGGTGCCGCTGCGCAACACCTCGATCCTGATCGGGCGCGAGTCCAGGAGCCGCAACATCACTCCCGACATCGACCTGGGCTCCGACACCGGGATCAGTCGCCGCCACGCCCAGCTGACCACTGACGGGAGCCGGTGGTGGGTCGAGGACCTCGGCTCGGCCAACGGCACCTACGTCGGTGGCGCGATCGACGCCCTGCCCAAGACCCCGGTGGTGCCAGGGCAGAAGCAGGAGGTCCGGGCCGGCGACCGGATCTATCTCGGCGCGTGGACCCGGATGGTCATCCGCAAGGCAGCCCCGGGCGAGGTCGCGGGTGTCTGAGCCGTTCCGCGTCGGATTCGTCACCGGGTCGACTCCGGACAAGTGGGCGCGCGCCTGGCGCGAGCGACGCAGGGTGCCGCTCGAGCTCGTCCCCGTCCTGGAGTCGGAGCAGGAGATCGGCCTTCGCGAGGAGACCCTCGACATGGCGCTGGTGCGGCTCCCGATCGACCGTGAGGGCCTTCACTGCGTCCGGCTGTATGCCGAGGTGCCGGTCGTCGTCGCAGGAGTCGACCACTTCGTCGCTGCTGCCGAGGAGGTCACTCTCGCCGACCTCACCGACGAGCAGCTCGTGCGGCCTCACGCCAGCGGCTGGCAGCCGGACGCCAGTCAGCTCGACTGGCCGCCGATGTCGGAGAAGGACGCCATCGAGACGGTGGCGGCCGGGACCGGAGTGGTGATCGTGCCCATGTCGATCGCCCGGCTCCACATGCGCAAGGACGTCGTCCACCGACCCGTGACCGACCTCGACCCGACCGAGATCGCCCTGGCCTGGCGGATCGAGCGCGATGCCGAGGACACGCAGGCGTTCGTCGGTCTGGCCCGCGGGCGCTCGGCCAACAGCTCGCGCTAGCAGTTCTCCTGCAGCCAGGCACCGAGCGCCACCGCGCTCGCCTCGACCACGCTCGACCAGTCCATCGCCGTCTCGTCGGCTGCGTCACTGACGTGCTTGACGAGGCGCACGGGCACCCCGAACGACCGGGAGGCCCACGCCACGGCATAGCCCTCCATGTCCACGAGGTGGGCCCGCTGGGCGAGCTGGTCGCGCACCGCCGGGTCGGTGACGAAGACGTCCCCGGTCGCGAGGACGAGCTCGGAGGGACCGACCTCGAGCCGCTCCTCGGGGTCGTAGCCCAGGGCCCGCACCAGGTCGGCGCTGAGGTCGTGGTTGAGCACCACCCCCGGCTCGTGGAGGCCGATCAGCCCTTCCCGCAGGGCCCCCGCCGTGCCGATGTTGACCACCGTCAGGTCGGTCAGGTCGCCATGCTCTGCCAGGGCGCGAGCCGTCGACGCGGCCGCGGCGGTCTTGCCCAGACCGGTGATGATCAGCGGCATCGAGGACGGGACGTGGGCGGCTTCGGCGACCGTGGCCGCCACGACGAGGGTCTGCACGCCCGTCACGCTAGCGGTGTCACCACGAGGTGCTGAGCGGACGTCCCTCGTGGAAGCCCGCAGCGGACTGCACGCCCACGACGGCACGCTCGCGCAGCTCGGCCAGGGTGGAGGCCCCGGCATAGGTGCACGAGGACCGAAGGCCGGCACAGATCTGGTCCATGAGGTCCTCGACGCCGGGTCGGGCGGGGTCGAGATACATCCGAGACGACGAGATCCCCTCCTCGTACAAGCCCTTGCGTGCGCGGTCGAAGGCCGACTCCGTCGACGTGCGATTGGCGACCGCGCGGGCGGACGCCATGCCGAAGCTGACCTTGAAGGCCCGCCCGTCCGCGTCGTGCATCAGGTCGCCCGGCGACTCGTGCGTCCCCGCGAACCACGACCCGATCATCACCGAGCTCGCTCCGGCGGCCAGCGCGAGGGCGACGTCACGGGGGTGTCGCACTCCCCCGTCCGCCCACACGTGCTTGCCGCGGGCCCGGGCCGCTGCCGCACACTCCAGGACCGCGGAGAACTGCGGGCGTCCGACGCCGGTCATCATCCGGGTGGTGCACATCGCGCCCGGCCCGACTCCGACCTTGACGATGTCGGCGCCGGCGTCGATCAGGGCGTCCGTTCCCGCGGCGTCGACCACGTTGCCGGCCACCAGCGGGACAGAAGGTGCCAGTCCCCTGATCGTCTGCAGGGCCTCGATCATCCGCTCCTGGTGGCCGTGGGCCGTGTCGACGACGAGCGCATCGATGCCGGCTGCCAACAGCCGGGCCGCCTTGTCGGCGACGTCGCCGTTGACCCCGACAGCGGCCGCGATCCGCAGTCCGCCGGAGGCGTCGACCGCTGGCGTGTAGACCGTCGCCCGCAGTGCCCCCAGTCGGGTGAGCACACCGACGAGCAGGCCGTCCGGCGAGACCGCGATCGCCAGGGACGCCTTGGCTGCCTCGAGCGCCTCGAACACCTCTCGCGGGTCGGCGTCGTCGCTCACCGTCACCATCGAGCGGTTCATCACCTGGCCTACCTGGGCGAAACGGTCGACCTCGGCGCAGTCCCTGGCCGTCACCACACCAATGGGGCGCCCCTCGTCGACGACGACCGCGGCCTCGTGCGAGCGCTTGGGGATCAGCGCCAGCGCCTCCGCCACGGTCTGGGTCGGAGCCAGCTCGATCGCGGTGTCGAAGACGTGGTCACGCTGCTTGACCCAGCCGACGACGTCGGTCACCACGGGGATGGGGATGTCCTGCGGGATCACCGTCAGCCCGCCACGGCGGGCAGTGGTCTCTGCCATCCGCTTGCCCGCGATCGCGGTCATGTTGGAGACCACCAGGGGCAGCGTGGCCCCCGTGCCGTCATGGGTGGCGAGGTCGACGTCGTAGCGGCTGGCGATCGCCGAATAGGCCGGCACCATGAAGACGTCGTCGTAGGTCAGGTCGTACGGCGGAGCCGCATCGTCGAGGAATCGCACGGCGCTGAATCTACGCGCCGGGCTCAGCCGGGCAGGCGTCGCGGCCGCAGACCGACGTCCTTGAGCTCCAGCTCAGCGAGGCGGCGGACGACCCGGTGGTCCTGTCTGCGCCAGTCGCCCGCCGGGTCGTCGCTCACCTTGGCGAGCACGTGCATCGGCTGCTTGGCCAGCGCGCGCAGGGCGAACAGGTCGAGATCGTCGGAGGAGTTGACGAACCTCGCTCCCGCGCTGGCCTCGCGGACGAAGCGGACGCGACCAGGAAGATGGAACGCCGAGACCACCAGGATCGGGATCAGGGCGATCGAGAGGCCGAGGACGACGGCCAGCTTCTCCACGGCCTCGACCGAGGACCGTCCGGCGGCGGCGATCCCGTCGGAGGCCTCGGCGGCCTTGTCGAAGGGAGATGCGACCTCGTCCCCGACCAGGGGGACGTCGTCGAGCTGCCCGCCCGCGTCGCGCAGCTGGCCGGCCAGGGCCGACGCGGACTCGTCTGTCTGCCGCCCCGGGCCCGCGAGGGCCATCGTCCCGTCATGGACGGCGAAGCCGATCCACACCCAGGCGAGGAACCACAGGACGACCAGCAGGTCGACGAGGAGCTGACGGGTACGGCGGCCAGGGGCGTCGGCATACAGCTTCATCCCCTCATAGTGCCTGCAGGGCCGCCCAGGTCGCGTCGACGTCCGCGCGGGTGGTGCGCCAGCTGCCGACGGCCAGCCGCATCGCCGTCCGACCCTCCACCACGGTGTGGCTGAGATAGGCGAGGCCCGACTCGTTAAGCCGGTGCATGGCCGCGAGCGTCGCCTCGTCCCCCTCGACGAGCCGGAAGACGACCAGGCTCAGCGACCGTTCGGTGACCAGCTCGAACCGGTCGTCGTCGACGACGAGGTCGGCGAAGTGGGCCGCGAGCTCCACCCCCTCGCGGATGTGGGCCCGGATCCCGGCCAGGCCATAGGTGCGCAGCACCGACCACAGCTTGAGGGCCCGGAACCGGCGACCCAGCTGGGGGTGCCAGTCGCGGTAGTCGACGACCGCGCCCGACTCCGAGGCCGGGTTGCGGAGATATTCGGGCGTGATGGACAGCGCGTTGGTCAGCGCTGTCCGTTCCTGCACCCACAGCACGCTGCAGTCGAAGGTCGTGAGCATCCACTTGTGCGGGTTGGTCACGATCGACTGGGCCAGGTGGACGCCGCTGAGCAGCCGGTCGCGGAGCTCGGGACACACTGCGGCCACTCCGGCCCAGGCAGCGTCGACGTGGAGCCAGGCGTCGACCCCGTCGAGTGCCTCGGCGATGGCCTGGACGTCGTCGATGGCACCGGTGGAGGTGGTTCCCACCGCGGCCAGCACGAAGAGCGGCCGGCAGCCGTCGTCGATGTCGTCGGCGAGCAGTCGCTCAAGCGCCGTGACATCCATCGCCTGCGTGCGCGGGTCCACCTCGACCGAGCGCACGCACTCGGCGCCCAGGCCGGCCATCATCGCGGCCTTGACCAGTGATGAGTGCGCCTGCGAGGACCCATACACGGTCCACCGGGTCGACCCCACCCCCGACTCACGTGCCTGCCCGCCGCTGGCCGAGTGCAGGGCCGCCAGCAGGGCTGTGAAGGTGGCCGTCGAGGCGGTGTCCTGGATGACCCCGCCCCCGCGGCCGTGGTCGGTGAGCCGGAACTGCTCGGGCAGGCCGAGGGCCTGGGCCAGCCAGTCGACGACCACCTGCTCGACCTCGGTCACCGCGGGACTGGTCGCCCAGATCATCCCCTGCGCGCCGATGCCGCTGGAGATCAGGTCACCGAGGATCGCGGCGGGTGAGGAGTTGGCCGGGAAGTAGGCGAAGAACCGGGGGTGCTGCCAGTGGGTCAGGCCCGGCAGCACGATCTCGTCGAGGTCGCCCAACAGTGCGTCGAAGGGCTCGCCCTCCTCCGGAGGCGCGGTGGGCATGCTCCGCCGTACGGCGCCCGGCGCCACCTGCGACAGGACCGGGAGGTCGTCGAGACCCGCCCAGTAGTCGGCGATCCAGTCGATGGCGGCGTGACCCTGCCGCCGGAACTCCTCGGGACTCATGTGCGACGACATGGCCCGAACGTACTGCCCGGCGTTGAGCCGACGTACTCAGGCCGACTCGGGTAGCGCGACAGATTCATCGGTGGCGCGCCGGGGCGAGGGTTGGGCCATGACGAACTCGAGCAGCACCGCCACCAAGAACACCACCGCCTTCGCCGCCCAGGCAGTCATCTCCTTCGGCGCCTCGCTCTTCGCGATGCTGGTCGGCATCTACTTCATGGACGCCGACCCCTGGATCAAGGGCTTCATGGCCCTCGGCACCCTCTATCTGACGACCTCGACCTTCACCCTCGCCAAGGTCGTGCGCGACATGCAGGACGACAACACGGTCGTCCACCGCCTCGACGCCGCACGCCTCGACAAGGTCCTGGCCCAGCACGACCCCTTCAAGACCGCCTGACCTCGGCCAAGCCGGGCAAAGTCGAGTGATGTAGTTGACTTCGGGACGCCGCCGGCGAAACGATGCTCAGCATGATGACGTCGAGCTCGTCCGGGTTGGACCCCACCGGGGGGCAGCGGCCCCACCCGGGCGACGTCATCCCGCTGCGCGAGGCGACCAAGGCGTGGTTCCACGTGTCGCTGCAGACGTTCGGTGGGCCGGCCGGGCAGATCGCGGTCATGCAGCGGATGCTGGTGGACGAGAAGCGCTGGATCGGCCAGCAGCGGTTCCTGTTCGCCCTGTCCTACTGCACGTTGCTGCCGGGTCCCGAGGCGCAGCAGCTCGCGACGTACGTCGGCTGGCTCCTCAACGGCTTCAAGGGCGCCCTGATCGCCGGGGGGCTGTTCATCCTCCCGGGCGTCGTGGCCCTGCTGGCCCTCTCCGGCGTCTACGTCGCCTTCGGTGACACCACCGTGGTCGAGTCGCTGTTCCTGGGCCTGGCGCCTGCGGTCATCGCGATCGTCCTCCAGGCTGTGCTGCGGGTCGGCAAGAAGGGCCTCGGCCATCCCGCCCTGGTCGCCCTGGCCGTTGCCTCGTTCGTGTCGCTGGCGCTCTTCGCTGTCCCGTTCCCGGTCGTGGTGGGTGTCGCTGCCCTGCTCGGCTGGTTGCTGGGCCGGACCATCCCGGACCTGACGGCCCCGAAGAAGCCCACGACCGACGACGGCCCCGCTCCCCTCATCAGCGACGACGCGCTGCACACCGAACGGCCGTCGTCCCGCCGGGCGGGGATGATCCTGGTGGGCGGGCTCGTCCTGTGGTCGGCCCCCGTGCTCGTGGCCGCAGGAGTCTTCGGGCGCTCGAGCATCTTCGTCGACCAGGGACTGTTCTTCTCCGGGGCGGCCGTCGTCACGTTCGGTGGCGCCTACGCGGTGCTCGCCTACGTCGCGCAGCAGGCGGTCAACGTCTATGGCTGGCTCGCCCCCGGTGAGATGGTCCGCGGTCTCGCGTTGGCGGAGACCACGCCGGGGCCGCTGATCATGGTGGTCCAGTTCGTGGCGTTCGTGGGCGCCTTCCGGACGCCGGGCGACCTCAACCCGTGGGTCGCCGCCGTGATCGCCTCCCTGCTCGTCACCTGGGTGACGTTCGTGCCGTGCTTCCTCTTCATCCTGCTGGGCGCCCCGTACGTCGAGCGGCTGCGCGGCAACCGGTCGCTCGCCGCAGCCCTGACCGGCATCACGGCTGCGGTCGTCGGCGTCATCGCCAGCCTGGCTCTCTTCTTCGCCCTCCACACGCTGTTCGCGGACACCAGCCGGGTCACCGCCGGCCCCTTCGACTTCGAGGTCCCTGTCCTGGCCTCGGTCCAGTGGGCCGGCGTCGCCATCACCGCCTTGGGCTGCGTGCTCATCTTCTGGCGAGACTGGTCGGTCCTGCGCACGCTCGGAGTGTGTGCCCTGACCGGGCTGGTCGTGGGCCTGTCCGTGCAGCTGGCCTAGACCCCGGCACGTCTCCGACGTGGTGGCAGGCGTCTGCGCCGGCGCGGCCTTGTTCGGCGGAGTCCCCGCTCAGGCGGGGACTCCGCCGACCCACGACCGTCGGCTCAGCGCAGCTCGGCGCTCGTCAGGCCCAGGATCCGCCGAGCGATGATGAGCAGCTGGATCTGCTGGGTGCCCTCGAAGATGTCGAGGATCTTGGAGTCCCGCGACCACTTCTCGAGCAGCTCCATCTCGCTGTAGCCCACCGAGCCTGCGAGCTCGACGCAGCTGAGCGTGATGTCGGAGCCCACCCGGCCGGCCTTGGCCTTGGCCATGGATGCCTCGAGCGAGTTGGGCTTGCGGTTGTCGGCCATCCAGGCAGCCTGCATGGTCAGCAGCTGCGCCGCCTCCCAGTCCGCCTCCATCTGCAGGAACTTCGCGGCCGCTGCCGACTGCAGCTGGGCCGGTCGGTCGTAGTCGATCTCGATCCCGGCCTGCTGGAGCAGGTCGCGGGTCAGGTCGAGCGAAGCGCGCGCACAGCCGACGGCCATCGCGGCCACCAGCGGCCGCGTGTTGTCGAAGGTCGCCATGGCGCCGGCGAAGCCCTGCTTGACGTCGATCTCCGGCGAGCCGAGGAGGTCCTCGGCCGGCACGCGGCAGTCGGTGAAGGTGATCACGGCGGTGTCGGACGCGCGGATGCCGAGCTTGTGCTCGAGCCGCTCGACCTTCATCCCCGGGTTGCCCTTCTTCACCACGAACGACTTGATCGCGGCCCGGCCGAGCGACTTGTCCAGGGTGGCCCAGACGACGACCGAGTCGGCGCGATCACCCGAGGTCACGAAGATCTTCTCGCCGTTGAGGACGTATTCGTCCCCGTCGAGGCGAGCGGTCGTGGTGATGGACGCTGAGTCGGAGCCGGTGCTGGGCTCGGTGATGGCCATGGCGGCCCACGTGCCCTCGTAGCGCTTCTGCTGCTCCTCGTCCGCGACGGAGGCGATGGCGGAGTTGCCCAGGCCCTGGCGCGGCATCGACAGCAGCAGGCCGGTGTCACCCCAGCACATCTCGGCAATGGACATCACCGAGGCGAGGTTGGCGCCGTTCTTGACCCCGCCCTCGTCCTTGGGCTCGTCCTCCCGCTTCACGCCGCTGGCGCCTGCGCCCTCACCGGCGCCGGAGTCGGAGAGGCCGTCGATCATGGCCGCCAGCATGTCGAGCTCCTTGGGATACTCGTGCTCAGCCTGGTCGTACTTGCGGGAGATCGGTCGGAGCATGTTCATCGCGACCTGGTGGGCCTGGTCGATGAGCATGCGGTGCTTCTTGGGAGTCTCGAGGTTGATCATCAGACCAGCACCCCACCTTCCATGATTCCGATGGCTCGCAGGTCGCGATACCACCGCTCGACGGGATGTTCCTTGACGAAGCCGTGGCCACCGAGGAGCTGGACACCGTCGAGGCCGATCTGCATGCCCTTGCTGGCGCAGAGCTGCCGCGCGAGGGCGACCTCGCGCGTGAAGTCCTTGCCGCGAGCGGCGCGTGACGCAGCCTTGTAGGTCACCAGTCGCATTGCTTGGAGCTCGATCGCGATGTTGGCCACCATGAACGCCACGGCCTGGCGATGGCTGATCGGCTCGCCGAAGGCCTCGCGCTCGTTGACGTAGGTCGAGACGTAGTCGAGGACGGCCTGCCCGGTTCCGACAGCCAGTGCGCACCACGCCAGGCGCGAGAGCCGCACGCACTCGGCGTACGTCGATCCGTCGGTCTGACCGAGCACGGACCCGGCCGGGACCTTGACGCCGGCCAGCGACAGGCGGCTCAGCGAGGCCGCGCGGACACCCATCGAGGGGTCGGCCTCGACGGTGAGTCCCTTGAGGCCGGACTCGACCAGGAACAGGGTGGGAGAACCGTCCAGCATCGCGCCGACGACGAACAGCTCGGCCTCGGCACCCCGGACGACGGCCGACTTGACGCCGTCGAGGACGAAACCGTCATCGGTGGGGGTCGCGGTGGTGCCGGGGAGCAGCGGGTCGAAGAGGACCGTGGGCTCCGTCAGGGCCAGGGCGGCGACTGCGACGTCCTCGCCCGTGAAGGCGGGGAGATAGGTCTCCTGCTGGGACTCGGTGCCCCACAGACCCAGCGCGGTGGCAACCGATCCGGGCGCGAGTGCGGCAACGGCCAGGCCCATGTCGCCCTTGCCAAGCGCCTCGGCGACGAGGGTGCCGGCCATGGCCGACCGCTCCTCCGAGATTCCCCGAGGGCCTCGTGCACCCCCAGGATCGGGAGGCCGATCTCGAGGCCGGCCGCCAGTGCCTCGGCAGGAGCGGCGCAGGCCTCGTTGGCCTCTGCCGCGGCCGGGCGCAGCACCTCGGCGGCATAGTCGGTGACGACGTCGACGAGCATCTGCTCGTCCTCGGTCGGGGTCAGGTCGAAGACGCCGCTGCGACCGGCCGTGGCAGGACGCTTGCCCGGGGCGGACTTGCGGCTGACCTTGCCGAACTGGCGGCCGGCGGCTGTCGCCGTACGGAATCCGTTGCGGGTGGTCGTGAAGACCAGCTGCTCGGTCTGCTTCCGCAGGCCGAGGCGGTCGATGATCTCGCTCTGCGCGAGCTTGTTGAGGCCGGCGACGGCGAGGCCGATCGGGTCTCGGCTCTCCCCCGACGACAGGCCGTGGCGGCTTGTGGACGCGCCCATGGTGCCTCGCTTGAAGGTGTCAGTGATCAGGGACATGTCCACAACTGTAACTCCGAGTTACATGAAAAGACCACAGGTTCGTGGTGTCACGTGGCACACGTCGGTCCCAGACCGGGTCACTAGGATCACCGCATGTCTGAGAGCAGCCACGCACCGGAGCGACTGGCCCCGCACGGTCCCCTGCCGGAGGGCGGCAGCGTCCGGCCGATGACGCGCTGGGGCACCGAGGTGATGCACCGGCCCCAGCGGCTCGTCACTTCCTTCGACGACGCCCTGGTCGCCCTCGCCGCCGACATGGTGGCGACGATGCGCGCAGCGGACGGAGTCGGGCTGGCTGCCTGCCAGGTCGGTGAGGACATCGCAATGTTCGTCTTCGACTGCCCTGATGAGTCAGGACGCCACACGGTGGGGATCGTGTGCAACCCGCGCCTCACCCTCCCCGAAGGTCGGGACCGCCGACTCGACGACGGCGACGAGGGCTGCTTGTCCTTCCCGGGCGCGTTCGTGGAGTGCCCTCGTCCGGACTGGGCGGAGGTCGACGGCGTCGGCCTCGACGGCGAGCCGGTCCACTTCGAGGGTGACGGCCTGCTGGCACGCTGCCTCCAGCACGAGACCGACCACACCCTCGGCACCGTCTTCGGCGATCGGCTCTCCACCAAGGCCCGCAAGAAGCTGCAGAAGGCCCACGACAAGGCCGCCGACGACTATCCCCTGACTGGCCGGCAGCCTGAGGCTCAGCGCCTGGCGGCGACGTAGCAGGCAACCGCGGTGGCCGCCGCGACGTTGAGGGAGTCGATGCCTTCGTGCATGGGGATGGTCGCCCTGCGATCCGCCGCCTGCTCCCACCGCGGCGACAGCCCGTGCCCCTCCGACCCGAGCACCAGCGCCACCCGCTCCACTCCGGAGACGGCCGCCTCGATGGGGGTCGAGTCGGCGGCGAGCGTGAGGGCGACCGTGGTGAAGCCGAGCTCGGACAACAGCGGCATCGCGCCGTACCAGTCCGGGAGCCTGGTCCACGGCATCGTGAACACCGCCCCCATCCCGACCTTGATGGATCGTCGGTAGAGAGGGTCTGCGCATCGCGGCGAGAGGAGGACGGCGTCGAAGCCGAACGCTGCCCCCGACCGGAAGATCGCGCCGACGTTGGTGTGGTCCACGACGTCCTCGACCACCAGGATCGACCGCGCGCCGGCCAGCACGTCCTCGAGCACCGGGAGCGGCCTGCGCTCGAGGGAGGCCAGGGCGCCGCGATGGACGTGGAAGCCCGTCACCTGCTCGGCCATGGGCTCCGAGACGACGAAGCACGGAGCCCCGGTGGTGGCCAGCACGTCGCCGAGTCCCTCGACCCAGCGCGGCGCCATCAGCAGGGAGCGGGGACGGAAGCCCGCCGCGACGGCACGGCGTACGACTTTCTCCCCCTCGGCCAGGAACAGTCCGTGCTCCGCCTCGAGGTTCTTGCGCAGCTCGACATCTCGCAGGTCGCGATAGTCGGCGAGCCGCGGATCGTCGGGATCGGAGATCTCGATGAGCTCAGCCACGCGACGGCCCGACCTCCGGATAGCGATCCGGATGCGCCACGGCCACGACGTCGCCGACCACGATGATGGCCGGCGGTCGGACAGCCTGCTTCTCGATGTCCGCGCCGAGGTCACCCAGGGTCGTGAGGACCGTCCGTTCCTCCGGCATCGTGCCCTCGACCACCACCGCGACAGGCGTGTCGCCTCCTCTTCCCCGGCGATGAGCGCTTCGGCGATCCGCGCCGCATTCTCCACCGCCATCATCAACACCAACGTCCCCCGCAGCTGCGCCAGCGGGGCCCACTCGACCAGCGAGTCGGGATGCCCGGGAGGCAGGTGCCCCGACAACACGGTGAACTCGTGGGCCACGCCGCGATGCGTGACCGGGATGCCGGCGCGAGCGGGAACGGAGATGGAGGAGGACAGACCGGGGACCACGGTGACAGGAACCCCGGCGGCACGGCAGGCGATGACCTCCTCGAAGCCTCGACCGAAGACGAAGCTGTCACCTCCCTTGAACCGGACGACCCGCTTGCCCTCCAGGGCGCGGGCCACGATGACCTCGTTGATGAAGTCCTGGGAGGCATAACGGCCGCGGGGCAGCTTCGCGACATCGATCAGCTCGACGTGGGCCGGGAGCTCGTCGAGCAGCTCGCGAGGGGCGAGCCGGTCGGCGACCACGACATCGGCTGAGGCCAAGGCGTGACGCGCACCCACGGTGGCGAGCTCGGGGTCACCGGGGCCGCCGCCGACCAGGACGACGCCTGGGCTGACGTCGTGTGCGTCGCTGGCGGTGATCAGCCCGTCCCGCAGCGCCGTCACGATGTCGTCGCGCAGCGCGGCAGACCTGCGCGGTTCCCGGTTGCCGAGCACGCCCACCGTCACGCTGCCGTGCCGCCCGGTGGCCGGCGTCCACGCGGTGCCTCGGCTGCCGTCGTCGCTGCGGACGCAGAAGATCCGGCGGGCCTCGGCAGCCTGGGTGATGCGCTCGTTGACCGCGGGGTCATCGGTCGCAGCCACGACATACCAGGCACCGTCCAGGTCACTGTCGATGAACTCCCGCAGGCTCAAGGTCACCTCGGACGCCATCCCTTCCAGAGCAGGCGTGACCTCAGGACTCACGATGTGGACCCGGGCTCCTGCCGCGATCAGGGCCGGCACCCGGCGCTGCGCGACGTGCCCGCCGCCGACCACGACGACGAGGCGGTCGGTGAGGATGAGTCCCGAGAGATAAGGGCTGGGGTGCTCCATGTCCACCATTGTCCCGCCGTCCTCGTTCCGCCTCCTCAAGCGTCCGCGGCTTGCCCGTCGCCCATCAGCCTTCTACGTTGCCTGCTATGAGCATCGAGCGACCGATCGCCCCCAACCCCTACGACTACCTGCCGCCGACGGCGAGCTTCAGGGTCACCAGTGAGGACGTGGTCGACGGCCAGCCCCTCAAGGACGACCAGGTCGCCGACAAGGGCAACACGTCGCCCCAGCTGAGCTGGGAGGGAGCTCCCGAGGGCACGAAGTCCTTCGTGGTGACCTGCTTCGACCCCGACGCCCCCACGCCGTGCGGCTTCTGGCACTGGAGCCTGGTGGACATCCCCGCAGACGTCACATCCCTCGAGACGGGTGCCGCCTCCGGCGACCTCCCCGGCACCGCCTTCCACGTCCGCAACGACGGCGGGCAGGCGGGCTTCATGGGTGCGGCTCCCCCCCAGGGAGACCACCCCCATCGCTACTTCTTCGTGGTGCACGCGGTCAAGGAGGAGTCACTCGGTGTCGATGCCGATGCCTCCAACGCGGTCGTGTCCTTCAACCTCGCCTTCAAGACCCTCGGGCGAGCGATCCTGCACGGGACCTACCAGCACTGAGTCGTCTCAAGACTCGCCGACCGCGGTCTAGCCGCGGCTCTTCGGCTATTTTTGCCATTCCGTGACATTTGTTACCGTTCTGTGGCACTCTCGTGGTCAGTCCAGGAAGGCAACGTCGAGCATGAGTCGACGTGCCAGCTTGGGCGGACATAGCGAGCAGTTTCTCTGAAACCGAGATTTCAGGCAGATCCTATGACTACTGTCCGGTAAACGTTCCTCTGCTCCACCCTTTTGGACGCCCACGGAGGGCGACCGGCTACTCGGACCGAGTCATCGCACAGTCGGCCGGGACCGCACTCAGATCCCAGCCCAACACCCCCCAGCACCCTTTTGTGGAGTTCCTGTGAAGTTTGTTCGTACCCTCCTCATGCTCGCGCTCGCGACCATCGCGGGCACGACCAGCCTCGTCGGCACCCCGGCGCATGCCGACCTGTCCCGCGTGCCGACCACTGTCGTCGACGTGGTGGCACGCAGTGGGCCCGCGTTCGAGGCCCAGGTCATGGTGGAGATCAACCGAGCTCGAGTGGCAGCCGGCCAGCCCCCTGTGCGGTTCTTCGACTCCTGCGTCGAGCGCATGGCCACCTCGTGGGGCAACCGGATCGCCCGCACCGGTGAGCTCGCCCACCGCGACCAGCGTCGGGTCCTCGGCCGGTGCGACCAGTCCTGGGCTGGCGAGAACCTCATCCGCAGCGAGGGGCTCGACGCCCGAACGATCGTCCGGGCGTGGCTCGACTCACCCGCCCACCGCGCGGTGCTGCTCAAGCGGCGCGCGACACTGGCCGGAGTCGCTGTCGTTCTCGACGGTCAGGGCCGTCAGGTCGGCGTGCTCAACCTTGCCGACGCCAACTGACTCGTCCCTTCCTCACACGGGGTGGGCGATGACCACGACGTTGCTCTCGTAGGACACCCCGTTCCAGTCCTCGCACGTCACCAGGACGAGCCGCCCCCGGACCCGCTGGCTGAACAGTCGCTCGGCTGACGCCGCGATGCGGGACTTGACGAAGACCTCGACCCTGCTGACCCGATAGGCGATCGACCCCGCCTCGGTCGTGACCGTGACCGACTGACCTTGCCGCAACGTCTCGAGGTGGTCCAGGGCTCCCCCTCCCGCGTGCACCGTGTGCCCGGTGACCAAGGCGCTCCCCCGGCGGGCGCCGGGCACTGCACCCTCGGCCCACCAGCCGAGGACCTGAGGGTCGTCAGGCGGAACCAGCGTGCTTGCTTCGAGCTCGATGGGAATCACCTCGACATCGATTCCCAGCGCGTCGACCTCCACCCGTCGGGGGGGTGCCGCGGCCTGGTGCCGTCGGGGCTCGGGGATCGGGATGGTTGCCGGACGCACAGGTCCGAGCACCGGTCGAGCCGGAGCCGGTGGCACCACCTCCGGCCGGGATGGGGCCCTGCTGACCTGCGACTGCGGCTGCGGGGGTCCAGGACGTAGTCGAGGACCAGCACCCCCGCGCACACCGCGAGGCCGGCCGCGGCGAGCCCAAGGCTCCCGCGGCCGGCCCGTCGTGCGCGGTGGCTAGTCACCTCCCCTGACGCGTCGCGTTGCCACCGAGGCGAACCCGAGCAGCAACGCGAGCAGTCCGGTGCCCGCTGCCCATGCCAGGCGCGTGTCAGCCTGGGTGGCAACCGGCGTTCCGGCCATGCCGGCAGCCACCGACGTGGGCACAGGAGCTGCAGCCGGAGCCACGGCCTGTGCGCCGAGCACCTCAGGGGCCGGGGCCGACTCGACCTCGTTGGCGGGCTTCGCCTTGTTCGGCTTGTCCGGCTGGGACGCCTGCTCCCCCAGGACCTCGTTCTCCACCACCAGCGGCGGCGGAGGCGGAGGCGGCGGAGGCGGCGGAGGCGGCGGAGGAGGCGGCGGCGGCGGCGGTGGCGGCGGCGGCGGAGGTGGCGGCGGAGGTGGCGGCGGAGGCGGCGGCGGAGGCGGCGGAGGCGGAGGCGGAGGTGGCGGCGGCGCCGGGCACGCCGGAGCTCCTACCGAGGGTTCGTCCGTCTGGCCGGCGCCCCGAGTGGGAGATTCGGCGATCACGAGCGAGCGCCCCTGCGCATCCGCGAACTCATACCCGACGAGCTGTGCCGCTGTCTTTCCGGCGGAGCCGGGAATCGCGGTGACCGCGACCTCGATCGGGTTCTGACCGGTCTGGAGGATCTCGCCCTCACCGGGTGTGGTGACGTACTTGCAGACGAAGACCTTCTCCGTTGCATCCGCTACCGCGGACACTCCGAAGACCCCCGTCATCGATGCCACCGCCGCGACCGAGAGGGCAACAACGCCGCGCTTGGCATTCATGTTCGTGGCCTTTCCAGCAGGCCATCAGTAGCAGTCGAGAACGGCCTTGCCGCCATGCCGAAGGACTCAGTCGCTGGGACCGGTTGTCCGGACGTACGGTCTGCCTTCCTCGAGCGAGGCTGAGCGAGTGATCGCATCAGCTTCTCCTCTCCCCGGCGTCGTTGCCGGAGCTCTCGAGTTGCGCGTCACGAATGTGACTACTCCATCGAGTGAACGCCTCAACCGACCAAGAAGCCACGAATGTGCTCGGTGGTCCAGACAGCAGCGCCCGAAGGCGGACAGAAGCGCCACCCGGAGGGGTGTCGCATCCATCCGAACGGGTGGTCTAGTCCCCCGTTGCGGCCGGCCCGGGAGTCGGAGCAATGTGGCCGACGACCCGCATTCTCGGACAGAGGGAGAAACTCCATGAAGCTTCGCGCGCCCACCTATGCCGAGGTCGCATCGACCTTGGCGCTGACGCTTGCGCTTGGCACCGGTGGTGCCTATGCCGCCGCACAGATCACGTCCTTGGACATCGCCAAGAACGCCGTCACGACCAAGCACATCAAGAACGGGACGGTCAAGGAGAAGGACCTGAACAAGGCGGTCAAGACCAAGCTCAACGCGTCGAGCACCGGCGTGGCCGGCCCGGCGGGACCCAAGGGGGCGACCGGTGCCACCGGGCCGGCCGGAGCGCAGGGCCCACGCGGCTTCAGCGCCTGGGACGCGATCCCCAGTGGGGTGACGGTCAAGGGCCAGGAATACATGGACATCGACGGCGCCGCACCCATCAACGTGACCATGCCTGCCGCGGCCCCCGCACCGTTGAGCAACGCGACCATCAACATGGCGGCCGACGGATCCGCCAGCACCGTGGACGACGACGCGACCTGCACCGGCAGCTACGCCAATCCGACGGCCCCCGCTGGGAAGGTGTGCGTTTACCACGACGGCTTCGGCCTCGGGACGCGACCAACGTCCAGGGGCTCGCGTGGTCCAACTCAAACCTGCGGACCCGAGGGTTCTACGTCAACATCTTGGGCGGCACTGCAGGCAACTACTACTTCACCTGGGCCTACACCGCCCCGTGACGCTCTACTCATGAGCTCGGCGCGTCGACCCGGCCCGCGGCCGGGTCGACGCCCGAGTCGCTCTCAGGACCGCGAAGACGGCACGCGCGGCGGGAATCCCCAGCGACTCGCAGGGCGTCGCGCCGCCTCCCTGAGGGCCTCTGCCTCCGCGTCGATCCGCTCGATGATCAGCACCGCGCGGTCGTCCTGCCCGCGCGGGATGTGGCGCAGGATCCGTTCGGGAGCGCCCACGAAGCCCGGCTCCACCGCCTCCTTGGCAGCACCCATCAGCCACTCGATGCCTGCGTCGACGTCGCGGCCTCGGGCCTCTACGACCCCGTCGGTGTAGAACATCAGCGCCTCGCCCGGCGCCAGCTGCCCGGTGCTGCACTCGAAGTCGGCGTCCTCGACCACACCCAGGGCCATCCCGCGTGCGCGGTCCAGGACCCACTCCTGTTCGCGCGGCCGCCAGTGCAGCGCCGGCGGGTGGCCGGCGCTCGTGACCACGAAGTCTCCACTGCGAAGGTCGAGCAGCAGGTGTACGGCGGTGGCGAACGACTCCTCGGAGTTCTGCCGCAGCAAGAAGGCGTTGGCCGCTCCCATCAGCTCCTGCGGCGGCATGGCCCCGATGAGGCCACCGAGCGCGCCGGCGAACTGGAGTGCCTGCGGACCGACTGCGACGCCCTTCCCGCACACGTCGACCAGGACCATCTCCAGATGCCTGCCGTCGCTGTGGTCGGCGACCAGGAAGTCGCCCGCGTAGCGAGCGCCGTGCGCGGTGAGCATGGTCGACTGGGAGCGCCAGCCCTCGGGCAGCTCCGGGATCACGCCTTGCGCCTGCAGCCGGTCACGCAGGTTGGCGAGGAGCTGCTCGCTGAGCGCCACCGGCAGGCCCGACCGGTGCCCCCGGGACTGGTGGATGACCAGCCCCATCGACAGGACCAGCATGATGATCGCGGCGATGCGTGTTCCGTTCAGCTCGCCCGCGTGGTCGCTGGTCAGGACAGCCGCCAACCAGATCACGATGGAGAGCAGCGCCAACGGCGCGAACCTCAGCACCAGCACCCCGAGGATGAGCCACACGAACCAGACCGCGAAGGGCATCATGTTGGTCGTCCACGCGACCGCGAAGCACGCCGCGACGCCGACCAGGAAGACGCCCAGGACATAGGCCTGGCTGCCGTGTGACCCTGTTCTCCAGCTGGCGACGCGCGCGTCGACATAGGCGGACATGGCTGTCCACACCCGCGTCAGTCCACTCGCCACCTCGCGAGCCTAGGGCGCGATCTCGTCCGGCGAAGCGGAATGCACGGAACCGTGGCGGCCCTGTCCCGATCACTGCCGGTTAGGGTCACGCCCATGCCGACCGACGAGATCCCGGACATCCTCGGCGAGCCCTACACCCAGCTGACCATCGAGCTCCCGGACGACAGCGAGGGCGCAGTGGTGACCACGCTGGTCCACCGACCGTCCCCCAGCCCGTCCGGTCGCGCTGTCATCCACGTCCATGGGTTTGCCGACTACTTCTTCCACACCGAGTATGCCGAGTGGTGGACCGAGCGGGGCTACGACTTCTACGCCGTCGACCTGCGCAAGTACGGCCGATCGCTGCGTGAGCACCAGACCCCCAACTTCATCGAGGACCTCTCGCACTACTTCGAGGACCTCGACGCCGTGTGGGACGTCGTCACCGGACGGCACGACTCCGTGGTGGCCACCGCCCACTCGACGGGAGCACTGGTGCTGTCCCTGTGGCTGCATGACCGGCGGCCCGCCCAGCTCGCCGGGGTGTTCCTCAACTCGCCCTGGCTCGACATGCAGGGCTCTGCCTGGCTGCGCTCGCTGCCCGGCAAGGCGGCCTTGGACCGGATCGGTGCCAGGCAGCCACGACTGGTGATCCCGCGCACCGTGACCGGCGTCTATGGCAGATCGCTCCACCGCGACCACCAGGGCGAGTTCGACTACGACCTCACCTGGAAGCCGCTCCAGTCGTTTCCCCTCCATGTCGGCTGGTTGCGTGCCATCAGGCGCGGGCACGCACAGCTGCACCGCGGCCTCGACCTTCCCGCCCCGGTCCTGGTCCTGTCATCGGTGCGGTCGTCCTCCCCCACCGAGCTCGGCGAGGACGCACACACCACAGACATCGTGCTCGACGTGCGACAGATCCGGCGCTGGGCGTCGTCGCTCGGTCCCCATGTCACGAGCGTCGCGGTCGCGGATGCCCGCCATGACGTCGTCCTGTCGCGGCCGCACGTGCGGGTGCAGGTCTACGCCGAGCTCGAGCGGTGGCTCTCCTCCTACGTCGAGGGCGGCTGAGGCGCTCGAGTCGTCGATCAGGTCAGCAGGATGACCAGCGCGACGAGCGCCACGACGACGATGACGGCGCGCAGGACGGCCGGCGGCAGCCGACGGCCGATCGAGGCGCCCAGCAGGCCGCCCACCACGGCCCCGACGGCGATCAGGGCCACGATCTGCCAGTCGACCTCGGCGACGAGCACGAACAGCACACCCGCCACCCCGTTGACGAGGGCAGCAAGGACGTTCTTGAGGCCGTTGAGGCGCTGCAGGGTCTCGTCGACCCCGATCCCCAGCACCGCCATCATGAGCACGCCCTGGGCTGCGCCGAAGTAGCCGCCGTACACACCGCAGCCGAACATCAGCGGCCACACCCACCACGCCCCGCGTGCGGGCAGTCCCCCGACGGCCGCATGCCTGCGGGCGACCCACGCGGAGATCCGCGGACCGGCGACGACGAGGACGAGCGCGAGCCCGATCAGGACCGGGACGACGACCTCGAAGGCATCGGGTCGCCAGAGCAGGAGGACGCCACCGACCACGCCCCCCAGCAGCGAAGCGCTGGCGAGTCGCAGCAACCGGGATCGTTGCCCGGCCAGCTCTCGCCGATAGCCGACTGCGCCGGCGACGGAGCCGGGGACCAACCCGATGGTGTTGGACACGTTGGCCGTCACGGGAGGCACGCCGAACGCCAGCAGGGTCGGGAACGTGATCAACGTTCCCGACCCCACCACGGTGTTGATGGTGCCGGCGGCCACGCCCGCGAGGGCGATCAGCCCGGCTTCGAGCGGGCTCACGCCGTCGGAGGCTCCTGGGCGGCGTCAGCGGGCGCAGGGTCAACGGCCGGGGGCGCCGCAGGTGCGGAAGAGGTGGGCGCGCGGCTTGCGGACTCGGCCGCGGCGATGGCTTCCTCGACGACCTTCTTGGTGGAGCCTGCACCCGACGACTGGGGCAGCTGAGGCTCCGTCGGGCCCATGTCCACGCGGGTGCGTGGCGAGGCGTCCTTGGGGATCCCCGCGATCTCGTGGATCGATGAGCCGAGGCCCTCCATCGCCTTGGTGATCTCGGAGGGGATGACCCACACCTTGTTGGCGCTGCCCTCGGCGATCTTCGGCATCATCTGGAGGTATTGGTAGGCCAGCAACGACTGGTCGGGCTGGCCGTCGTGGATCGCCTGGAACACCGTCTGGATGGCCTGCCCTTCACCCTGGGCGCGCAGGATGGATGCTTCGCGGTCGGCCTGGGCGCGGAGGATCTGCGACTCCCGGTCACCCTCGGCGTTGAGGATCTGCGACTGCTTCGACCCCTCAGCAGTCAGGATCGCAGCCTGGCGCTGGCCCTCGGCGGTGAGGATGACGGCACGCTTCTCGCGGTCGGCGCGCATCTGCTTCTCCATCGAGTCCTTGATGGAGGGCGGCGGGTCGATGCCCTTGAGCTCGACCCGGTTCACCCGGATGCCCCACTTGCCGGTCGCCTCGTCGAGGACACCACGCAGTCCGGAGTTGATCTGGTCGCGGCTGGTCAGCGTCTCCTCGAGGTCCATGCCGCCGACGATGTTGCGCAGCGTGGTCATCGTGAGCTGCTCGATCGCCTGGATGTAGTTGGCGATCTCGTAGGTCGCGGCCACCGGGTCGGTCACCTGGAAGTAGATGACGGTGTCGATCGAGACGACCAGGTTGTCCTCGGTGATCACCGGCTGCGGCGGGAAGCTCACGACCTGCTCGCGCAGGTCGATCAGGTAGCGCAACCGATCGATGAACGGCATCAGGATGTTGAGTCCGGCGGGCAGGGTGCCCTTGTACTTGCCGAAGCGCTCGACGATGCCGGCGCGTGCCTGTGGCACGATCCGCACCGTCTTGGCGAGCACGACGATGACGAACACGACCAGCAGCGCGAGCAGGGTCAGTGCGATCTCCATGGATGCTTCCTTCGAGAGATGTCGGGTGGGTCAGGACTCGAGCCGGGCGACCGGGTGGACGACGGCGGTGGCACCGCGGATCTCCAGCACCTCGACGGTCTCCCCCGCCGGGATGCTGATGGTGTCGTCATAGGGCTCGGCGGTCCAGAACTCCCCCGCAAGCTTGATCCGACCGGCCGAGAGCCCCGAGATGTCCTCGGTGACGACCCCCTGCCTGCCGACCAGCTTGCCGTGACCGAGCGACAGCTCGGGACCCCCGTGAAGACGCTTGACCATCGTCGGCCGCACCGCCGCGAGCGCAGCCAGCGAGGCTGCGGAGGCGGCGAGGATCTGGACGGCGATGTGCAGGTCGAGGATGGCCGCGACCATGCCGACCAGGGCTCCGGCGGCGAGCATGATCAGGATGAGGTCGAGACTGAACATCTCGGCCACGCCCAGCACGATCGCCACCCCCAGCCAGGCCTCCCAGGCATGTCTTGCGATCCAGTCCATGACTCGACCCTATCGGGTCAGCGGGAGGCGTGACGCGTACGGCGACGGGCCGCGAACCGACCCTCGGCGTGGGTGAGCTGCATGGGCATCGAGAAGGTCTCCGAGAGCGCCTCGGCGGTGACGACGTGCTCGAGCAGGCCCGAGGCGACGACACGACCCTGCCGCAGGAGGAGCGCGTGCGTGAAGCCCGGCGGGATCTCCTCGACGTGGTGCGAGACCAGGACGGTGGCGGGTGAGTCGGCGTCGAGCGCCAGCACGGAGAGCGTCGAGACGAGGTCCTCGCGTCCCCCGAGGTCGAGACCGGCCGCCGGCTCGTCGAGCAGGAGCATCTCCGGGTCGGTCATGAGCGCTCGGGCGATCTGGACGCGCTTGCGCTCACCCTCGCTCAGGGTGCCGAACGTGCGCTCCGCGAGGTGGAGTGCTCCGACCTCACGCAGCAGCAGCGCAGCGCGGTCGTGGTCGAGCTCGTCATACACCTCGCGCCAGCGGCCGAGCACGCCGTAGGAGGCGGAGACGACCACGTCCTTGACGAGCTCGCCGCGCGGGATGCGCTCTGCCAGGGCTGCGCTGGTGAGGCCGATCCGGGGCCGCAGGTCGAACACGTCGACGGTGCCGAGCACCTCGCCCAGGATGCCGGCGACGCCACCGGTCGGATGGATCTGGGCCGCTGCAACCTGGAGCAACGTGGTCTTTCCTGCGCCGTTCGGGCCGAGGACGACCCAGCGTTCGTCCTCCTCGACGGTCCAGCTGACCTCGTCCAACAAGGTCGCGCCACCACGACGGACCGTGAGGTCGGCGAACTCGATCACGGCGGACATGCGGCCACCCTAGCGATCGCGCGTCATCAGTGGCCGGGCGACGTATCCTCACCCGACGTGTCCCTCCATCTGCCCCTCTCGGCTCGCCTCGCCTGGTGGACGACCGCCTGGCTCCGGGGGACGGAGGTGACCGACCACGTCCTCGACGCGGTCACCGACGGCGACCTCCTCCACCTGGTGGACGGCCCGGCAGGCCGCGTACCGATGCTCGAGCTCCTGCGCGAGGCCCGGAGCTCCGGCGCCACCGGCGCCGGCCTCGCGCTCCCCGTGGAGGGGGACCTGCTCGGGCTGGGAGGTCCCCGGGCCCTTAACGAGGCCGCTCTGGAGGTCGGTGAGGCGGTCGTGCTCGGCTCCCTCGCCGCCGTCCCCGAGGTGGTGGGTGAGGTCGTCCTGTGGCGAGTCCTGCCGGCCTCACCGCGCCAGCTGCCAGACGTCGGTGAGGCAGACCGTGCACTTCGCGCCGCGCTGGTCGACGCCGCCAACGCGCTGGCCGGCCTCGACGTCGCCCGCTGGCGCCCTGAGGCGGCCGACCTGCTGATGAACCTGCGCCACCGGCCCGCCATGGTGGCTCCGGCCGGTACCCCTGCCCGGTGCGCCGATCTCGCTGCCCGGAGCCTGCAGGGTTGGGCGCTCGTCGACGTGGCTCTCCAGGATGACGGGGGCGCCGTGTCGGCATCCGAGATCGAGGCTCGCCGCGACGCGCTGCGCCCCCTGGAACGCGCATCCCGGCGAGCCCTGGTCGCCGCGTGCTCGCCCGAGGTGTGGCCGCCGGAGTGACAGCGGCTCACATGGCACTAGCCTCGACCTCGCCATGGACGAAGAGCCCAAGACCCTCCTGATCACCATCACGGGCAAGGACCGCCCCGGTGTGACCGCAGCGATCTTTGCGACCCTGGCTGCCGCCGGTGTCGAGGTGCTCGACATCGAGCAGATCGTGCTGCGTCGGCGTCTCGTGCTGGGCGTGCTCGTCGCAGCCCCGCGGGACTGGAAGCGGCTGCGGACGGCGGTGGAGCAGACTGCTGCCGGGCTCGACATGCAGGTCGAGGTCGAACGTGGACAGGGTGACAACAAGCCGCGCCGCTTCGGCCGGTCCCACGTCACCGTCATCGGCGCCCCGCTCAAGGCGTCGGCCATGTCCGCCATCGCTGGGCGGATCGCCGACGCAGGCGCCAACATCGACCGGATGGAGCGGATGGCGCGCTATCCGGTGACGGCGATCGACCTGGCGATCTCCGGGGTGGAGCCCGAGGTGCTGCGGCCGCTGCTCGCGGCGGAGGCCGCCAGCCAGGGTCTCGACATCGCCGTACAACCTGCCAACCTGCTGCGCCGTTCGATGCGACTGATCGTGATGGATGTCGATTCCACGCTGATCCAGGGCGAGGTGATCGAGATGCTGGCCGCCCACGCCGGCTGCGAGCGCGAGGTCGCCGAGGTGACCGAACGGGCGATGGCGGGCGAGCTCGACTTCGAGGAGTCGCTCCGTTCACGCGTCGCCCTGCTCGAGGGCGTTCCGGCGTCGGCCATCGACGAGGTGTACGACGCCATCGAGCTCGCGCCCGGCGCGCGCACCCTGGTCCGTGTCCTGCGCCGGCTGGGCTATCGCTTCGCGATCGTGTCGGGTGGCTTCAGCCAGATCACCGATCGTCTCGCGGCGGAGCTGGGGATCCACTACTCACGCGCCAACGAGCTGGAGATCGTCGACGGGGTGCTCACCGGGCGCGTCGTCGGCGAGGTGGTCGACCGCGCTGGGAAGGCCCGGGCACTGCGCGAGTTCGCGGCCGACATCGGCGTCCCCGTCGAGGCGACCATCGCAATCGGCGACGGCGCCAACGACCTCGACATGCTCAACGCGGCCGGCCTGGGTATCGCCTACAACGCCAAGCCCCTCGTGCGCAGCGCCGCGGACGCCTCGGTCAACGTGCCCTACCTCGACACGATCCTCTACGTCCTGGGCATCACGCGCGAGGAGATCGAAGCCGCCGACGCAGAGGCCGGCATCGTGACGCCGGCTCCCCCGGTCTGACGGTCACCGACCCGCGCTCGCACGCGCGCCGGCGGCCAGAGCTCAGGCTCGCCCCACGTGGAAGCTCTGGACGGTGGCCGCGCCGAGGTCGAGGTCAGCCCAACGACCTTCGAAGCTGAAGACCGCCAAGGCGCACGGCGGGAAGCCCCCGATCATCGAGATGCTGGCCTCGGGGTCCCCGTGACCGTCGTCGAGAAGCTGAGCCAGATAGCCGACCGTGGGGTTGTGGCCCAGCACCATCAGCGAACCAGCCTGCTCGGGGGTCTCGCGGATGAGATCCAGAGCTGCGTCGGGCTCGGCAGCATAGAGAGCGTCCGAGACCACGGGGTGGGCGTCCCATCCGGCGCCTTCAGCCACCCCGGCCCACGTCGCCTGGGTGCGGGCTGCGCTCGAGATGAGCGCCGCATCGACGACCACGCCCTGCTCGGCCACCCAGCGGCCCGCTGCCACAGCGTCATCGCGCCCGCGGTCGGCCAGCGGTCGGTCGTGGTCGGTCTCCCCCCACGACTGTGCCTTGGCGTGACGCATCACGACCAGGCGGCGGGGCGAGGTGGTTCGATCGGACTGCACGCGCAGATTCTTCCAGTCAAGTGGTGACGTGTCGCTTCCGCAACGAAATATTTGCCGTCCGGCTCAGAGACCCATCGCGTGGAAACCACCGTCGACGTGCACGATCTCGCCGGTGGTGGCAGGGAAGAAGTCACTCAGCAGCGCGCAGACGGCCTTGGCCGTCGGCTCCTGGTCGGTTTCGTCCCACCCCAGCGGAGCCCGGTCCTTCCACGCCGACTCGAGATCCTCGAAGCCGGGGATTGCCTTGGCCGCCAAGGTCTTGAGCGGCCCGGCGGACACCAGGTTGCAGCGGATCCCCGCGGGGCCCAGGTCACGAGCCAGGTAGCGCGACGTGGACTCCAGGCCCGCCTTGGCCACGCCCATCCAGTCGTAGGCCGGCCAGGCAGTCGTGGCGTCGAAGGTCAGGCCCACGATCGAGGAGCCCGACGACAGCAGCGGCCGGGTGGCCACGGCGAGCGACTTGAGGGAGTATGCCGAGACCTGCACCGCCTGCGCGACGTCCGCCCAGGGACCGTCGAGGAACTTCCCGCCGAGCAGCGTCTCGGGGTTCCCGTAGGCGATCGAGTGCACGACCCCGTCCAGGCCGTCGACGTGCTCGCGCACCTGGTCGGCCAGGCCCGCCAGGTGGTCGTCGTCGGTCACGTCCAGCTCGAGCACCGGCGCAGCCGCCGGCAGCCGCTTGGCGATGCGGCGGGTGATGCCCAGGGCACGCCCGAAGTTGGAGATCAGGACGGTGGCCCCCTGCTCCTGGGCGACCTTGGCCGTGGCGAACCCGATCGAGGAGTCCATGGTCACGCCTGCGACCAGGATCCGCTTGCCGGCCAGCAGTCCGTTCGGGTTGATCGTCGAATCCGTGCTCGTCATCTCAGTGCCCCATTCCGAGTCCGCCGTCAACCGGGATGACGGCTCCTGTCACATATCCGGCGCCGTCGGACGCCAGCCAGGTCACCGCGGAGGCGACCTCGCTCGTCGCTGCATAGCGGCCCAGCGGCACCTGGGCCTTGATCGCCTTCTTCTGGTCATCGCTGAGCACGGCCGTCATGTCGGTCTCGACAAAGCCGGGCGCGACCACGTTGGCCGTGATCGAGCGTGAGCCGAGCTCCCGCGCCAGCGACCGCGCCATGCCGACGAGACCGGCCTTGGAGGCCGCATAGTTGACCTGCCCAGCAGATCCGAGCAGCCCCACGACGGAGGAGATGAAGATGATCCGCCCGCGTCGCAGACGCAGCATCCCCTTCGCGGCCCGCTTCGCGAGCCGGAAGGAGCCGGTGAGGTTGGTCTCGACCACCGAGGACCAGTCGTCCTCCGACATGCGCAGCACGAGCGTGTCGCGCGTGATGCCGGCGTTGGCGACCAGGACCTCCACCGGCCCGTGGGCTGCCTCGATCTCGGCGAACGCCCGCTCGACGGCGTCGGGGTCGGTCACGTCGCACACGAGGTCCAGGGCGCCCTCGGGGGCGCCGCCGGAGCGGCTGGTGACAGCCACCCGGTCGCCCTCGGCGAGGAACGCCTCGGCGATGGCGAGGCCGATGCCGCGGTTGCCACCGGTCACGAGCACAGATCGGGGAGCTGCAGTGGTGTTTTCAGTCACGTCCAACGACGCTAGTGATTACCCCGGGGTAGGCGAAAACGCACCACTGCAGCTCGAGGTGGCTAGTCGTCCTCGAGGCGGAAGCCGACCTTCATGCCGACCTGGAAGTGCTCGACCTGACCGTCCTTGGCCTGACCGCGCACCTGCGTGATCTCGAACCAGTCGATGTGGCGCAAGGTGCGCCCGGCTCGCTCGATCCCGTTGCGGACAGCTTGGTCGATGCCGTCCGGGGAGGTGCCGACGATCTCGGTGACGCGATAGGTGCGGTTGGACATGTGGGCTCCTGTGCTGGGGCAGGGTGGGCGCAGCTCGCCCGCTCCCGATTGAGCCTAGCGCCGTACGATGGAGGCATGGCCGCCAAGGATTCGCCCACCGTGCGAATCACCACCGCGCCCTCGAGCGCGTCCGAGGACATCGCGGGCCGCCAGCGCCGCTATCTGGTCTCGATGGCGATCCGGACCGCGTGCGTGATCGGGGCCGTGGTCGTGGGCCCGGGGATCCTGCGCTGGGTGCTGGTCGCCGGGGCCGTGCTGCTGCCCTACGTCGCCGTCGTCCTGGCCAACGCGACCCAGCGCAAGGACGACGGCTTCGAGCTCCGGGAGACCCGGGCCGAGCGAGAGCTCCGCTAGGCCCCCGTGGCGGAGGCGACTCGCCCGGGCGATTGTTGGAATCTGGATCGTGTCGTGCAAGAATCAACTTGCGACCCCAGCATCCCCCGTCTGTGGTCGCTTCGGTGCCGGACAGCTCCCCCCGTGGCTGTCCGGCACCGGTCTATTTCCCGGAGGAACTGTGACCGAACAGCACCAGGCAGACGCTGAGGACGAGCCCGTCTGCTCGGCCAAGGGCTGCACGCAGCGCGCCTCGTGGGCGCTGCTGTGGAACAACCCCAAGCTCCACACCCCCGAGCGGCGCAAGACGTGGCTGGCCTGCGAGGCCCACCGGGTGTCGCTCAGCGAGTTCCTCGGCGCTCGCGGCTTCCTGAAGGAGACCGAGCCCGTCCCGACGGCCTAGGGGCAACAGCCCACAGGGCGCCGTCAGCCGCCGATCGCCGACATCGGGCGGTCGGGCTGGAGGAAGGTGGGGTCGTCGATGCCGTGGCCGGCACGCTTCCCCGCCATCGCAACCACCCATCGGCGCGCGAGCTCCTCGTCGGTGGCGCCGGCACGCAGTGCCGACCGCAGGTCGGACTCCTCACGCGCGAAGAGACAGTTGCGGATCTGACCGTCCGCGGTCAACCGCACGCGGTCGCAGTCGCCACAGAAGGGCCTCGTCACCGACGCGATGATGCCGACCGTCGCCGGACCGCCGTTGACGTCGAAGAGCTCAGCCGGGTCGCTCCCCCGCGGGACTGCGTGCGGGGTGAGCATGAAGTCGGCCTTCAGCCGGTCGAAGATCTCATCGGCAGTCACCATCGTGTCGCGGTTCCACCGGTGCTGCGCGTCGAGCGGCATCTGCTCGATGAACCGCAGGTCGTAGGCGCGATCCATCGCCCACTGCAACAGCTCTCCCGCCTGGTCGTCGTTGACCCCGCGCAGGAGCACAGCGTTGATCTTCAGCGGCGACAGACCGGCGTCGCGCGCGGCCTCGAGACCGGCGATGACGTCCGCCAGCCGGTCTCGGCGGGTGATCTCGAGGAAGGTCTCCGGCCGCACTGTGTCCAGCGACACGTTGATCCGGTCGAGGCCGGCCGCCCTCAGTGCCGGGGCGGTCCGGGCGAGGCCCAGCGCGTTGGTCGTCAGCGACGTCTCGACGCCCAGGTCGTGCGTGTGCCGGACGATGTCGACGAGTCCGCGGCGCACGAGCGGCTCGCCGCCGGTGAAGCGGACCTCGGTGACTCCGAGGCGGCGTACGGCGATGCCGATGAGCCGCTTCACCTCGTCGTCGCTCAACGTCTGGTCGTCCGGCAGCCAGTCGAGCCCCTCGGCCGGCATGCAGTAGGAGCAGCGCAGGTTGCAGCGGTCGGTCAGCGAGACGCGCAGATCGGTGGCCACACGGCCGAAGCGGTCTGCGAGGGGGATCACGGCCACAGTCTAGGTGTGCCTGCCAGCTCGACCCACTCATGGCCTAACCTCGTCCGGTGCCGTCGTTGAGGTTCCTGCTGAGTCGCCGGTGGGTGATCTTCTTCGTCGTGGTCATCGCCCTGGCCTGGGTCGCGTGGCGGCTGGGCGAGTGGCAGTTCGACCGTCTCGAGGACCGCCGGGAGCGGAACGCCCAAATCGAGCGCAACGAGCAGAGTCCGCCGGTGCCGGTCTCGGAGGTGACGGCGCCTGGAGCTGAGCTCACCCGCGCCGACGAGTGGAAGCACGTCACCGCCACCGGCACCTACGCCGTGGAGGACACGGTCGTGGTGCGATATCGCACGCGCGAGGGGGCCGCGGGCGTCGACGTCGTCGTCCCGCTCGTGCTGGCCGATGGCTCGAGCGTGCTGATCGACCGGGGGTGGTTCGCCACCGACAACCGCGGCGCGACCCCCGAGGACGTTCCGAAGCCTCCGGCCGGGGAGGTCGAGATCGAGGGGTGGCTGCGGTTGGACGCCACCGGCGACAGCGCTGCCGTCACCGATCAGTCGACACGCTCGATCAGCAGCAAGGAGATCGGTGAGGCGCTGGACCGCGAAGTGGTCAGCGGGTTCGTCGACCTGCGCTCGGAGTCCCCGGAGGCGGACGACCCGCTGGCCCCGGTCGAGCTGCCCGACCTCGACAGCGGTCCCCACTTCTTCTACGGCCTGCAGTGGTGGTTCTTCGGGGCACTCGCGCTGTTCGGCTTCGTCTACCTCGTCATCGACGAGGCCCGGGGCGGACGCGGACCGGTGCGTGGGTCGCGCCGCTCACCTTCCGGGCCGCACCGAGCACGACCGAGCTGAGAGCGTCGCCGACTGCTCGTCGGTCCAGCCGGTCGGGCTACTGCGGCGGCGCTCCTGCCGCGGGTCCGAACGCCGAGCCGAGGGTCCTGGCCTGAGCCAGCAGACGCAGAGCAGGTCCGGCATCGGGCAGGTCGGGCTCGGGTGACCACAGGTCGTCGGAGTCCACCACGACCTCCGCGGCACCGACGAGGTCGTCGAGCTCGGTGACCAGGGCACCGCGTGAGGAATCGCCCGCGAGCCCGGCCCTGATGGCATCGCTCTCGATCGGCGCGGCTGACCCGATCAGGACGGCGTTGCCGAACCGCAACCCGTGCAGCGACGAGTTCTGCACGATCATCGCGACATGCTCGAACTCGGCCCTGACGGTGGCGATCTGGCGCCGGGTGAAGGTCAGGTCGCCCCCAGCGACGGAGTTGACGAGCAGGACGCCCCGGGCGTCGAGCAGCGACCGGGCACTGGCGAAACACTCCCGGGACGTGAAGGCCCCAGGGATGCGGCCGCCGGCAAAGACGTCGATCACCACGGCGTCGTACGTCGCTCTCGGGGACTCCGCAGCCTCCGCTGCCGCCAGCCAGCCCCGGGCGTCCGCCACCTCCAGGGTGACGTTCTCCGGCAACCCGAACCTCTCGTGCACGAGGGTTGCGAGGACCGGATCCCGCTCGACGACCACCTGTCGCGACTGCGGGCTCACCTCGGCCACGGCCCGCGGCAAGGTCAGCAGGCCCCCACCGAGGTGAAGCACACTGCGCCGTTCGGTCCCGAGAGCGGCGAGCAGCCAGCGGGCCACCGCCAACGCCGTGGCCTCACCCGGTCGGACGATGTGGGACTGCCGGATGCCGTCGACCTCGAGGATCCACCCCCCGTCGCGTCCGATCAGCTCCGCGGTCGTGCCGTCGGAGAGGAGCAGCGTCTCGATCCCCGAATCCTTCGGCGGCGTCGGTTCTGTCATGGCAGCGTCAGCTCTCCGGTTCCCAGATCGCCGCGCCTCCCAGCAGGGTGGCGGAGTCCCCAGATGGTGGAAGCACCGCATTCATGCCGCGCTCGGAGAGGGTCACGACCGGATCGAGGGTCAACGGCAGGGCGACGAACTCCTCGAACAGGCCCGCCTCGATGGCCACCTGGATGTCCCGGGCGTCATAGACGTCGGCAGTCTCGTCGAGCGCTGCGACGAGCTTCCCGCGCTCCTTGCTCCGGGTGCCCGTCAGCGGGGAGGCCTCCTTGCCGCCCCACACGGCGCTGATGTCCTCGGGGCTCTCGGGCAGCGGGACCCTGGTCAGCACGGCCTGCCACCCCTGCCCCTGGGCGAGGGCCGGCTCGATGTCCGCTGCGCCGCAGTCGCGGACCGCCCACCCGCCCTCAGCGGCAGACCTGCTGAGCTCTCGGAACACCCCGGTGGCGAACGCGTCGTCGTTGTCGTGGAGGACGCACACCTGGGTGCCGGCCGCGACGCCGGCCTGGGCGCGCTCGACCTGGGCGTCCGCGACAGCGGACTCGAAGGCTGCTCGGAAGCCGGCGTCCTCGACCGAGATCTCGTAGCCGTCGGACTCGGGTGGGAACAGCAGCGATTGGCTGTTGGCGTAGGTGCTCTCCCACTGACCCGCTCCAGCCGACCGCATGTCGGCCGCCGACGTCGCGCGCAGGAACGCCCGGCGGGCATCTCGCGAGCGGAAGACACCCGCGTCGGCGCGAAGCACCAGCGTCCACAGCTGCCCTGCGTGGGTCTCCGCCAGGTGGTGGTCGCGACGCTTGAAGTGACGCACGGTCAAGAAGTTGTCCGGAGTGGGGCTGACCTGCACCACGTCGAGGTCGTCCGGGAAGCCGGCGAGGAGATCGTCAGCCGCCACGACCTCGACGCGTTCGTAGGACGGCGGAGAGTCCCCTCTGTAGGAGCGGTTGACCTCGAGCGTGAGGCTGCCGGCACCTGGCTCCGCGCTGTCAACGGCGGTCACCAGATAGGGACCGCTCCCGACGGCGAGTTCCTCAGGGACGTCGCCGCCGCCGACATCGAAGCCTGAGCTCCACGTCTCGGCGATCTCGGCGAGGTCTTGTTCATCACCGTCGATGATCGCGTCGATCACCGCCTGCTTGGCCTCCATCGGGTCCTCGACACCGAGCGCCGTCTTCCCCACGACGTGCGCGGGCAGCGTCACGTCGAGTGCTGTGTGCCAGCCCCGCACCGGCACGGTGTAGGAGACGTCGATGCGCCGCTTCGACTCGTCCATCTCTGGCACGGCGGTGCTTCGGCGTAGATCGCTGCGCACGGAGTCGAAGTCTCCCGCTGTGGCGTTCGAGCCGGCGGCCCAGGCGAGCAGGAGGTCGGCGGCATCGATCGGGATGCCGTCGGACCACGTCCGCTCCGCCAGGTCGTAGCGGACAGTGAAGGACGTGAGGGAGTCGTCCACCACGGCGACCGTCCCGAAGCTCTCGTCCTCGACGACCTCGCCGCCGGCCAGGCGTGCGAACTGGTCGTGCGTGATGGCGGCGATCTCCCGGTTGCCCTCGGTGTCGCCCTTCCTGGTCGTTGGGTTGAGGCTGGTCAGGCTGTGCGACCAGCCGACCCTGACAGAGGACCCTTCGACGACCGAAGGAGGCAGGTCCGGCGTGCACGCAGTCAGGAGGAGGGCACCGACCAAGGGGGCAGCGGCGATCGAGTGGGAGCCAGGGCGCGCTCCGCGAGGTCGTGGCCTCACCGGCGGAAGCCGTGTGGGGTCGTACGTCGCCCCGTACCGCCGTTCAGCATGGCAGCGAGGTTATCAACGGTCGAACGGTGGAGAGGGAGCCTGTGCTTCCCGACACGAGCGCCGGCGCGTCCCCCAAGTCGCCCGGGTGGCTTCTCCGGGCGGCGACACGCACGGCGGGTCGCTGTGGGAGAAGACCCGCCACCTGGGGGTCGAGGGACACCCTTACGCTCCCGGGTAGTCACCGTCGGTCCAGGGCACGGGCCTGCCGTCACGGATCGTGGCGAACGACTCGACGGGCTCGGGCCGAGGGGGGTTGGGAGCTGCCAGAGCAGCGTTCATCGCCTCGATGAACTTCTCAGCCGCCTTCTGGTTCTTCCGACCATCCATCAACGACTTCGGCGCCCCCGGCACCACCGTCACAGTCAAATGCAGCACCGACCCTGCACCCTCCCCCGTCACGGTCGCCGCGAAGGCGTGACCCCACGACATGAGGGTCTTGCCGCTCACGAACTTCATCTGGTGCAGTTCGTTGCTCAGGCCGCGGATCTCGTAGGGGGCCTGTTGCACCACGGCTACGAGTGTCGTGAAGAGGGCGTGTTCAGACACCTGCGAGTTGAGGCTGATGTTCTTCTCTGCGCCCATGGGGGACTCCACTTCCTGGATGACGGAACGATGCGTGACGGACGATCACACGTGTGGTCACCGATGACGGATGACGCGCCCGTCGGGCAGCGACTCCTGTTGTGACCACGTGCCGGGCGGCATGACGATCATGTTCGAGACGTCCGCATCGTCGACGAGACCGCGTCGGACCAGCTGCTCGAGCACGACCGCCCGCTGAGTGCGCAGCCAACGCTCTTCGGGCGAGATCTCACGCTTGCGCTCATGGGCGCTCAGTCCTGGCGCGGGCTTGGCGACGACCAGGAAGAAGAGGAAGGCAAGGAGTGCCGCCGCTGCCGTGATGTTGGCCATCAGCGCGACCGAGGGCCACACGTCGGTGAGAGGAGTCGTGGACGTGGCGAGCAGGAATGAGCTCCCCCCGGACGCCAGCGCAGTGAGGCCACTCACCCCGAGGTTCTCCCACCCTCGGCGCCGCGACTCCAGCCACGTGTAGACGGTGAAGAACGTGACCAGCAGCCCGCCGCCGAACACCAGCTGCACCACGATGCCCCACCCGGTCGGCAGCTCCCTGTCGAAGACCACGAACGCCACCACGAACCCGAGGCCCACGGCCGACGCACCGAGCGTCGGCACGACGAACGGCGCCAACAGCAGCGCCTTCAGGAGCTTCAGCAACAGGCCCTTCGCCCCCTGCGCCGGAGCACGCTGGGCGGCCCTGGCCAATTCCTCAGACGTCGGCCCCGGCTCCGCCATGATTCGCGCCTCGACCTCGGCCCAGTTGATGGGACCTGGGAAGTCGGTCGTCTTCGCCCACCGCTGCAACTGCTTCAAAGACACCTGTGACACTCCCATCGACGATCGACTCAACCAGCGCAGAACGGCTCTCAGGTGCTCTGCGGCGCCCGCCACCGCAGTGTTGCGACACAGCTGTCGAAGAGGTACTTCGTCTTCATCAGGAACGGATCGTCGCTCGCATCCTCAGGCACGCGCCCGAAGCCGGCCACCAGCTGGAGAGCTCTGCGACGTCCGGTCCCGGGGATCGGCGTGAGGTAGATGATCGAGTGACTTATCACGGTCTGTGAGCCCACGCGCACCGGTCGCTCACGCTCGAAGCGCAGCGTCCGCTTGTCGCCTGCCAAGGGTGTCGCACCCTCCTCCCTGATCAGGGTGCGAGCCAGGTCGTCCAGGTTCTGACCCGCCTCGGCCCGTCGCTCGGAGGCGATGATGGAGGCAGGGAGCCAAACCGTTGAGTCGTCCGGCTCGGTCGGCGAGAAGAATGCGAACGCACCTTGGCGCCGCATGGCCTCGAAGGACTGCTTCACCAGCGGTTGGAGCTCGGCGTACGCCTGGGGCTTGTGCGCCTCCATCAGCCTCTTGCGAAGTGCGCCGAGCATTCCGTCGAGCGTCGTCTCGTCGACAGCTTGACGCGTCCATCCAGGCGGCAGTGTCATCTCGAAGTCCGGCACGGTTGTCGCTCCCAGCTCAGCTCGCAGATCAGAAACCGTCATCGGCTGGCCTCGAAGTCCCAGGGTTCCTCGCTCAGCAGACCTTGCGGCGATACACCTTCGAACGCCGTGCCATCAGTCTTGTTGATCACGCGCATGTTGTGCATGAGCACGACGAGGGCCGGCATCGTCAGTCCGACGAGCGGAGTCAACGTCTCGTCGAGACTCAGCATGACGGTGATCTCGTCGTTGGCGAAGATGAAGTGCACCCCGGTGATCTCGACGTCCTGCTGGCCCTCGTCCATCCTGACCATCCGCTGGGTCACGACATGCAGGCCGCGACCGAGGTGCGGGGCGTCGACGGGCTGGACGACGGCGTCGTCCAGCTCCGTCCACGCGGGCATGGCCGCGCTCGGGAGGATGTTGACGTGACACATGGCCGTCTGCCCATCGAACGGCGGCCACACCTGCAGCATCGCGACGGACTGAGCCTCGTCCCTCATCTCGAGCGCCTGCTCGAGCAGCGCCCGCGCAACGTCGGCCGTGACATGGTCCTCGTCCCAGCCGACCATGCCATCGAGCTCGGCGGCCGACTCGGCGAGCCATTGCTCGCGAGAGTCGGCGTCGAGACCGGAAGGAAGAAACCTCCACCCGTCGATGTCGAGGTCCTTGTCGACGAGGTCGATCACCCATTCAGCTTCGTTCATCGTCACGACCCTAGGAGGCGAACTTGACGAAGAGCGACTTGGGGATCGTCGGGACGCTGCCGCCGAACTGCTCGGCGGTGAGGTTGGCGTAGTTGAGGTTGCGCCCGGTGGTCGAGAACAGCGTGACCGCCTGGTCGATCCTTGCGAGCCTCCTGACGGCGTCCAGGCCGCGCGCGTCCGCGAACTCCAGTCCCTCGTAGAGCTTCTTCTGACCGCGGTAGAAGCTCGTGAAACCGTTCCGTGACCCGGTGAAGAGCTGTCGGAACCCGGCGGCGGCTCCGTGGTTCTTGAAGATCGCCGCCAGGCCGGCCTTGTTGAGGATTTGTTGACCGCTCACCAACTTCGCGGCCTGCGCTCCAGCACCGTCCAGAGCCTTGATCCCGGTGGCTGTCCTGACGATCCTCGAGGTCGATCCGGCACCGAGGTTCAACACCTTGGTGACCGCAGTGACCTTGCAGAACGGAAAAGCACCCAGTGCCGCAAAGGCGATGTCTCTCCCGGAGCGCTCGCCGTTCTTGTAGGCCATGATGGTGGTGATCAGCAGGAGTGCACCGACGGCGAGTGCGAGCGCCGCCATCAGCGGGCCGCCGATGATCAGTGCGGCGACGCCGACGATCAGCGCGGCGACCTCGAGGAAGTCGACGAGGCTCGCCCAACGACTGTCCTTGATGGAGCCGGAGAGCTCGTTGCCGATGTTTGTCACCGCGTCGTCGAAGGCGGTCTCCCACGAGTCGTAGCCGTCCTCGAAGTCCTTGGCCGCATCGCACCAGTTCTCGTAGGCGACGAGCTTGGCCTGGTTGTTGGCAGCCCCGCTCTTCTGCGCATCGGTCGGGCCCTTGTCCTCCCCGCCGAGCTTCGACATCTCCGCCCCGATGTCGAAGACATCCTCGGGGTTCGTCGGTCCGTCCTTGTCCCCCGGCAGACCCTCGTAGACGGCCCACAGCGACTCGCAGTCGTCGACTGCATCGTTGATCACCGGCTTGCACTCCGCCAGAGCAGTGCCGTAGTCCTTGATCACCGGGCCGACTGGCTTGTAGAGCTCCCCTGCTTCGCGCAGCTTCTCGAAGGACTCGCCGATGGAGTCCTTGAGCTTGTCGATCGCCTTGCCCTGCTGACTGCCGTCGCCCACTGCGTTGTTCTTGATGGTCTCGAGAGTCGTGGCGCTGTCCAGCATCATCTGTCCGAGGGTCTCGATCTTCTCCCCGCGGTCGATGATGTCGCCAGGCCTTCCCTCGACGCGCTCGATCTCGAGCTGTCGATCAGGCGATCGATCCATCGGTGCTTCTCCTTGGTGGTCTAGTGATGCGGTGGGCTGCACCGGTGTGCCGGACGACGACGAGTCTGCGGGCCATCGCCACCGCCAGAATTCGGCGACGGGAAACGCGTCAGTGGGCCACGATGCACCCGAACTGGGGCCTACACGTTGCTCAGCTGAGTCGCTGTTTGGGAATCCCAGTCCCTGATGCCCTCAATGACACCCTTGGCGTGGTCCTTGACACCTGACAACCCGTCTTTGAGCTGATTGCGCTTGTCGTCCCATCGCTCTTCGAAGTTTCGAGCCTTGTCACGAAGATCGCTGTCGCCGAAGGGGTCGCCGATGGCCGACTCCAGCTCCTCGGACAGCGAGGTGGCGTTCTCGAACTCGGTGATGATTTCCTCGAGCTGCGTGACGACCTCCTCGAGGTCGTCCAGCTTGACGTATATGTCAGCCATGATGTGTTGCTTCCTTCCGAGCTACCGGGACCGGTGGAGCCGCAACCGGTGACGGTGCGGCTCCACCAGACGAGCGATCAGCCTCCGGCGAGCTGGTCGTCGAGGTCGCGGATGGCCTGGGCCATGTCACGCAACGCCTGAGCCATCTCCGTGACGCCCTCGGAGGCGTCCTTGAGACCGGTGGTCAGGTCCTCGTAGCCCTCCTGGAACTTGCCTGAGGCCTTCTCGGTCTTGAAGCCATCCTGCACCAGTTCGTCGACGTAGCCCTGGCACTCGGTCAGGGCGTTCTCGATGGACTCCTTGCCGTCGTCAAGCTTGAGGGCGGTGCCCTCCATCTCGTCGTAGGTTGCGCCGAAGTCGCTCATGATTCAGTCCGTCCTTTTCGTGACTTGCGAGATCTTTGGAATGTCCCGCCCCTGGTCAGTGAGTGGCTTTCCCACCACGGCTGCATCCTAAACATCGGCAATCGGCAGATGCATCGTGATCGCTCGACCCGCCTGGACGAATATCCCCCGCCCGTCAGGGAAATCGGTCCGTTTGACACGTCCGAACGGCACCTTGAACAAAGTTTCACCGTCGTGCGTGTCCGGTTTGAGGGCGATTCCCTGCCTGTCCGCCTTCCACGCTCCGAGCACACCCGAGCCGCTCCCCGCACGCGAGATGTCCGACTCGCCGACCAACAGGTGCTCGCTGTTGGAGATGGCCTGCATCAGGGCGCGCATGCCGCGGTCGGCCGGCCCGTCGATGAGATGCGGCACGTCCTCGATGACCACCATGATCCGGCCGGTCGCCGACTCCTCGGCGACGATCTCGGCGAGCTCGGTGGCCAGCTCCTTCTGCTCCTCAGGGCGAGTGGCGCTGCGCACCCAGTCGCGATAGGAACCCAGCTCGGCGCGGCGCCCGCCGAAGTGGAAGAGCTTCACGTCGGGGTCGAACTTCTCCATCGCCGTGATCAACGCCCGCAGGGCGTTGGTCTTCCCGGACTGCGGTGGGCCGGTGATGGCGAACAGGCCGACCGGCTCGAATCCGCGGGGCGCCAGGGTGTCCTCTGCGATGCCGAACACAGGAAGGCCGTCGACGCGGGCCGGCATCTCGGAGCAGGAGACACGCACGGGAAGCGACCCGATCCTGGGCACATCCTGCGCACCCCGCTCTCTCAGCTCAGCAGCGAGGACGTCGAGGGCCTTGGTCTGCTCGGCCACGTTGGTGGTTCCCCCGAGCGCGGCCATCTGCACCTCGTTCTTGTCGACCGAGGCCCGGCCTGGCGGGGACGCGTCGCTCAGCATGTCCTTGGGTGCGCCCAGCAGCGTGTACTGGTTGGGGTCGGCCAGACGCAGGACGACCCGCCGGGAGATGTTGGCAGCCACCGCTGTCGGAACGGCACCGCCACGGTCGGCGGTGATGGCGGCATGCACGCCCAACGGGCGACCTTCGCCCAGGACGCGCATGAACACCTGGTAGAACGGCGCGCGTGCCGAGCTGATCTCCCACTCGCTCTTGAACTCCGGGTAGTTGTCGATCAGCAGCACGATGCGGGGCAGTGTCGGGTCGACCAGCTCGCGATATTCACTGAGGTTCGCAGCGTTGGCGTTGGCGAACAGCTCCGAGCGACGGTCCAGCTCCTGGCCGAGCTGGCGGAGCAGACGCTGCACGCGCTCGGCATCGTCGCCGTTGATGATCGATCCGACGTGCGGAAGACGTTCGATCGCCGCCAGCGCCCCAGAGGCGAAGTCGAGACCGAAGACTTCACAGGCGCCGAGGTCTGGGCGCATCCCGGCCGCTGTCGCGATGGTCTTCAGCACCGTGGTCTTCCCGGACCCCGAGGTGCCGAAGACGATGATCGAGCCGTCCCGGTCGGGCACGAAGTAGGTCGCGTTCTGCTGCTGCTTCTCCGGCAGGTCGGCCAGGCCGAGCAGGATCTGACCGTCACCCTCGGCCGGAAGGTCGCGCAGGTCCACGACATCGGCGAGGTCGTCGAGCCACGGCCGACGCGGCGTCGGGATGCCCGCCATGTCGGCAGCCCGGGTCAGCGTGGTGACGACCCGCTTCTGGTCGTTCGGGCCCAGGTCCTCGTCGTGGGAGTCGGACTCGGGAGGCCGCTCGGGCTCCCACTGCACGGTCGAGCCGAAGCGGAGCTCGGCGGCCTTGACGTCGGCCATGACGTCTTCGTTGGTGCTGGTCCAGCCGCCCACGTAGGCGGACTGGAACGGTGTGAGGCGTCCCGGTCCGGTCTTGGCGATTCCTCGTCCGGGCAGGCTCGAGGGGAACGTCGCCGCGACGGGGTCGTCGACCACGTCCTTGGAGTCTGACTCGTCGGCCATGCGCAGGGCCACGCGCAGGTTGGTGTTGGCTCGCAGGTTGTCCTTGATGACGCCGGCCGGCCGCTGCGTGGCCAGGATCAGGTGGATGCCGAGGGACCGGCCCCGCTGCGCGACGTCCACCACCCCGTCGACGAACTCCGGCACCTCGCCGGCGAGCGCCGCGAACTCGTCGATCACCAGCACCAGCGCAGGCGGGCAATCGGGATCCTGCCGCCGTTCCAGCTCCAGCAGGTCCTTGGCCTTCTTGCGGTTGAACAGGTGCTCGCGGTGGTGCAGCTCGGCCCGCAGGCTGGTGAGAGCCCGGCGCACCAGGTGGGGACTCAGGTCTGTCACCATGCCGACGCAGTGCGGCAGGTCGACACAGTCCGCGAAGGCCGACCCACCCTTGTAGTCGACGAACAGGAACGTCACGCGGTCCGGGCTGTGCGCGGAGGCCAGCCCGAGCACCCATGCCTGCAGGAACTCCGACTTGCCGGCGCCTGTGGTGCCTCCCACCAAGGCGTGCGGCCCCTGACTGCGCAGGTCCAGGGTCATCGCATCACTGGCACCCTGACCGATGATGGCCCGGAGGTTGCCCGACTGCCTCAACCTGGGACGCTCGGCAAGGCTCCGGTCGATGATGGTGTTGTTCTGACGCCACCGTTCGATCACAGCCTCGGGATCCTGCGCGGTCTCCTGTCCCACGAGCGACAGGAACATCACGGAGTTGGGGATGTCGGATGCGTCCTGGATCACCGTGCTGGCGTCGACCACGGGAGCCATCCGCTTCGCGAAGGTGTGCATGTAGTCGTTGGAGACCCCCTCAACCCGGACGTGCTCGTGAAGGTCGCCGTTGCGCACCAGGCCCACAGTGGTGTCGTGCAGGCCGGCGGTGACGTCGAGGAAGCTCCGGCAGGTTGCTGGGAGCGACTCGACCGTCGGTGAGCAGAACACGGCGTGCACGCCGACGTCTGCCCCGCGCTCGAGCACCTGCACCAGGCGTGGCCGGTCGACGGGGGCGTCGTCGGTGACGATGACGATCACCGACACGCGTTGCTTGGTCGCCCCCTCCTCGGCCGCCCGGTTCACATCGGTGCCGTACTGCATCGGGTTCCACGTCTCCGCGAAGGGTCCGCGTGGCTCCGGCTGCTTGCCGGCTCGAAGAACGTATTCCTCCAAGGCGCTCAGCAGGGCGTTCGCCGTGGGTGCTGAGTCGGCGAGGGGCAGGTCCTTGAACGGACTCGTCTCACTCGTGGTGTGCGGCAGCCACTTCATCCACTCGAGCTCGGGCGTCCAGTCGCTGCCTGCGATGCCGACTGCGACGACCTCGTTGGGCGCATGCAGGCCGAAGAGCTGCACCGCAATGCCGCGGAGGGCATCGGAGGCAGGGCCCGCCGGTCCGGCGACCCCGACCGAGCCCACGGCGCGCAGCGACTCGAGGACCGGCACGTCGTCGACATAGCGATAGCGGTCGCGGAGTCGGTCGAGCCGTTCGATGTATTCGGGCAGGCCGTCCTGGGTGTCCTGCTCAGCGATGGAGTTGCGAGACGGCGCGCGCGTCGTGCCGAGGCGGAGCGCCAGGAAGTTCCAGTGCTCAGGTCGACGCGTCCACAGCATGGGGCCGAGCCGGACCGCGTGCTCGAACACCTCGGCCACGGGAGGCACCTCGTCGTTGCGCGCGCCCTCCTCCTCCGGCTTCGACCTGAACAGGACCTCCTCGAGCTTCTCGAACTGTCGCTCGAAGAGCTCCATCTCGTACTTCTTCTTGTTCGACGTCTGCGTGCGCATGTTCATGAAGTTGCCCATCGCCATGAGCGGCGTCATGAAGATGAGCAGCAGCGCCCGCTCTCGCCCGGTGATCGCATAGATCGCGAGGGCCATGATGATCGGCGCGACCAGGATCGTCCACGGGAACACCCGCCCGGCCTGCTCTGTCGGCATCCGGGGCGGCGGGTGCGCGGTGCCCGGATAACGTACGTCGACGCGCGGGCTCCGGTTGAAGTGCAACCCCCCTCCACGCTCGAGGATCTCGCGCTCTCCCACCTCGAAGTCGCTCGCCAGCTGGAGCACGAGAGTCGTGGCGCCGATGACGATCGGTCTGTTCGGGACGAGTCGGACGCGCTGGACCGGCACGCCGTCGACGAGCACCCCGTTGGCCGAGTTGAGGTCGACGAGCTCGATCCAGCTGCCGACCTCGATGCGCGCATGCAGCTTGGAGACCATCGGGTCGTCGAGCGCGATGTGGTTGGCGGGCGCACGGCCAAGGGTCGCGTGACCCACGTTGAGGGGAAACTCCTGACCACGCAGCGGGCCAGCCGTGGCCACCAGGACGCCGACGTTCTTGCGGGTGTCGTAGGTCGCCGCGCCCGCAGACTTGTCCGGTCCATAGTTCACGACAGCTGCCGAGAAGCCCGAGCCGAGGGGTGCTTCGCCGATGTGGATCGACGGATCCAGAGGTTCCAGCGCGGATCCGTCAGGCGGGGCGACCGCAAGGGTGACCACGTCGCCGGCACCGACCAGCACGGAGCGCGCGGGATCCGACGTCGCGATGTGGCGAGCGACGTCGGCGGCCGTGGCCGTCGAGTCGGCCGTGACGACGATGTCCGCCGGCTCTCCCCCGTCGCGAACGAGCGTCAGCTTGACCTTCATCCATCACCCTTCTCAAGACAGCGGCGGTTGCCGCTGAGCACGCTTCGGTCAGGAGCTGAGCACTTGGGCAGTTCGCTCACCGATTCGTATCGTGTCCCCGAACCTGGCAGTCGCAACCTCGCCCGCTGCCAACGGCTGTTCACGCCCGTCGTGGACCACCGAGGTCCCGTTCGTCGATCCCTGGTCGATCACTTCCAGTCCAGCGCTCACGGGCCGCAGCACGACGTGGACCTTGGAGATCGAGAAGTCCGGATCGGCGATCGCCAACGGGAGCGCCCCGTCGATCGCCACCGGTGAGCGTCCGACGACAACGGGCGTCGAGACCGGGATGCGCTGGCCGTCGTCGAGGAGCAGGGTGACCCCGGTCCCGGCGTGCGGATGGGACACCAGCTGCGTCGACGCGTCGGAGGACGGCGCTGTCAGCGGAGCGCCGAGGCGAGGGCGGTCCGTCGTCGTCGATGGCATCGGCGCGGGCTCGCCGGCCTCGAAACCGGAGAGCCCCACGACCACTCGCCTGTCGCCAGCGTGCGGGCGAGCCACGCCGAGGACTCCGGCACTGGTCCTGGCACCGGGGCGGTATCCGTTGGACCCGTTGAACGCGGCGTCGGTCGCGAGGGACGGAAGTCTCTTCACCCGTGGGGCGCCGGCCGAGGTCACGGTCTTGCGAGCGATGCGCATCCGCTTCTTGTCGAACGGATCGAGTCCCCGGCGCGCATCGACGAGCCAGACCCGCCCGACACGATCGTGCCAGCCACGGCAGCGATCCTCGCGGGACCACAGTGGCGAGGCCAGGAACAGGATGGGACCGAGGACGGTGAGGACCGGGAGCCACACCACCAGCGCCCGCAGGGTGACGAGCCAGAAGCCCGGCCGCTCGAGGGTTCTGACGTTGACCGCGCGTAGGCCGACGACGAGCTTCCCCAAGGTGAACCCCCACCGCCCCTGCACCACGAGCTGAGCCACCAGCAACAGGATCGTCAACAGCAGCGTGACCGCGGCGACGACCACTGAGAGCACGAAGTCGGGATGGTTGACGAAGCCGTACCAGGTGATCCGCCCGCTGAGCAGGCGACGGAAGAGCGGCAGCGAGAGGATCAGGAAGGGCAGCTGAAGCAGCCAGAAGAGACCGATGTCGATCGCCGCGGCACCGGCGCGACGGCCCAGGGGCGCCGACACCAGCCCCAGGGCTGCTGCGTATGCGGGATCGGGCGCGCCGTACGCGTCGAGGCCTTCCACGGGGCGGTCGCTGTCGGGCAGCTCCCAGATCGAAGCCTGGGACGTCATCGACATGCGCGTGATGCTAACCGAGCCTCACCGCGACGTGAGCGCCGACTCCACCGACGTCACGCAACGGGCACGTCGTCGCGGAACTGGGTGTCGTGGAGCGTGCGATAGAGCCCGCCTTGGGCGAGCAGCTCGGTGTGGGTGCCGCGCTGGACGACGCGGCCCTCCTCGAGGACCAGGATCAGGTCGGCGTTGCGCACGGTGGAGAGTCGATGGGCGATGACCAGGGAGGTCCGCGATGCGAGGGCCGCGTCCAGGGCGCGTTGGACGGCCGCCTCCGACTCGGAGTCGAGGTGTGCGGTCGCCTCGTCGAGGACCACGATCGAGGGAGCCTTCAGCAGCAGTCGAGCGATCGCGATCCGCTGGCGCTCACCGCCGGAGAGGCGGTAGCCGCGATCACCCACGACCGTGTCGAGGCCGTCCGGCAGGGCGCGCACCAGACTGGCGATCTGGGCTGCCTCGAGGGCTGTCCAGACCTGGTCGTCGGTGGCGTCAGGCCTGGCATAGAGCAGGTTGGCACGGATCGTGTCGTGGAACATGTGCGCGTCCTGGGTGACGTAGCCGACGACGCCGGCCAGCGACTCCAGGGTCACGTCGCGTACGTCGACGCCGCCGACACGCACCGTCCCGGAGGTGGCGTCGTAGAGCCGCGCGACGAGGTGCGTGACGGTGGTCTTGCCGGCCCCCGAAGGGCCGACCATGGCGATCATCTGTCCCGGCTCGGCGGTGAACGTGACGTCGGTGAGGACCTGACCGCTGGGACGCGTCTCCGTGCGGGCGATCGTCTCCAGCGACTGCAACGACACATCCTCGGCGCTCGGGTAGGTGAAGTCGACGTGCTCGAACTCCAGCGACGAGGCGCTCGCCGGCAGCACCTGGGCGTCGGGCTTCTCCTTGACCAGCGACGGGAGGTCCAACAGCTCGAAGACCCGATCGAAGCTGACCAGCGCCGTCATCACGTCGATGCGCACGTTGGAGAGGCCCTGCAGCGGTCCGAGCAGCCGCAGCAGCAGGATGCCGAGGGCGACCAGGGTGCCGACGGACAGCTCGCCCTTGATGGCGAGATAGCCACCGATGCCATAGACGAGAGCGGTGGCAAGCGACGGCAGCAGGGTCATCGCGGCGAAGAAGACCCGCGTGAGCAGCGAGATCCGCACCCCGAGGTCGCGGACCACGGCAGCCTTGGCGGCATAGTTCCGGTCCTCGGTCTCGCGGCGCCCGAAGAGCTTGAGGAGCATCGCCCCGCCGACGTTGAACCGCTCGGTCATCGCGTTGCCGAGGTCGGCGTTGCCGTCCATCTGCTGTCGGGTGAGGCCGGCAAGGCGGTTGCTGACCCACCGTGAGGTGAGCAGCAGCAACGGGAACAGGAGCAGGCAGACCAGGGTGACCTGCCAGCTGAGAGCGAGCATCGTGATGCCGACGACCACGGCGGAGATCACGTTGGAGACCGTCCCCGAGAGCGTCGACGTGAAGGCTCGCTGGGCGCCGATCACGTCGTTGTTGAGACGGCTGACCAGTGCGCCGGTCTGGGTGCGGGTGAAGAACGCGAGCGACTGACGCTGCACGTGCGCGAAGACCTGGGTGCGGAGGTCGAAGATCAGGCCCTCGCCGATCCGGCTGGAGAGATAGCCGCCGACCAGCCCGAGCCCTGCCGTGAGCACCGCGACCACCGCGATGGCCCCGGCCAGCCAGGCGACCAGCGAGACGTCTCCGCTGGTGATGCCGTCGTCGACGATGCGTTGGAGCAGGAGCGGAGGCAGCACGACGAGGCCCGCGTCCACGATCGTCACGACCAGGAAGGCCGTGATCGCCTTGCGGTGGGGCCGGGCGAAGGACAGGACGCGACGCACGGTCTGGCGCTCGATGCGCTCCTCGACGACGGTCCGGTCGGAGCGGAGGTGGCGCCAGGGCGGCCCGCCCCCGCCAGGTCCCATCATCGACATCGCGGTCTCCTTCTCAATGGGCGGCCCGGTCCGGCCAGGGGTTCAGCCGGCGAGGGCAGCAGCGAGGGCGCGGAATCGGCGTACTTGTGACTCGCGCTCGAGCCGGCGCTGCTCATCGAGGTCACGGTCAGCGGCCCCCTGGAGCAGTGTCTTGGTCTCGGTGACCACGTCCGGCATCGGAGCGGCCAGGGCAGCTGCCAGGTCGGCGACTTCACCGTCGAGGTCGGCGGCCCGGACGACCTTGGTGGCCAGCCCGATGTCGACGGCCTCCTGCGCGCCGACCAGGCGGGCGGTGGCGCAGATCTCGAGTGCCCTGGAATAGCCAACGCTCTCGACGAGCGGCTTTGTTCCCGTGAGGTCGGGCACGAGGCCGAGCGCCGACTCCTTCATGGAGAACTGGGCGTCCTCGGCCACCACGCGCAGGTCGCAGGAGAGGGCGAGCTGGAAGCCGGCGCCGATCGCATAGCCCCGGACTGCGGCGATCGAGACGAAGCGCGGGTCACGCAGGAAGGTGAACCCCTGCTGGAACTCCTCGATCGCTGCCGACATGTCGTCGTCGCTGAGCGACAACAGGCCGATCACGCTCTGCTCGCCGGTCGTGGTGGGGTCGAGCATCGCCCGGTCGAGGCCGGCGGAGAACGTCTCGCCCGCTCCCTTCACCACGACGACCCGCACCTCGTCGGGGATCTGGCGACCCAGCTCGGCGAGCGCGAGCCACATGGCGGGGGTCTGGGCGTTGCGTACGTCGGGCCGGTTGAGGGTGATGGTGGCGACGGCGCCGTCCACGGCGTACTCGAGGCCGACTGCAGCAAGGTCAGGGAGCGTCATGGCCGTGATTCTCCCAGCCTCCGGCTGGTCCGGGACGGCGGCATGCTCGACGCGTCGACGGTCGCCCTGGCTCCAGGTCAGGCTTCAGGTCAGGCAGAGACAGAACGGGTGCCCAGCCGGGTCGAGGAAGACCCGGAAGGTCTCGCCGGGTTGGTGCTCGTGCCTGGTGGCGCCCAGTCCGACGACGGCGGACTCGGCCTCGTCGAGGTCGTCGACGACCACGTCGAGGTGCATCTGCTGCGGGGACTGTTGGCCCGGCCAGTCGGGCGGTACGTAGCCCTCCACGCGCTGGAAGGAGATGCACTGCCCGTAGTCCGCGCGGATCTCGACCCAGTCGTCCTGGACCTCGATCCTCCAGTCCAGCATCTTGCCGTAGAACTCGGCGAGGGCATGCGGATCGGGACAGTCGAGGACGATGCTCGGGAAGCGCGCGATGGCCATCCGGCCACGTTAGGCCAAGGACACCAGGTCGGCGTAGCCCTCGTTCCACAGGTCTTCATCGCCGTCGGGCAGCAGCAGCACCCGGTCGGGCTCGAGCGCACGGACCGCCCCCTCGTCGTGCGTGACCAGGATGATCGCCCCCTCGTAGGTGCGGATCGCGGCCAGCACCTCCTCGCGCGAGGCGGGGTCGAGGTTGTTGGTGGGCTCGTCGAGCAACAGGACGTTGGCGCTCGACACGACCAGGCTGGCCAGGGCGAGGCGGGTCTTCTCGCCGCCCGACAGCACCGCGGCCGACTTGTGGGCGTCGTCGCCGGAGAACAGGAACGACCCGAGCACGCTGCGCGCCTCGCTGTCGGTCAGCTGGGGGGCTGCCGACTGCATGTTCTCGAGCACGGTCCGGTCGGTGTCGAGCGTCTCGTGCTCCTGGGCGTAGTAGCCCAGCTTTAGCCCGTGTCCGGGCACGACCCGCCCGGTGTCTGCCTGGTCGACACCGGCGAGGATGCGCAGCATCGTGGTCTTGCCGGCACCGTTGAGACCCAGGATCACCACCCGCGAGCCCTTGTCGATCGCGAGGTCGACGTCGGTGAAGACCTCCAGCGAGCCGTAGGACTTCGACAGCTCCTCGGCCGTGATGGGGGTCTTGCCGCACGGCGCCGGGGCGGGGAACTTGATCCGCGCGACCTTGTCGGACTGACGCTCGCCCTCGAGGTTGGCCATCATCTTCTCGGCGCGCTTGAGCATCGACTGGGCCGCGGTGGCCTTGCTGGCCTTGGCGCGCATCCGGTTGGCCTGGTCGGTGAGGGTCTTGGCCTTGCCCTCGGCGTTGGCCCGCTCACGCTTGCGGCGCCGCTCGTCGGTCTCGCGCTGGGTCAGGTAGTTCTTCCAGCCCATGTTGTAGACGTCGATCTCGCAGCGGTTGGCGTCGAGGTGCATCACCTTGTTGACCGTTGCCTCGAGCAGCGCGTTGTCGTGGCTGATCACGACCAGACCCCCGCGGTGGGACTTCAGGAAGTCGCGCAACCACACGATGGAGTCGGCGTCGAGGTGGTTGGTCGGCTCGTCGAGCAGCAGGGTCTCGGCGCCGGAGAACAGGATGCGGGCCAGCTCGACCCGGCGGCGCTGACCACCCGAGAGCGTCTTGAGCTGCTGACCGAGGATCCTGGCCTCGATGCCGAGGCTGCCGGCGATCTGGGCGGCCTCCGACTCGGCGGCGTAGCCGCCGCCGGCGTGCAGCTCGGCGTCGGCACGGGCCCAGCGCTTCATGCCGCGCTCGTGGATCGCCGGCTCCGGAGAGCCCATCTCGTCCTCGGCCTCCCGCAGGCGGCGCACGACGTCGTCGAGGCCGCGCGCGGACAGGATCCGGTCGCGGGCCAACACCTCGGGGTCACCGATCCGGGGGTCCTGAGGGAGGTAGCCGACCTCACCGGAGGTCAGGACCTTGCCGGAGGCGGGCTGTGCCTCCCCGGCCAGGATCTTGGTGAGGGTGGTCTTGCCGGCTCCGTTGCGACCGACGAGTCCGACCTTGTCCCCGGCGGCGATGCGGAAGGTGACGTCCTCCATCAGGAGTCGGGCGCCGGCACGGACCTCGAGCTGTTGAGCAGTGATCATCAGGTGTTCAGGCTATCGGGGAGAGGACACTTCCCCGGCATCGCGGACCACCCGTGAGGGGGCACGCAGACACGTCGGGGGCCAGCTTTCGATAGATTGCCCAGAGCCGGCCCGGACGCTGGTTTCGACGAACGGAGACGCACATGCGGTTCAACCCCAAGGCTGACATCAGCGGTGGTCGCGTCAGCGACGCAGGTCGCGGCGGCGGCGGCGGTATGGGCGGCGGCGGCATGCGCATCCCGATCCCGGGCGGCACGCGCGCCGGTGGCGGCATCGGCGGCGTCCTGATCGTCGTGCTCATCATCGTGCTCAACATGTGCATGGGCAGCAACGGCGGCGGAGGCTCCACCAGCCCCGGCACCGGCATCGACCCCCAGGGCCAGGCCGGCAGCCCGCAGGGCCTGCAGGAGGACAGCGAGCGCTACGCCAACTGCAAGACGGGCCAGGACGCCAACGAGGACGTCGACTGCGCACGCAAGGCGGTGCTCTTCTCCCTCGAGCAGTTCTGGGGACGGACCCTCCCCGAACAGGGCGGCCCCCAGCTGGCGCCGGCCCAGACCAAGACCTTCAGCGGCGGCGTGGGCACCGGGTGCGGCCAGGCGACCTCACAGGTCGGGCCGTTCTACTGCCCCGCCGACCAGGGGATCTATCTCGACACGACGTTCTTCGCCGACGTGCTCGAGGGACAGCTGGGCGGAGAGGGCGGCGACTTCGTCGAGCCCTATGTGCTCGCCCACGAGTACGGCCACCACATCCAGAACCTCCTCGGCACGATGGGCAAGGTCCGCACGCAGAAGGGTCCCGACTCCGACGCCGTGCGACTGGAGCTGCAGGCCGACTGCTATGCCGGCATGTGGACCCGCGACGCCAGCGATGGCGACGGGATCCTCGCCGAGCTCGACCAGGGCGACATCGACGAGGCGCTCGACTCGGCCAAGACCGTCGGCGACGACCGGATCCAGCAGAAGTCCGGCCAGGGTGTGGATCCGGAGGGCTGGACCCACGGTTCCTCGGAGCAGCGGATGGCGTGGTTCACCACCGGCTACGAGCAGGGCACCCTCCAGGCCTGCGACACGTTCTCGGCCAGCCAGCTCTGAGCGCAGACCACCTCAGCCGAGCAGCGCCTCGATCTGCGCGGCCTGGCGCTGCATCGACAAGACATAAGGGGCGACGCTGGGGTGGGAGTACTTCCCGGCCAGCGCACCTTCCCCGTCGACGACCTGGTGCAGCGCCCAGTCGAGCCGGCTCAGCGCGGTGTACGCCGACGTGACCCGCGCCGCCAGCGCCGCCGCGTCAGCGAGCGCGGGATCGGCCAGCCCGTCGACGTACGCCGCCAGCAGGGGCTCGAAGTCCTCGCGGGCCGCCAGCGCCCACAACCCGAGGTCGTGGCCGACAGCACCGGTGCCCAGCGAGCTCCAGTCGATCGCGACCACGTCGTCGCCCGAACGCCCTCGCAGGTTGGCCGGTGTCGGATCGCCGTGCTGCAGGACCTGTGGCACCTCCTCCAGCGCCGCCAGGTGACTGCTGCGCTGGTGCCAGAGGTGGTCGGCGACGTCAGCCAGGGTGGTCCGGGCGAGCGTCCGCCAGCCGCCCCTGCGCTCGATCCGCCTGAGCCGGTCGCGCAGCTGGTGGGTTGCGAGCCAGGGCACGTCGGGAGGGGTGGTGCGCGCGAAACGCCCCATGGCCCGCGCCACGAACAGCCCCGGGTTGGCGGCATCGGCCACGCGCTGCTGCACGAGCGTGATGCCCTCGTCGTCCTCCTCCGCGCGGATGGTCACCGGTCCACGCAACCCTGACGTCTCTGCGACCAGTCCGTGCAGGGCGACCTGTGCCTCGCGTTCCCACCAGGCGAACGAACGCCAGTCGGCGAGCTCTGGCAGCGTCGTGTCGCTCGGCGCCAGCAGCCGCTTCACGACCACCTCCCTGCCGCCTTCGTGGGCCAGCCACACGCCGTACGCCGAGGGGCTGGACCCGCCCGGAAGCCGCTCCCAGGCCGGCTCGGGTTGCCACATGTCGGGCGACGCTAGCCGATCGGCGCGTTGACGACCTCGATGCTCACCGACATCGCATCCAGCACCGCCTGGTCGAGCACCGCCCGACGCGGGTCGCGGACCGGCAGCCAGGGCTCGACCACGGCGAGTCCGCGCAACCGCTGGTCGGCGAGGACCTCGTCGACCGCCGGCCGGTTGCCGCCCACGACGACCGGGCCAGGGCGCAGGATCCGCGCGGCGTGGTCGGCGGCCGCTTCATAGGCCTGGCGGGCCTGGTTGTCGCGGCGCCGGGCGAAGCGCTGCTGGCTCTGCCCGCCCGCCTTCGTCCGCCCCTGGACGTGTCGCTGACCGATCTTGTGCTCGACGAGGTCGCGACCGCGCAGGCGCGCCACGGCGAAGCCGCCCTTGCGCACCAGCAGGACGCCCCACTCCCCCGGCGCCGCTGCGGCGGCAAGGAAGGACGCGACGTCCGGAGCGCCCTCGTAGGCGGTCGCGAAGGGCAGACCGGCGGAGAAGGCCGAACCGTCCTCGGCGGTGCCGTGGAGCACCCCCTCGCGCACCGACAGCGCGGTGGCCCCGTGGCGCCCGGTGAAGTTGTCGACCCAGCGCACGAGCCGGGTGGCCGGCACCAGCACGTGCGTCACAGGAAGTCGAGCGGGTCGAACTCGTCGATCGGGATGACCCTGACCCGCGGCAGCGCGGAGTTGAACGCCTCGACGTCGTACTCGAGGTCGATGATCCGCAGGCCCGGGAGTCCCCGGAAGGCACCGTTGACGAACTCGCCGAAACCGACGACGCCCACCTGACGGCTGCCGTCGCACAACGCCGAGACCTGGTCGACGAAGTCGCCGTCGTGGCTGGCCAGGACCACGTCGGCCGCCCTGGCGACCAACGCCTCGGCCGTCCGCTGGATGGCGATGTCGACGACCTTCCCGGGACCACTGAGCGGCACCGGCGTGAAGCCGATCGCGATCAGCGCCTGGACGAAGGTGGTCGGCATCTCGGTGCCGGCGGCCAGGAAGAACAGTCCCTTGACCGGCTGGTCGAACGCCCGCTCGCACCACTCGAGGAGTCGGTCCCAGCGGGGGCGCTCCTCGGGCCGCGGTCGGCGCCCCAGGATGGAGTTGCCGAGCGTGGCGTCGATGTTCTCCCCGTCGACGAGGAGATAGGTGGTGCGCTCCATTCAGCCCTCGCTGCGATAGACGACGCGGAAGTGCTCCACCACGTCGCTCCCGACCTCCACGCGCTCTGTCTCGAGCAGGGCGACCGGGTGCCCGCTGCCGTCACACAGGATGGAGAGCGCTCCCTCCACGGGGAGGGCGGTGTCCTGCTCGTGACCCGATTCGCTGTATGCCGATGCGGGGGTCGACGTCGTGACCTCCTCGCCGGCGTCGAGGCGGGCGATGAACTCGTCGGCGTCGGCCGGCGTCTCCCCGAAGGACCACGCCGGGGGCCTGACCACCTCGAGGGTGGTCGGTCCGAAGTAGGACGGGGCGGCGTTGAGCTTGGCGTGGAAGCGGGCGAGATCCCAGAAGGCTGCGATCTCGTCGTCGGTTGTCATGCCCCGAGACTAGACCCCGGGTCGCGAGCCTCAGACGTTGAAGCCCAGGGCGCGCAGCTGCTCACGGCCGTCGTCGGTGATCTTGTCCGGGCCCCACGGCGGCATCCACACCCAGTTGATGGCCACGTCGTTGACCAGGCCCTCGAGCGCGGAGTTGGTCTGGTCCATGATCACGTCGGTCAGCGGACAGGCAGCCGACGTCAACGTCATGTCGAGCACGACGTTGGATCCCTCGTCGAGGTGGACGTCGTAGACGAGGCCGAGGTCGACGACGTTGATCCCGAGCTCGGGGTCGACGACGTCCTTCATCGCCTCGGTCACGTCGTCGACGGTGACGGTCGAGCCGCCACCCGTCGTCGCGCCCGAGGCCTCGGGGACGTCGGGCAGGTCGCTGTGGTCGATGGGGCTGGTCTCGGTCATGAGTTCTCCTTGGAGAGGGTCTGGGACGTCGCGTCCTTCCACGCCATCCATGAAAGCAGTGCGCACTTCACGCGCGCGGGGAACTTGGCCACGCCGGCGAAGGCGATGCCGTCCTCCAGCACGTCCTCGTCGGGCTCCACCTGGCCCTTGCCCTGCATCAGCTCGAGGAAGCTCTGGTGGATCCCCATCGCCTCGTCGACCGGCTTGCCGATGAGGAGGTCGGCCATCACCGAGGCCGAGGCCTGCGAGATGGAACAGCCCACGGCGTCGTACGACACGTCCTCGACGGTGTCACCGGCCAGATGGACCCGCAGGGTCACCTCGTCGCCGCAGGTCGGGTTGACGTGGTGCACCTCTGCCTCGAACGGGTCGCGCAGGCCCGCGTGGTGGGGGTGCTTGTAGTGGTCCAGGATGATCTCCTGGTAGAGCGAGTCGAGAGCGGCATCCATCGGATCAACCCACCTTGAAGTAGGACCGGGTGTGGTGGAGCCCGTCGACGAGGGCATCGATCTCAGCCGGCGTGGTGTAGAGGTAGGACGACATCCGGGTCGAGGCCTGGACGCCGAAGCGAGCATGGGCCGGCTTCGCGCAGTGGTGACCGGCGCGCACCGCCACCCCGCGCGAGTCGAGCACCTGGGCGATGTCGTGGGGGTGGACGCCCGCCAGCTCGAAGGAGATCGCTCCTCCGCGTGACACCGCGTCGCGCGGCCCGAGCACGGTCAGGCCCGGAACGCTCGCCAGTCCCTCGAGGGCGTAGCCGGTGAGGGCCTGCTCGTGGGCGTGGATGGCCTCCATCCCCACATGGTCGAGGTAGTCGACAGCAGCGCCGAGGCCGATGGCCTCGATGATCGGCGGGGTGCCGGCCTCGAACTTGTGCGGCAGGCCCGCGTAGGTGGATCGCGCCATCGTCACCGTCTCGATCATCTCCCCGCCACCGTGGAACACAGGGAGGGACTCCAGCACCTCGCGTCGACCCCAGAGCACGCCGATGCCCGTGGGCCCGACGACCTTGTGACCGGTGAAGACGAGGACGTCGGCGCCCGAGGCCACCACGTCGACCGGCAGCTGGGGCACGGCCTGGGAGGCATCCACGACGACGATCGCCCCGACCTCGTGGGCACGAGCCGCGATCTGCGCCACCGGGTTGATCGTGCCGAGCATGTTGGACACCCAGGTCAGCGAGACGACCTTGGTGCGCTCGTTGATCAGCTCGTCGATGTCGGACAGGTCGAGCCTGCCGTCGTCGGTGAGGCCGAACCAGCGCAGCGTCGCTCCCTTGCGCTCGGTCAGGAGCTGCCACGGCACGATGTTGGAGTGGTGCTCCATCTCGGTGATGACGACCTCGTCGCCGGCCCCGATCGCGAGGTCACCGGTCGCCCACGCGAGCGTGTTGGCGACCAGGTTGAGCGCCTCGGTGGCGTTCTTGGTGAAGATCACCTCGTCGCGGCTCGGCGCCTTGATGAAGGCGGCGACCCGGTCACGAGCAGCCTCGAACGCCTCGGTGGACTCAGCGCCCAGCTGGTGCATGGCGCGGGAGATGTTGGCGTTGTGGCGTTCGAGGTGGTCGACCATGGTGTCGATGACGACCTGCGGCTTCTGCGAGGTGTTGGCCGAGTCGAGATAGACCAGCGGCATCCCTCCCGCGAGCTGGCGCTCGAGGATCGGGAAGTCCTTGCGGATGACCTCCAGCTCGGGAAGCAGGCCGTCCATGGTCAGACCGTCGCGGACTTGGTGTAGCGGTCGTAGCCCTCGGCCTCGAGCTGGTCGGCGAGCTCGGGGCCACCCTGCTCGGCGATGCGGCCGTCGACGAAGACGTGGACGAAGTCGGGCTTGATGTAGCGCAGGATGCGCGTGTAGTGCGTGATCAGCAGGACACCCTTGTCGCCCTTGGACTTGAACCGGTTGACACCGTCCGAGACCGTCTTGAGCGCGTCGATGTCGAGGCCCGAGTCGGTCTCGTCGAGCACGGCGACCTTGGGGTCGAGCAGCTCGAGCTGGGCGATCTCGTGGCGCTTCTTCTCGCCACCGGAGAAGCCCTCGTTGACCGAGCGGGTGCCGAAGGTCGGGTCGAGGTCGAGCTGCTTGAGCGCGGCGTTGACGTCCTTGACCCAGGTGCGCAGCTTGGGGGCCTCGCCGTCGATGGCCGTCTTGGCCGTGCGCAGGAAGTTGGAGACCGAGACACCTGGGACCTCCACCGGATATTGCATCGCGAGGAAGAGGCCGGCGCGGGCGCGCTCGTCGACGCTCATCGACAAGACGTCCTGGCCGTCGAGGGTGACGGTGCCGCCGGTGACGGTGTACTTGGGGTGGCCGGCGATCGAGTAGGCCAGGGTCGACTTGCCCGAGCCGTTGGGGCCCATGATGGCGTGGGTCTGGCCGTCGTCGATGGTGAGGGTGACGCCCTTGAGGATGGTCTTCGGGCCGTCGTCGGTCTCGACCGAGACGTGCAGGTCGTTGATCTCCAGCTTGCTCATGTGGGGGTCACTCCATTCAGGGTGGTCTCGACGTCGACGTATACGTGAAGGCCGTCATCGGTGGCCCGGACGTCGACAGGGAAGGTGGCGACCGGCTCGGTCGCGGGGAACGTGGTGGGCTTGCCGGTGCGCAGGTCGAAGGTCGATCCGTGCAGGTAGCACTCGATCATGCAGTTGGCGACCTCGCCCTCCGACAGGGCCACGGCCGCGTGGGAGCAGAGGTCCTGCAGGGCGAAGACCTCGTCACCGTCGCGGGCGACGGCCACGTCGTAGGGGCCGACCGTGACCGCGAGGGCCTCGTCGGTCGGGACCTCGGAGAGGGCACAGACCTGGACGTAGGTCACTGGACCTCCTTGAGGACGTTCTTGGCCAGCTCGGCCTCGACCGTGGCCAGCAACCGCTCCTCGATGGAGGGCACGCCGACCTTGCGGATCAGGTCGTTGAAGAAGCCGTGGACGACCAGGCGCTGCGACTCCTTCTCGGAGATGCCCCGCGACTGGAGGTAGAACAGCTGGGTGTCGTCGAAGCGGGCCGTCGCCGAGGCGTGACCGGCGCCGGCGATCTCGCCGGTCTCGATCTCCAGGTTGGGGATCGAGTCGGCGTGACAGCCGTCGGTGAGGATGAGGTTGCGGTTCTCCTCGTAGGTCTCGATGCCCTCGGCGACCTTGCGGATCAAGACGTTGCCGACCCACACGGTGTGTGCCTTGTCGCCCTGCAGAGCGCCCTTGTAGATGGCGTTGCTCTTGGTGCGCGGGGCGTTGTGGTCGGCAAAGATCCGGTGCTCGATGTGCTGGCCCTCGTCGGCGAAGTAGAGGCCGAGCAGCTCGGCCGAACCGCCGGGACCGTCGTAGGCGACGTTGGCGTCCATCCGGACGACGTCACCGCCGAAGGAGATGGCCGCGTGCTTGTATGTCGCGTCGCGACCCACCAGCGCCTGGTGGTGGGAGAGGTGGACGGCGTCGTCGGCCCAGTCCTGGATCGAGACGACCGTGACGTCGGCGCCGTCGCCCACGACGATCTCCACGACCGCAGCGACCGAGGCGGAGCCCGTGTGGTTGACCACGACGATCGCCTTGCTGTGGGCGCCGAAGCGCATCACGACGTGACCGGCTTCGGTGTTGGTGACGTCGTGGCCGTCGAGCTGGACCACCAGCGGTTCCGCGAGCTCGACCTCGGCGGGCACGTCGACCAGCAGCGTCGAGGGGACCTCGGCCAGCACGCGGGCAGCGAACCTGGTGTTGGGGACGAGACCGCTGATGCCTCGCAACGAGCGCGCCTCGTCGCCGGTGACGCCCTGCACCCGCGCACCGTCGGGGGTGTTCCACGAGGCCTTGATCGCGCTGCGGTTGAACTCCGCGTCGGCGTGCAGGCCACGCAGGCGCTTGAGCGGCGTGAACCGCCAGATCTCCTCCCGGCCCGTGGGGACCGGGTGGTCGGTGACGTCGAACGAGCCCGGCGGGTTGAGGTGGGACTCCACCTTGTCCACCTCGAGGGCAGACCGAACTGAGTCAGTGACTGTCAACTACTTCTCTTTCTTCGTGTGCGGAAGGCGAGTGGTCCGGCCGATCAGCCGACCGCGCCTTCCATCTGCAGCTCGATCAGGCGGTTGAGCTCGAGCGCGTACTCCATCGGCAGCTCCTTGGCGATCGGCTCGACGAAGCCACGCACGATCATCGCCATCGCCTCGTCCTGCTCCATCCCGCGCGACATCAGGTAGAAGAGCTGGTCGTCGGAGACCTTGGAGACGCTCGCCTCGTGACCCATGGACACGTCGTCCTCGCGGATGTCGACGTAGGGATAGGTGTCGGAGCGGCTGATCTGGTCGACCAGCAGGGCGTCGCACAGCACGTTGGACTTGGAGCCGTAGGCACCCTCGTTGATCTGGATGAGGCCACGGTAGGACGTGCGGCCACCGCCACGCGCGACGGACTTGCTGAGGATGCTCGAGGAGGTGTGGGGCGCTGCGTGGACCATCTTGGCGCCGGCGTCCTGGTGCTGCCCCTCGCCGGCGAAGGCGATCGACAGGGTCTCGCCCTTGGCGTGCTCGCCCATGAGGTAGATCGCGGGGTACTTCATCGTCACCTTGGAGCCGATGTTGCCGTCGACCCACTCCATCGTCGCGCCGGCCTCGCAGACGGCGCGCTTGGTCACGAGGTTGTAGACGTTGTTCGACCAGTTCTGGATCGTCGTGTAGCGGCAGCGGCCGCCCTTCTTCACGATGATCTCGACGACGGCCGAGTGCAGGGAGTCGGAGCTGTAGATCGGCGCCGTGCAGCCTTCGACGTAGTGCACGTAGGCGTCCTCGTCGACGATGATGAGCGTCCGCTCGAACTGCCCCATGTTCTCGGTGTTGATCCGGAAGTAGGCCTGCAGCGGGATGTCGACGTGGACGCCCTTGGGCACGTAGATGAACGAGCCGCCCGACCACACGCTCGTGTTGAGTGCGGCGAACTTGTTGTCGCCGACCGGGATGACCGTCCCGAAGTATTCCTGGAACAGCTCCGGGTGCTCCTTGAGCGCCGTGTCGGTGTCGAGGAACAGGACTCCCTGCTCCTCGAGGTCCTCACGGATGGAGTGGTAGACGACCTCGGACTCGTATTGTGCGGCGACACCGGAGACGAGACGCTGCTTCTCCGCCTCGGGGATGCCGAGCTTGTCGTAGGTGTTCTTGATGTCCTCGGGCAGGTCGTCCCACGAGGTCGCCTGCTTCTCGCTCGAGCGGACGAAGTACTTGATGTTGTCGAAGTCGATCGTCGACAGGTCCGAGCCCCAGGTCGGCATCGGCTTGCGGTGGAAGAGCTTGAGGCCCTTCAGGCGCAGGTCGAGCATCCACTGCGGCTCCGACTTGAGGTTGGAGATGTTGCGGACGACGTCTTCGTTGAGCCCGCGCTGCGCGTTGGCGCCGACGTCGTTCTTGTCCGACCAGCCGAACTCGTAGCGGCCGATCCCCTTGAGCTCGGGATTGAGGTCTTCGATGCTCGGGCTCGGGTGCGTGGAGGTCATGACTGCTCCTTCTTGGTGGACATCTGGGTGGAAGTCGTCGAGGTGGGGATGCACGTCGTGCAGACCCCGTCGCCGTGCGCGATGGTGGCCAGGCGCTGGACATGGGTGCCGAGCACGCGACCGATGGCCTCGGTCTCGGCCTCGCACAGCTGGGGGAACTCGTGGGCGACGTGTGAGACCGGGCAGTGCTGCTGGCAGAGCTGGTCACCGATCGGCAGGGTGCGCACGCTCGCGGCGTAGCCCTCGTCGGTCAGGACCTTCGCCAGCGCATCGGCTGGGCTCAGCGCCGGCTGGTCGGCGACCACGCTCGCGTAGTCGCGCTCGATGAACGCCACGCGCCTGCGGGCGAACTCCATGACGGCGTCCTCACCGCCGGTCTCGGAGAGGAACCGCAGGGCCTGGGCGGCCAGGTCGTCGTACTGCTGGTCGAACGTGTCGCGCCCGGTGTCGGTCAGCGCGAAGACCTTCGCCGGGCGACCGCGACCACGACTGCCGTAGACCTTCTGCTCGCGCGACTCGACCGCGCCGTCGTGGCTCAGGTGCTCCAGGTGACGACGAACTGCAGCCGGTGTCAAGGCGAGACGGGCCGCGAGATCGGCGGCCGTCGAGGGGCCGTTCTCGAGGATCGACCGCGCGACGCGCTCCCGGGTGGGAGCGTCGTTGTCAGGGGTCGTCCCCGGCAGCGCAGCAGTCGGCCTCATGAATTGCACAACGCAAGTGTGACGTTAATGCTTCCCGCGCTTCAAGCAAGGGTGGCCTTACTTGCCGTGACCGCCTCGACGATCGCGCCGACCAGGCGGCAGGCCTGCTCGTCCACGACCTCGCGCGGCAGGGCGCGAAGCGGACCCCGAGCGGTCAACGTGGCGAAGCCGTGCACCCCCGACCAGCACATGATCGCGGCGTCCCCGACGGACGCTGCCGGCAGGTCACCCGCAGCCACCAGTCGGTCGAGCGCGTCCTGCAGGTGCTGGTAGGGAGTGCGACCGCCCGCTGCAGCCGCCTCGGGCGCGTCGGCCGAGAGCATGTCGCCGATGGCGAAGAAGGCCGCGTCGAAGAGGCCGGGCTCGTCGAGGGCGAAGGCGATGTAGCCCAGACCCACGGACTCGAGACGGGTCGCGGCGTCCATCTCCGGGTCGAGGGCGATGCGGGCATCGATGACGGCAGCGAGCCGTGCCGCCGCACGGCGGGCGACGGCGAGCACGAGCGCCTGGCGGTCCTCGAAGTGCCGATAGGCCGCGCGGGGGGTGACCCCGACCCGGCGGGTCACGTCGCGGAGGGCGATCGCGTCGGCACCGAGCTCGCGCGCCGCGTCGAAACCCGCTTGCACGAGAGCCTCGCGCAGGTCACCGTGGTGATACCTCTCCATCCGGCAAGTCTACGGTGTGGACATTTGAATGTCCACGGTGTAGACATGACAGGGCGGGGAGCGCGGGATGCGTCGTCCCGTTACGAAGCGGACACGTCCTGTCCGCACTGCTTCCTTAGGTTTGGACACATGACGACTGGAACGGCCATCGAGGCCAGCCACCTGGTGAAGAAGTTCGGGGACAAGACGGCGGTCGACGACGTCAGCTTCAGCGTCCCCACCGGCAGCGTGCTCGGCCTGCTGGGTCCCAACGGGGCCGGCAAGACCACCACTGTGCGGATGATGACCACCCTGACCCGACCCACCTCGGGCAGCGGCCGGGTCGCGGGCTACGACATCGTCGACCAGCCCCGCGACGTACGCCGCAGCATGGGCCTCACCGGTCAGGCCGCCACCGTCGACGAGCTCCTGACCGGGCGCGAGAACCTGCGCCTGATCGGCTCTCTCTACGGCCTGTCCGGCGCCTACATCAGGCGCGCGACCGACGACCTGCTCGAGCGGTTCTCGCTCACCGAGGCCGGCAACAAGATCGCCAAGACCTATTCGGGCGGCATGCGGCGTCGGCTCGACCTCGCCGTGAGCCTGATCGCGACTCCCCCGGTGCTGTTCCTCGACGAGCCCACCACCGGGCTCGATCCGCGCAGCAGGCTCGAGCTGTGGGAGGTGCTGCGCGAGCTCGTCAACGACGGCACGACGCTGCTGCTGACCACGCAGTACCTCGAGGAGGCCGACCAACTGGCCGACAACATCGTGGTCATCGACCGCGGCAAGGTGATCGCGCAAGGCACTCCCCTGCAGCTCAAGGACCAGTCCGGCGCCGCGTCCCTCGTGGTGACGGTCTCGCGCTCGGAGGACCTGGCCATCGCCGAGGAGATGCTGCGCTCCCACGTGGCCGAGGTGCACGTGGAGCACGGGGCACGTCAGCTCACCGCCCCGGCTGAGGGCCTGCAGCACATGACCCGGATCGCGGGCATCTTCGCCGACAGCCAGATCGAGCTGGACGACATCGGGCTGAAGCGTCCCAGCCTGGACGACGTGTTCCTGCACCTGACCGGCCACCGCGCCGAGGACGCCGACCGCGCCGACGACCCCACAGCAGACCAGGCAGCCGAGGAGATCTCCGCATGAGCCACACCGACCAGGACTCCCGCCTCACTTCGCGACCCGCGCTCGAGCGCCCGGAGATCGTCCCCACCAACCTGCTCCGTCAGTCGATGTCGATCGTGCGGCGCAACCTGACCCACATCAAGCGCATGCCCGAGATGCTGATGGACGTCACCATCCAACCGGTGATGTTCGTGCTGCTGTTCGCCTACGTCTTCGGCAGCTCGATCGACATCGACACCGCCGCGGGCTACAAGGCCTGGCTCCTCGGCGGCATCATGGCCCAGACCATCGCGTTCTCCTCGTTCATCGTCGCCGTCGGACTGACCGCGGACCTCGAGAAGGGCATCGTCGACCGGATGCGCTCGCTGCCGATCAACCCGGCGGCAGTGCTGGTCGGTCGCTCGATCTCGAGCCTGATGCACTCCTCGATCGGCCTCGTGGTGATGTCCTTGACCGGACTGGTCATCGGCTGGCGCATCCACACCAACATCGCCGAGGCCGCGCTGGGCTACCTCCTGCTGCTCGGCTGGGGATTCGCCATGATCTGGGTCGGGATCTGGGTGGGCTCCAAGATGCGCTCGGTGGAGGCGGTCAACGGCGTCATGTTCGCCACGATGTTCCCGATCACGTTCCTGGCCAACACCTTCGCGCCCACCGACCGGATGCCGACCTGGCTGCGCACCGTGGCCGAGTGGAACCCCATCTCGAGCCTGACCCAGGCCGTGCGCGAGCTGTGGGGCAACGACTACCCGCTCCGCGAGGACGCGGCGCTGCCCCTGCAGCACCCCGTGCTGGCGACGATCATCTGGATCATCGTGCTGACCGCCGTCGTGGCGCCGCTGGCGATCCGGACGTTCAACCGCCGCACCGCCAGCTGACGTCGGGCAGGGGCCCGGGCTCATAGCACGAGGGTCCCGAAGATTGAGACGTGGGGGCGTCAGCATGGCATCCTCGGGGTACCGGGGGCAGTGCGACACAGGTCGCACGTCGATCCGCCACCCCCCGAAAGAGCTCGATGAGATTCCGCTCCGCCCTGCACACGATCGTCCACTCCCGGACCGCACTCGTCGTCGGGGTCCTGGTCAGCCTGGCGGTCCCTGCCCTGACGCTGCCCCGCCTCCCGAGCGTGATCGTGTGGCCCGCGCTGCTGGGTCTGGCGCCCTGGGTGCTGGGCAAGTACGTCCTGTGTCCGCTCCGCTGGCGCGCACTCACTCCCGCAGGCCTGGGTCGGTGGTGGCACCTCCGGGCGTATGCCGAGTCAGAGCTGCTCGGGCTCCTGACCCCCGGCCACGTGGGAGCCGATGTCTGGCGTCTCAAGCGGCTGACCGGGGCCGGACTCGAGCGGGGTGACGCGGTCGTGAGCGTCGGCCTCGACCGGCTCGTCGGGGCGATCGGCCTGGCTGCGTTCGTCGGCTTCGCGGGCAGCGCCCTCCCCGTCGACCTCCTCCTCCCCGCTCTCGGCCTCGCTGTCGCCGCCGGCGTCTGCCTCCTGGTGGTCCGCCTCGTCCGACCCCAGTGGCTGCCGCGGCGTCCGGCCCTGCCCGCGCCCCGACAGCTGGCCCACGGCCTGCTCCTGTCAGCCGGCTACCAGCTCTCGATCGCTGCCCTGCTCCTCGGGACGGTGGCCGCGACCGGCCACGAGCTCGAGCCGCTCGCCGTGCTGGGCGCGTTCGGCGCAAGCCAGCTCGCCGGCGCCGTACCCGGTCCCAACGGCGCCAGTCCCCGCGACGCGGCCCTGGTCGTCGCACTGGTCGCGCTGGGCCTGCCGTGGGTGGCCGCCGCCGCCGCAGTCGCCCTGAAGGCCGCCCTGGCCTGGCTGCCCGCCATCGTCCTGGGTGGCTCGAGCCTCTACCTGACCCGGCGGCGGCACAAGCACGCCGTCATGGTGGCCGCAGCCTGACGCCGTAAAGCGATTGGCCTCGCGCGCTCGACGCGGTTCAATGGACCGCAACGCCGTCGTGAGCCACCGCGCACACGACACGGGCCTGGAGGACTCGTCGTGGCCGGACTGCAGGTGCTGCACAGACTTCCCGCGCGAACCGGGTGGGTGGTCAAGCAGGTCGCGTGGGTCGTGCTCGGGATCGTCGTCTACTTCGGGGTGCGGGGTCGGACGGCTGCCTCGCCCGAGACGGCTCGGGAGAACGCCGAGGAGGTCGTCGCGCTGGAGCGCCGCCTGGGGATCCAGGTGGAGGGTGCCCTCCAGGCCCCGGTGAACGAGTCGGCGACGCTCGAGGCGGTCGTCAACTGGATCTACATCTGGGGACACTGGCCGGTCATCATCGCGACGATGGTGTGGCTGGTGTGGCGCCACCGCGTCGTGTTCGTGCGCCTGCGCGACGCCATGATGATCTCCGGCGGCGTCGGCATGGTGGTCTTCGCCCTCTATCCGGTCATGCCGCCGCGGCTGGCGGACCTGGGTCTCCTCGACACCGTGACCAACAGCAGCGAGGCCTACCGCGTCCTCCAGCCGCCCGCGTTCGTCAACCAGTACGCCGCGATGCCGAGCCTGCACTCCGGCTGGGACCTCCTCGTCGGCATGGCGATCGTGGCGGCCGCGTCGTCGGTCTGGCTGCGGGCGATCGGCTTCATCATGCCGATGCTGATGGCGGTGGCTGTGGTGTTCACGGCCAACCACTACATCCTTGACGTGGTTGCCGGCGTGAGCCTGGTGCTGGTCGCCCATGCCGCGGCCCTCGCACTCGAACGGCGGCGCGCACGACATGACGCGCCCGCCGGCTGCAGCGCCGAGGACGAGACCCTGAGTGCCGCATGAACTCGTCCCCACTGGCGGTGGCCCACCGCGCGGGCAACTCGCTGGCCGGGCTTCGCGGCGCCAACGAGCTCGGCGTGGACGTCATCGAGTGCGACGTCCACGAATACCGGGGTCGACTCGAGGTGCGACACCTCAAGACGGCCGGACCGCTCCCCTTCCTCTGGGACCGCTGGGAGCTGGCCTCGGCATCGGCCCCGCGCCTGGGACTCGACGAGCTCCTCGCCGCCGGCACGGGGGCGACCTTCATGCTCGACCTGAAGGGACGCCGAACGGCTGCCGCTCGAGCGGTCACCGAGCTCCTGCACGAGTCCGGGCACGACCAGCCGCTCCTGGTCTGTGGGCGCTACTGGCCGGCCGTGGACGAGCTCGCGCAGCTGCCCTACGTCCGGCCCGTGCTCTCGGCCCGCAACCGGGTGGAGCTGGCGCGGCTGTTGACGCGGATCCGCGGCGGCTCCGTGCACGGGGTCTCGGTGCATCGTTCCCTGCTCGACAGCACCGTGGTGGCCTCGATGCTCGACCACGTCGAGGTCGTCATGACCTGGCCGATCAACGACCTGGCGTCGCTCGAGGGCACGCTGGCGATCGGGGTCAACGCGGTGATCAGCGACGAGCCGTCCGTGCTGGCCGCGCTCCTGGCCGCCCGGTGAGCCGAGGTGTGACAGCCCCTTCCTAGAATGGCCGGGTGCCCTCGACCTCACCTGCCGTCGAGATCGAGGGCCTGGTCATGACGTATGGCGACAAGCGGGCCGTCGACGGACTGTCGATGCAGGTCGCGAGGGGCTCTGTCACCGCAGTGCTCGGCCCCAACGGCGCTGGCAAGACCACGACGCTGGAGACCTGCGAGGGATACCGCCCGCCCCAGGCGGGAACGGTGCGGGTGCTTGGACTGGACCCGCAGCGACAGCGGCGTGAGCTGCTCCCCCGGATCGGGGTGATGCTGCAGGCCGGCGGCGCGTGGAGCGGCGTCCGGGCGATGGAGATGCTCGACCACATCGCCTCCCTGCACGCCCACCCCCTCGACACGGCGATGCTCAGCGACCGGCTGGGGCTGGCCGACTGCGGGCGCACCCCCTACCGGCGGCTGTCGGGCGGCCAGCAGCAGCGGCTCGGCCTGGCGATGGCGCTGGTCGGGCGCCCTGAGCTCGTGTTCGTCGACGAGCCGACGGCCGGGATGGACCCCCAGGCTCGGCGTACGACCTGGGAGCTGCTGGAGGAGATCCGTGAGGACGGCGTGACCGTGGTGCTGACCACCCACCACATGGACGAGGCCGAGCGGCTCGCGGACCTGATCCACATCATCGACCACGGTCGGCTGATCGCGTCGGGGTCGCCGACCGAGCTCACGAGCGGCGGTCGCGCGGCCACCATCCGACTCGTCGTGACCCGCCCGTTCCCCGAGGGCGCCCCGGAGTCGCTGCGTCGCGACCTCGCGCCCGGGACCGAGGTCAGCCAGCTCGGGGAGCGCAGCATGTTGATCACCGGACCCGCCGACGGCACCACCCTGGGCATCGTCTCGCGCTGGTGCGAGAACCACGACGTGGTGCCCGAGTCGCTGGCCCTGGGCCGGCAGAACCTCGAGGACGTGTTCCTGCGCCTCACGGGTCGGGAGCTGGAGGGATGAGCGTGTTCGCACCTGCTCCGGGAGCTGCCCCGCTCGTTCGCCAGGTGGCCGCCCAGGCTCGCATGGAGACGCGGTTGATGCTGCGCAACGGCGAACAGCTGCTCCTGGCCATCGTCATCCCGGTGATCGTGCTCGTCGCCGGCGTCCTGGCAGCCGACCGACTCGGTCTCGACCTCGGCGGGCGTGCACCGGTGGACGTCCTGGCGCCTGGGGTGCTGGCCCTGGCAGTCATGTCGACCGCCTTCACCTCGATCGCGATCGCCACCGGCTTCGAGCGGCGCTACGGCGTGATCAAGCGCCTCGGGTCCTCCCCTCTCCCCCGGCACGGCCTCCTGCTGGGCAAGGTCCTGGCCCTGCTCAACGTCGTGCTGCTCCAGCTGGTGGTGCTCGTCGTCGTCGCACTCGTCCTAGGCTGGCGGCCCTCGCTAGAGCACCCGGCCCTCAGCGCAGGGGCGGCCGCGCTCACCGTGGCGGCCGGGACATGGGCCTTCGCCTCGCTCGGCCTCTTCGTCGCCGGTGTGCTGCGCGCCGAGGCGACCCTCGCGCTGGCCAACCTGGTCTACCTGCTGCTGATGGCCGGCGGCGGCGTTGTCCTGCCGACCTCGTCCTATGGCGCCGCGGCCGGTCTGGTCTCGTGGCTGCCCTCCGGCGCGCTCGGCGACGCCATGCGCGCCGCCCTGATCGACGCCCGTCTCGACTGGGCGGCCCTGCTCGTCCTCCTCGGGTGGGGCGTCCTCGGGACCCTCCTGACCGCCCGCACCTTCAAATGGGAATGACCATGCCTGCCCTTGACCGGCTCCACCGGCTGCACCGCTTCGCCTGGCCCCTGGCCGTCGCCAACCTCGTCGCCAACATCGGCATCGTCGTCACCGGTGGCGCCGTCCGCCTCACCGGCTCCGGGCTGGGATGCCCGACCTGGCCACGCTGCACAGACGAGTCCTACGTCGCCCACGGCGAACTGGGCGTGCACGGCGCGATCGAGTTCGGCAACCGGATGCTCACCTGGGCCCTGGTGGTCATCGCCATCGCCTGCTTCGTCGCCGTCGGGCGCACCGGCCGCACCCGGGCGACAGTCCTGGCTGCGGTCGTCGCCCTCGGCATACCAGCCCAGGCCGTCCTCGGCGGCATCACGGTCCTCACCGACCTCAACCCCTGGATCGTCGCCGGCCACTTCCTGGTGTCGATGGCCATCATCGGGGTCTGTGTCGCGCTGCTCGACGAGCTGCGCGGACCGACGCGCCCGGCCTCCGACCGGCTCCGCCCGCTGGCCTGGCTGGTCCTCGCCGCCACCTGGGTGGTGCTCTATCTCGGCACCGTCGTCACCGGCAGCGGGCCCCACTCGGGCGACCTCGAGTCACGACGGACCGGTCTCGACCCCCAGGTGATGTCGCACGTGCACGCCGCAGCGGTCTATGCCCTGCTGGCGCTCACCCTCGGGCTCGCCGTGCTGGCCCACGGGCTGGGCGCCACGGTGGTCCGCCGGGCCGCCGGCGCGCTGCTCGCGCTGCTGCTCGTGCAGGGGGTCCTGGGCTTCGTGCAGTACTTCACCGACCTGCCGGAGGTCCTGGTCGGCCTCCATATGCTCGGCGCCGCGCTCGTCTCGGCCGCGGTGACGTGGACGCTGCTGAGCACCATGTCGCGCCGGGCTGAGTGGGCTCAGCCGAAGAGCAGCGGGTCGAGCGCGACGGCGACGAACAGCAGCGACAGATAGAGGTTGGACATGTGGAAGAGCCGCATCGGGTTGATGTCGCTCAACGCGTCCGAAGCCTTGGCGCGCTGCCACATGCGGTGCGCCTCCAGCAGGAACACCGCACCCAGCACCGCGGCGGCGACGGGATAGAAGACGCTGGTGCCGGCGACCGGCCACAGCGTCAGCGACGTCGCGACGAGCACCCAGCTGTAGAGGACGATCTGGCGACCCACCTCCGCTGCCGGCTTGACGACCGGGAGCATCGGGACGTCGACGCCGGCGTAGTCCTCGCGGTAGCGCAGCGCCAGCGCCCAGGTGTGGGGTGGAGTCCAGAAGAACACGACGAGGAACAGCACGACGGGGGTCCAGGCCAGCTCGCCGGTCACTGCGGTCCAGCCGATCAGCGCCGGGAAGCAGCCGGCGAGGCCGCCCCAGACGATGTTCTGGGTGGTGCGGCGCTTGAGCAGCATCGTGTAGACGAAGACGTAGAAGGCGTTGGCCAGCACCGACAGGCCCGCACTGAGCCAGTTGACCCACAGGGCCAGGACCACCGTGGACACGATCGCCAGGATGGTGGCGAAGATCAGCGCCGAGCGGGCCGAGACGATGTGGCGAGGCAGCGCGCGGCGACGGGTGCGACGCATCTGCTCGTCGATGTCGCGGTCATAGACGCAGTTGTATGCCGACGCGGACCCGGCCGAGAGGGCGCCCCCGACCACGGTGGCCGCCACGAGGCCCAGGGGCGGGATCCCACGCTGGGCGAAGAACATCACCGGCACCGTGGTCAGGAGCAGGAGCTCGATCACCCGGGGCTTGGTCAGGCCGACGTAGGCCGCGACCACGTCCTTGAACGACGGCGCGGGGACGGTCGCTGATCCGTCTCCCCGCGGAGCGTCGGCCGAGCGGTCGCTCGCCTGCGGTTGGCCGACCTGGGACACGGTATGAAACCTAAGAGTTCGGGAACTGGTGCGGGGTCGAGTCTATCCCGCGGGATGAGTAGGCTCGGACGCGCCCGTCGCCACACAGAACAGCCACCCCGTGGCCACCAGATGACAAGGACGCCTGTGACCTCCCCGTTGCCCAAGCTGGACTGGAACGAACTCGACGAGAAGGCTGTGGACACCGCCCGCGTGCTGGCCATGGACGCGGTCCAGAAGGTCGGGAACGGACACCCGGGCACCGCGATGAGCCTCGCGCCGGCGGCCTACCTGCTGTTCCAGAAGGTGATGCGTCACAACCCGGCCGATCCCGACTGGGCCGGCCGCGACCGCTTCGTGCTCTCGCTGGGGCACAGCTCCATCACCCTCTACACCCAGCTCTTCCTCGGCGGCTGGGGCCTCGAGCTCGACGACCTCAGGACCCTGCGCACCTGGGGCAGCAAGACCCCCGGTCACCCCGAGCACGGCCACACCGCGGGCGTCGAGACCACCACCGGCCCCTTGGGCCAGGGCGTCGGCAACGCCGTCGGCATGGCGATGGCCGCCCGCCGTCAGCGCGGGATGCTCGACCCCGGCGCGGCCGAGGGTGCCTCGGTCTTCGACCACCACATCTATGCCCTCGCCAGCGACGGCGACCTCCAGGAGGGCGTGAGCGCCGAGGCCTCGTCCATCGCCGGCACCCAGCGGCTGGGCAACCTCACCGTCATCTATGACGCCAACCGGATCTCGATCGAGGGCGACACGGACGTGGCCTTCACCGAGGACGTCGGTGCGCGCTACGAGGCCTACGGCTGGCACGTCCAGACCGTCGACTGGACCCACGACGGCACCGGCTACACCGAGGACGTGCCCGCGCTCCACGACGCCATCGAGCAGGCACGCGGCGTCACCGACCAGCCCAGCCTGATCGTGCTGCGGACCGTCATCGCCTGGCCGGCCCCCAACGCCCAGGGCACGGGCAAGTCCCACGGCTCCGCGCTCGGTGCCGAGGAGGTCGCCGCGACCAAGGAGATCCTCGGCTTCGACGCCGAGAAGCACTTCGAGGTGCCCGAGGACGTCATCGCCCACACTCGCTCGCTGGTGCAGCGCGGCAAGGAGGCGCAAGCCGCCTGGGAGGAGCAGCTCGACGCCTGGCGAGAGGCTGCCTCCGCAGACGTGCTCGCGACCTGGGACCGCATGCAGACGCGGGCGCTGCCCGAGGGGCTCGCCGAGGCGCTGCCGACGTTCGAGCCGAGCACCGACGGCGTCGCCACCCGCAAGGCGTCCGGCAAGGTCATCAACACGGTCGCCGGCCTGATGCCGGAGCTGTGGGGCGGCTCGGCCGACCTCGCCGAGTCCAACAACACCACCATCGAGGGCGCGCCCTCGTTCATCCCCAAGGACCGCTCCACCGATCAGTGGGACGGCGACCCCGAGGCCGGCCGGGTGCTGCACTTCGGCATCCGCGAGCACGGGATGGGTGCGATCCTCAACGGCATCGCGCTCCACGGCGGCACCCGCGTCTTCGGCGGCACCTTCCTCACCTTCTCCGACTACATGCGCGGGTCGGTCCGTCTCGCCGCTCTGATGGGCCTGCCCGTCACCTATGTCTGGACGCACGACTCGATCGGTCTGGGTGAGGACGGTCCGACCCACCAGCCCATCGAGCACCTCGCCGCCCTGCGGGCCATCCCGGGCCTCGACGTCGTGCGTCCTGCTGACGCCAACGAGACCGCTGCGGCGTGGCACGCGGTGCTGCGCAACACCGACCGTCCCGCCGGCATCGCCCTGACCCGGCAGAACGTGCCGGTCTTCCCGCGCGGCACCGACGGCTTCTCCGACACCTCTGACGTGCACCGCGGTGGCTATGTCCTCGTCGACGTCGAGGAGGGCCTGCCAGACGTGGTACTCGTCGGCACTGGGTCGGAGGTCCAGATCGCTGTGGCCGCGCGCGACCTCCTCGCCGCCGACGGCATCCGTGCGCGGGTCGTCTCGATGCCGTGCCGTGAGTGGTTCGACGAGCAGGAGCCGGCCTACCGCGAGAGCGTCATCCCGCCCACCGTCAAGGCGCGGGTCTCGGTCGAGGCGGGCATCGCCATGGGCTGGCGCGAGATCGTCGGCGACCACGGTCGCATCGTCTCGATCGAGACCTACGGGCACTCGGCCGACTACGCACGCATCTATGAGGAATACGGCATGACCGGCCAGGCAGTCGCCGACGCCGCCCGCGACAGCATCCGGGTGTCCACCGACTGAGCTCACGCGCCGGGACCCCCAGACCAACCATCAGGAGGAACCATGAGTGACCGCATGAAGACTCTCGCAGACGCGGGCGTGTCCATCTGGCTCGACGACCTGTCCCGCGAACGGATCGAGACTGGCAACCTCGCCGATCTCGTCGGTTCCCACTCCGTGGTCGGGGTCACCACCAACCCGTCGATCTTCGCCTCGGCCCTGGCCGATGGCGAGCGCTATGACGCCGAGGTGCGCGACCTCGCGAAGTCCGGGGCCGACGTCGACACGACGGTCTTCCAGCTGACGACCGGCGACGTCCGCGCCGCGTGCGACGTCCTGCGTCCCGTCTTCGACGCCTCCGGCGGCGTGGACGGCCGGGTCTCGATCGAGGTCTCCCCTGCGCTGGCTGCCGACACCGAGGCCACCACCGCCTCCGCCAAGGACCTGTGGAAGGCGGTGGACCGGGAGAACTGCCTGATCAAGATCCCGGCCACCACCGAGGGGGCACCGGCCATCTCCGACGTGCTCGGCGAGGGCATCAGCGTCAACGTGACCCTGATCTTCGGGCTGGAGCGCTACCGCGGCGTGATGGAGGCCTACGTCGCCGGTCTCGAGAAGGCTCGCGACAACGGCCAGGACCTGTCGAAGATCCACTCCGTGGCGTCCTTCTTCGTCTCGCGCGTCGACAGCGAGATCGACAAGCGCCTCGAGGCCGCCGGTGCCGACAAGGAGCTCTTCGGGCGTGCCGGCATCGCCAACGCCCGGCTGGCGCACCAGGCGTTCGAGGAGTTCTTCAGCGGCGACCGCTGGCAGGCCCTCGAGGCGGCCGGCGCCAACAGGCAGCGGCCATTGTGGGCCTCGACGGGTGTGAAGAACCCCGACTACTCCGACACCATGTATGTCACCGAGCTCGTTGCCCCCGACACCGTCAACACGATGCCCGAGAAGACCATGCAGGCCTTCGCCGACCACGGCGAGGTCAACGGTGACCGGGTCACCACGATGTATGACGACGCGCACGCCACGATGGCGGCGCTGGCCGAGGCCGGCATCGACTACGACGACGTGATCTCCACCCTCGAGGAGGAGGGCGTCGAGAAGTTCGTCGTCTCGTGGAACGAGCTGCTCGACACGGTCCGCGGCCAGCTCGAGGCGGCGGGCGGCACGTCTTGACCGCGTCGGGCGGTCCCGCGGCGCCGGTCGACTGCACCACGACCGCGGCGTGGGCGCGGTTGGGTGACCTCAGCAGCGGATTCGCCCCCGACCTGCGGGCGTCGTTCGACACCGACCCGGACCGGGCCGGGCGCTTCTCCTTCGACGCGGCCGACCTCCGCGTCGACCTGTCGAAGAACCTGCTCAACGACGAGGTGCTCGACGCGCTGCTGGCCCTGGCCGAGGAGGTCGGCCTGCCCGCGCGGCGCGACGCGATGTTCGCCGGTGAGCACGTCAACGCCACCGAGGACCGCGCCGTCCTGCACACCGCGCTGCGGCTGCCCCGGTCGGCATCGCTGACCGTGGACGGCCAGGACGTCGTCGCCGACGTGCACGAGGTGCTGACGCGGGTCTACGCCTTCGCCGAGCGGGTCCGCTCGGGTGCCTGGACCGGCGCGACGGGCGAGCAGATCCGCACCGTGGTCAACATCGGCATCGGTGGTTCCGACCTGGGTCCCGTGATGGCCTACGAGGCGTTGGCGGCATACGTCCAGGACGGTCTGGAGTGTCGCTTCATCAGCAACATCGACCCGACCGACACCGCCCGCACCCTCGCCGACCTCGACCCGGCCACCACGCTGTTCATCGTCGCCAGCAAGACCTTCGGCACGCTGGAGACGCTGACCAACGCGCGCTTGTGCCGCAGCTGGCTGCTCGACGCGCTCGGACAGCACGACGACGCGGTCGCCAGGCACTTCGTCGCCGTCTCCACCGCCCTCGACAAGGTCGCCGACTTCGGCATCGACCCCGACAACGCGTTCGGGTTCTGGGACTGGGTGGGTGGGCGCTACTCCGTCGACTCCGCCATCGGCACCTCGCTCGCGATCGCGATCGGGCCGGAGCGCTTCGCCGAGCTGTTGGCGGGGTTCGCCGCCATGGACCAGCACTTCCGCACCACTGCGCTGCGCGCGAACGTCCCGGTGCTGATGGGCCTGACCAACATCTGGCACCACAACTTCCTGGGCGCCGCCACGCACGCGGTGCTGCCCTATGCCCAGCTGCTGCACCGGTTCCCGGCCTATCTGCAGCAGCTCACCATGGAGTCCAACGGCAAGAGCGTGCGGTGGGACGGGACGCCGGTCAGTGCCGAGACCGGAGAGGTGTTCTGGGGGAGCCGGGCACCAACGGACAGCATGCCTTCTACCAGCTCATCCACCAGGGCACGCAGCTCGTGCCGGCCGACTTCATCGCCTTCGCCAACCCGGACTACCCCCTCGTCGACGACTCCGAGGACGGGCAGGGGGCAGACGTCCACGAGCTGTTGCTGGCCAACTTCTTCGCCCAGACCAAGGCCCTGGCCTTCGGCAAGACCGCCGACGAGGTCCGCGCCGAACATGCCGACGACCCGCTCGACGAAGCGGGCGTCGCCGCCCGCGTCTTCGAGGGCAACCGGCCCACCACCTCGATCATGGCCCCGGCCCTGACCCCCGCAGTGCTGGGTCAGCTGATCGCGCTCTACGAGCACCTGACCTTCGTCCAGGGGGTGGTGTGGGGCATCGACAGCTTCGACCAGTGGGGCGTCGAGCTCGGCAAGCAGCTGGCCCAGCAGCTCACCCCTGCGGTGGGTGGCGACGTCGCCGTACTCGCCGAGCAGGACGCCTCGACGAGGGCCCTGATCACCTACTACCGGGAGAACCGCCGGTGAGCGCCACGGAGTCCGGGCACAACCCGCTGCGCGACCCGCAGGACCGTCGGCTGCCGCGCATCGCCGGACCCTGCGGGCTGGTGCTCTTCGGGGTGACGGGCGACCTGTCGCGCAAGAAGGTGATGCCGGCGATCTATGACCTTGCCAACCGCGGGCTGCTGCCGCCCGGCTTCAGCCTGGTGGGCTTCGCCCGGCGTGACTGGGCCGACCAGGACTTCGCCCAGATCGTGCACGACGCGGTCAAGGAGCACGCCCGGACCCCCTTCCGCGAGGAGGTGTGGAGGCAGCTCTCCGAGGGATTCCGGTTCGTGCCGGGAGAGTTCGACGACGACAACGCCTTCGAGCAGCTCCGGCGCACGGTCGAGGAGCTCGACCAGCTGCGCGGGACGGGCGGCAACATGGCCTTCTACCTCGCGATCCCACCCGCCTTCTTCGGCACCGTGGTCGGTCAGCTCAAGGAGCACGGCCTCGCCGACGGCCGCGATGACCAGTGGCGCCGGGTCGTGGTGGAGAAGCCGTTCGGGCACGACCTCGAATCGGCCCGCGAGCTCAACGACGTCCTGGCCGGGGTCTTCGAGCCCGAGCAGATCTTCCGGATCGACCACTACCTCGGCAAGGAGACGGTTCAGAACATCCTGGCGATGCGCTTCGCCAACAACATGTTCGAGCCGATCTGGAACGCCCACTACGTCGACCACGTCCAGATCACGATGGCCGAGGACATCGGCATCGGGGGCCGCGCCGGCTACTACGACGGCATCGGCGCAGCGCGCGACGTCATCCAGAACCACCTGCTGCAGCTGATGGCGCTGGTGGCGATGGAGGAGCCCATCTCCTTCGACGCCGAGAGCCTGCGGGTGGAGAAGCAGAAGGTGCTCGCCTCGGCCGAGCTCCCCCGCCGCCTCGACACCACGACCGCACGCGGGCAGTACGCCGCCGGGTGGCAGGGCGGCGAGAAGGTGATCGGCTTCCTCGACGAGGAGGGGATCACGTCGACGTCGGCCACCGAGACCTTCGCGGCGATCACCGTGCACGTCGAGACGCGTCGCTGGGCCGGGGTCCCGTTCTACCTGCGCACAGGCAAGAGGCTGGGGCGACGGGTCACCGAGGTCGCCATCGTGTTCAAGCGGGCACCGCACCTGCCCTTCCACGACACCACGACCGAGGAGCTCACCCAGAACGCCCTGGTCATCCGCGTGCAGCCCGACGAGGGCATGACCATGCGGTTCGGCTCCAAGGTGCCGGGGACGGCGATGGAGATCCGCGACGTCAACATGGACTTCGCGTACGGCGGTTCGTTCACCGAGGCCAGCGCCGAGGCCTACGAACGGCTGATCCTCGACGTCCTGCTCGGCGAGCCGCCGTTGTTCCCCCAGCACGAGGAGGTCGAGCAGTCGTGGCGACTCCTCGACCCGGTGATCGAGCACTGGGCACGCAAGGGCAAGCCGGAGCCCTACCCGGCCGGCACGTGGGGCCCAGCCTCAGCCGATGCCATGCTGGCCCGCGACGACCGAGTCTGGCGGAGACCCTAGATGACCTCACCCCACGCAATCCCTCGCTTCGCTCCCGATTCCGAGGGGACCCCGAGATGATCGAGCTCATCGACACCACCTCGTCGCGGATCGCGGCCGAGTTCGTCCGTGCCCGGACCCGGGCCGGCAGCCCCGCCATGGGGATGGTGATGACCCTGATCATCGTCACCCCCGAGGAGGACGCCTCCGAGGCGATGAAGGCCGCGCAGCGAGCCTCGCGCGAGCATCCCTCCCGCGTGCTCGGCGTGATCCTCGGCGACGGTCGCGGTGCCCCGCAGGTCAACGCACAGGTCGGCAGCGGCGACGGGTGGGGCGGCGAGACCGCCTTGATCAGGCTCAAGGGCGAGGTGGTCCGGCATGCCGAGTCTGTGGTCCTGCCGCTCCTGCTTCCCGACTCCCCCGTCGCGATCTGGTGGCCGACCACGGCTCCGGCTGATCCGGCCGCCGACCCCCTGGGAGCCCTGGCCCGGCGGCGGATCACCGACTCCGCCGCGGTCACCCGCGGCAAGTCCACTGCCATGCTGAACCAGTGCAAGGTCTATGCGCCCGGCAACACCGACCTGAGCTGGACCCGCCTCACGCCCTGGCGGGCCCTGCTCGCCGCAGCCCTCGACCAGCACCCGCTCAAGGTGACCGGGGCCTCGGTGACCGCTGAACGGATCAGCCCGAGCGCAGACCTGTTGGTCGCCTGGCTCGCCGACCGGCTCAAGGTCGAGGTGACCAGGCACAGCTCGGACGGTCCGGGGATCACCGACGTCTCGCTGGAGACCAAGGAAGGCCCCATCACCATCTCCCGTGCCGACGGACGGCTGGCCACGTTCTCCTCCCCCGACCGACCCGACCGACCCGTTGCGCTCAAGCGGCGCGAGGTGCCTGCCCTGCTCGCCGAGGAGCTGCGTCGCCTGGACGAGGACGATGTCTATGCCTCGACCGCGAAGCGCCTGGTGGCGCTGAGGAAGTCGTCATGACGGCGCCGGAGATGGTCGTCCACGAGGACGCCTCGACCCTGGCCGGCGACGTCGCGTCCCGGCTGCTCTCCCGCATCGAGGAGGCGCAGGGCCGCGGAGAGGTCCCCCACATCGGGCTCACCGGCGGCTCGATCGCCGATGCCATCCACCGCGAGGTCGCCCGCCGTGCCACCGACTCGTCGGTCGACTGGTCGCGCGTCGTGATCTGGTGGGGTGACGAGCGGTTCGTCCCAGCGTCCTCACCCGACCGCAACGCCCACCAGGCACGCTCCGCCCTGCTCGACCAGCTGCCCCTGTCGCCGGACAACATCCACGAGGTCCCCGCGGCCGACGAAGTCGCAACGGCTGAGGAGTCGGCGTCGGCATACTCCGCGACGATGCGCTCCGTGGGGGCGGGCTCCTTCGAGGTCCTGATGCTCGGCGTCGGCCCGGACGGGCACGTCGCATCGCTCTTCCCCGGGCACGTGGCGCTCGACGTCACCGACCAGATCGCGGTGGCGGTCCACGACTCCCCCAAGCCTCCACCCGACCGGGTCAGCCTGACCTTCGAGGCCATCAACCGCGCCAAGGCCGTGTGGTTCCTGGTCAGCGGCGGCGACAAGACCGACGCCGTCGCCGCGGCCATCGACGGTGGGGATCGGCACGAGATCCCGGCCCGCGGCGTGCGCGGGACCTCGGAGACGGTCTGGCTCATCGATGAGGCCGCAGCCAGCCGGATCCCCCGCTGATCCGACAGGACCGCGGAGGTCGATTCGATCATTGACTGACGTCAGTCAATGATCGAGTTGAGGGCCTCGCAGGGGGACCCTGTGGAGGAGCGTGTGCGACGCGCGCGTCATGCTGCTTCGCTCATGGCGTGGCAGCTCTCTCCCATCGTCGTGACCGACCCATGTTCGCGTTCACCAGTCAGGCCAAGGCTGACATGGCGACTGACCTGGCGATCCCGGTCATGGCTGAACAAGGCTGGCAAGCCGTCACCCTGGCGAATGTCGGTGCGCGCGGGAACATGTCGAAGCAGTCGGTCCAAGCGTGGTTTGGCGGCGTGCAACCGCTCCGGGAGCAGATCGCATGGCGCTACGCGCGACGCTGGACGCAGCTGCTGTCCTACCAGCTGGCTGGTGCCTACAACCCACCTGGCCCGAACGCTGCGACAGTGGCGAAGCGGCTGCTTCCCGCGGACGAGGACGGCATCGTCTTCGCCCGCGTCTGGCTCGCCATCTGCGAGGCCGGCAGGAGCGACGCCGCCGTCGGAGCCGCCACCGTGTTCGGCGAGCAGGAGCAGCACGCCATGATCCGGAGATGGTTGCCTGACGAGCAGTCGGGGGCGGTTCGGGCGCTGGCCGCACTGGTCACCGGACTGAGGGCTGACCTCTGCTCACCCGAGCCGATCACCCTCGCCGACGCGAGAAGCTGCGCCGAGAGCCTCAAAAGATGATGTCGCCCGACTTGCGCCGACTGCGCAGGAGCTGGATGGCCTCGTCGAGGATGTCGGCAGCCTCGGTCTCGGAGCGACGCTCCTTCACGTAGGCGAGGTGGGTCTTGTAGGGCTCGTTCTTCGGCGCCGGCGGCGGGTTGTCGCAGTCACGACTGGCCGGGAGCCCGCACTTGGGGCAGTCCCAGTTGTCCGGCGCGGCGGCCTCGACCGCGAACGCGACCACCGAGCGGTGCTCGTGTGCGCAGAAATAGGTGATCAGCTGACGTGGGGCGGCCTCGCCGCGCTCCGCCTCACCCATCGGACCAGCGCCGACCCGGCTCCCCGGATCGCATTCCCTCCACCAGCCACCGTCAGTCTCTTTCTCTCAATTCCTGCGGAAACTTGATCATGAACCGCTGTAGGCCTTGAGCAGTCCGAGCGCGATCACGCACGCGAACCAGATGACGCCCATGCCGATGGTGAAACGATCGAGGTTGCGCTCGGCGACCGACGAACCGCCCAGCGAGCTGGAGACACCGCCTCCGAACATGTCGGACAGACCGCCGCCACGTCCCTTGTGCAGGAGGACGAGCAGGATCAGGACGGCGCTCGTCGCAACGAGCAGGACAGTGAAGAGCATTTCCACGAGCGGCAGCCTACGTCAGGACGTGCACAGTCACAGGACCGGCATCTCATAGAAGCGACAGATCCCACCGAACTCGTCGACCTGGAGGCTGGCGCCGCCCACCAGGGCGCCGTCCACGTCGGCCTTCTCCATGATGCCGGCGACGTTGGCGGCCTTGACCGAGCCGCCGTAGAGCACGCGGACGGAGTCCGCGGCACTGTCGCCGTGGAGCTCCCTGATGCGGGCGCGGATGGCCGCGCACACCTCCTGCGCGTCGTCCGGGGTCGCGACCTCGCCGGTGCCGATGGCCCACACGGGTTCGTAGGCCACCACCAGGCCGGCCACCTGCTCGGCCGTGAAGCCAGCGAGTGAACCTTCCACCTGCGCCAGCGTGTGGGGCACGTGCTGCCCCGCTTGCCGGACCTCGAGACCTTCGCCGACGCACACGATCGGGGTCATCCCTGCAGCCAGGGCCTTGTGGGCCTTGGCGTTGACGACCTCGTCGGTCTCAGCGTGATGTTCGCGCCGCTCCGAGTGGCCCACCACGACGTAGGAACAGCCCAGCTTGGCGAGCATGCCGGCGGAGATCTCACCGGTGTAGGCGCCACTGTCGTGGGTCGAGACGTCCTGCGCGGCATACTTGATCGAGAGCCGGTCGCCGTCGACCAGCGTCTGCACAGAGCGCAGGTCGGTGAACGGCGGCACGACGACCACCTCGACCTTGCCGTAGTCGTGCTTCTTGTCCGACAGGGTCCAGGCGAGCTTCTGGACCAGGACGACTGCCTCCTGGTGATTGAGGTTCATCTTCCAGTTGCCAGCCATCAGCGGCGTGCGCAGCGTGGTCGTCACGGGCTCAGTCCCTTTCAAGAACAGCGATGCCGGGCAGTTCCTTGCCCTCGAGGTATTCGAGCGACGCCCCGCCACCCGTCGAGATGTGACCGAAGGAGGCCTCGTCGAACCCGAGCTGGCGTACGGCGGCCGCAGAGTCGCCACCGCCGACGACCGAGAGGCCGTCCACCTTGGTCAGTGCCTCTGCCACCGCACGGGTGCCGCCGGCGAACGCGTCGACCTCGAACACCCCCATGGGCCCGTTCCAGAACACGGTCCGGGCATCGGCGAGCGAAGCGGCGAAGGCCTTCGCGGACTCCGGGCCGATGTCGAGCCCGAGGGCGTCGGCCGGGATGGCGTCGGCCGCCACGACCTGCGGGGACGGGTCGGCGTCACCGGACGGGAAGGTGGTGTCGACGACGATGTCGGTGGGGAGGACGATCTCGACCCCACGCTCGGTCGCCTCGGCGAGGTAGCGGCGACAGACGTCGAGCTGGTCCTCCTCGAGCAGGCTCTTGCCGACCTCGTGCCCCTGGGCCTTGAGGAAGGTGAAGACCATCCCGCCGCCGATCAGCAGCTTGTCGGCCTTCTCGAGCAGGTTGTCGATGACACCGAGCTTGTCGGAGACCTTGGAGCCGCCGAGCACCACGACGTAGGGGCGCTGCGGGTCCACCGTGAGTCGACGAAGCACGTTGATCTCGGCGCTGACCAGGTTGCCCATGGCCGAGGGCAGCAGCCTGGCGACGTCATAGACGCTCGCCTGCCTGCGGTGCACGACACCGAACCCGTCGGAGACGAACGCGTCGGCGAGCTTCGCCAGCTGGCCTGCGAACGAGCCCCGCACCTCGTCGTCCTTGCTCGTCTCGCCCTCGTTGAAGCGGACGTTCTCGAGCACGGCGACGTCGCCGTCACCGAGCGCGGCGACGGTCTCGTTGGCGCTCTCACCCACCGTGTCGGTCGCAAAGGCGACGTCGCGGCCCAGCAGCTCCCCCAGCCGGGCGGCCACGGGAGCGAGCGAGAACGCCGAGTCGGGCGCACCCTTGGGACGCCCGAGGTGTGCGACCACCAGGACGCGGGCTCCGGCTTCGGAGAGCTGCCTGATCGTGGGCACGCTGGCGCGGATCCGGCCGTCGTCGGTGATGGTGTCACCGTCGAGCGGGACGTTGAGGTCGGAGCGGACCAGGACCCGCTTGCCCCGGAGGTCTCCGAGGGAGGCGATGTCCGCAGTGTGGGTCGACACGGATCAGAGCGTGGTGCCGATGTGGGTGATCAGGTCGGCGAGCCGGTTGGAGTAGCCCCACTCGTTGTCGTACCAGCCGACGACCTTGACCTGGTTGCCGATGACCTTGGTCAGCGGCGCGTCGAAGATGCACGACGCGGGGTCGGTGACGATGTCGGAGGAGACGATCGGGTCGGTCGAGTACTTGAGGAACTTGCCGTCGGCGGCCTTCTTGACCGCCGCGTTGACCTCTTCGACGCTGGTCTCGCGGCCGGCCTCGAACGTGAGGTCGGTGGCCGAACCCGTGGGAACCGGGACGCGGAGGGCATAGCCGTCGAGCTTGCCCTTGAGCTCGGGCATGACCAGGCCGATCGCCTTGGCGGCACCGGTCGAGGTGGGGACGACGTTGAGGGCGGCGGCGCGGGCGCGACGCGGGTCCTTGTGGATGTTGTCGAGGAGGTTCTGGTCGGCGGTGTAGGCGTGCACGGTCGTCATCAGGCCCTTGACGATCGTGAACTCCTCGTGGAGCGCCTTGGCCATGGGGGCGAGGCAGTTGGTGGTGCACGAGGCGTTGGAGATCACCGTGTGCTTCGAGGGGTCGTAGAGCTCGTGGTTGACGCCCATCACCACGGTGATGTCCTCGTTGGACGCGGGCGCCGAGATGATGACCTTCTTGGCGCCGGCGTCGACGTGGGCGCGCGCCTTGGTGGCGTCGGTGAAGAAGCCGGTGGACTCGACGACGACGTCGACACCGAGGTCGCCCCACGTGAGGTTGGCGGGGTCACGCTCGGCGAACGCCGTGATCGACTGGTCGCCGACCTTGATCGAGGTGTCGTCGCTGGAGACCTCGGCGTCCAGGCGTCCCAGGATCGAGTCGTACTTGAGGAGGTGCGCCAGCGAGGCGTTGTCGGTGAGGTCGTTGACCCCGACGATCTCGATGTCGGCCCCGGAGGCGCGAACCGCCCGGAAGAAGTTGCGGCCGATGCGGCCGAAGCCGTTGATACCAACGCGGACAGTCACTGGGACTCCTTCGATCATGAGCACGACGACCGGTGCCGGTCGTCCGACGACGCCCACGACCCTATCGCGGGGTCGGGCTCAGCTTTCGTCGGCCAGCATCTCCGGGGTCAGCGAGGACTCCGTGTCGGGGATGCCGAGCTCCTCGGCGCGCTTGTCGGCCATGGCCAGGAGCCGCCTGATCCGGCCTGCGATCGCGTCCTTGGTCAGCACCGGCTCGTGGAGCTGACCGAGCTCCTCCAGCGAGGCGTTCTTGTGCTCGAGCCGCAGGTGACCGGCGAGCTTGAGGTGGTCGGGCACCTCCTCGGCCAGGATCTCCAGTGCACGCTCGACACGGGCCCCGGCTGCAACGGCGGCGCGCGCGGAGCGACGGAGGTTGGCGTCGTCGAAGTTGGCGAGGCGGTTGGCCGTCGCCCGGACCTCGCGCCGCATGCGGCGCTCCTCCCAGGCCATCAGCGACTCGTGCGCGCCCAGGCGGGTCAGCAGCGCTCCGATGGCGTCACCGTCGCGGATGACGACGCGGTCGACCCCGCGCACCTCGCGGGCCTTGGCGCTGATCCCGAGCCTGCGGGCGACGCCGACGATGGCCAAGGCAGCCTCGGGCCCGGGGCAGGTCACCTCGAGCGACGAGGAGCGGCCGGGCTCGGTGAGGGACCCGTGGGCCAGGAACGCACCCCGCCAGGCCGCGACGGCGTCGCAGCCGCCGCCTGACACCACGGCCGGCGGCAGGCCGCGGACCGGACGCCCACGCTGGTCGAGCAGGCCGGTCTGGCGGGCCAGGGCCTCACCGTCCTTGACGACGCGGACGATGTAACGGCTGCCCTTGCGGATGCCGTTGCCCTGCACCATGACGACGTCGGACTGGTGGCCGTAGACCTCGGAGATGTCGGTGCGGAGCCGACGGGCCGCAGCACCGGTGTCGAGCTCGGCCTCGACGACGATCCGGCCGCTCACGATGTGGAGGCCGCCGGCGAACCGCAGCATCGTGGCGACTTCGGCCTTCCGGCAGCAGGTCTTGGTGATCTGGGTGTTGGCGAGCTCTGCCTTCACCTGCGCCGTCATCGCCATACGCCGATCCTTTCACGAACGTCAATCACCACGGGCCGTAATCCCCCCCATGATCGTCTCGAAGGCGGCGGCCAGCTTGTCGTGGTCGTGTCGAACGGATCCGTCCTCCGCGGCGATGTCGGCCAGGCAGAGCTCCGCCCCCATGCTGCCCACTGCCTGCTCGAGCGCTTCGGGCCGGGTGACGCTGCGGACATCGGCGAGCACCGTGTGGATCTTCAGGTCTGGCGCGTGCTCGAAGAGCGCTGCGAGGAGGTCCTCGGGCTCGTAGCCGGGTGTCTCGCCCTCCTGCGGCGCGAGGTTGAGCACGACGACGAGGCCCGCCGAGGTGTCCACCAGCGCCTGACGCAGCTCGGGCACCATCAGGTGCGGGATCACCGAGGTGAACCAGGAGCCCGGCCCCAGGACGACCCAGTCGGCGGACATGACGGCGTCGACTGCCTCCGAGCAGGGCTGGGGGCCGGGAGGGTCGAGGGCGACCGAGACGATCTCGCCCGTCGTGGTCGCGACCTCGACCTGGCCGCGCACGGTCGTGACCTCGTCGGGAGCACCCGGCTCCACCCCGCGCACCTCCGCGGTCATGTCGATCGGGGTGATGGCCATCGGCAGCACCCGCCCGCGGGCGCCCAGCAGCCGGCCGACCCAGTCGAGCGCCCGGACCGGGTCACCCATCAGCTCCCAGAGGCCGACGATCAGGAGGTTGCCGACGACGTGTCCTCGCATCTCCCCCTCGCCGTCGAAGCGGTGCTGGACGACGTCGGCCCAGGTGCGGCCCCACTCGTCGTCGCCGCACAGGGCGGCGAGCGCCATCCGGAGGTCGCCGGGCGGCAGCACGCCGAACTCGCCGCGCAGGCGACCGGACGACCCACCGTTGTCGGCGACGGTGACGACCGCCGTGAGCTCGTCGAGGGTCAGGTCGGCCACGAGGTGGCGCAGCGCGCTGAGGGAGGCGAAGAGCCCGTGGCCACCCCCGAGGGCGACGGCGGACTGGGCGGTGTCGCGAGCCATCGGCGCGTCATTCCCGCCCGAGGTCGCGGTGGCTGGCGCGCGTGTCGAAGCCGTCGGCGCGCAGCCGAGCCGCGATCTCCTCGGTCATGGCCACGCTGCGGTGCTTGCCGCCGGTGCAGCCCACGGCCACCGTCATGAAGCGCTTGCCCTCGGTGAGGTAGCCCTGGGCGACGTTCTCGAGCAGCGGGACGAATTGGGCCAGGAAGGTCTCCGCTCCGGGACGCGTCCGCACGTAGTCGGCGACCTCCTCGTCGCGCCCGGTGCGCGGCCGGAGCTCGGGCACCCAGTGGGGATTGGGCAAGAACCGCATGTCGGCCACGAAGTCGGCGTCGACCGGGATGCCGTACTTGAACCCGAAGGAGACGACCGTGACCTTCAGGCGCGTCGACTCGGGGGTGCCGAACTGCTCGGCGATCCGGTCGGTGAGCTGGTGGACGTTGAGGTTGGTGGTGTCGATGACGACGTCGGCGTCGCCCCGGACGTCCGCGAGCACGTCGCGCTCGCGCTGCAGGCCGTGGAGCAGGCGGCCGCTGCCCTGGAGGGGGTGCGGTCGGCGGACGGCCTCCTGGCGGCGCACGAGGACGTCGTCGGTCGCCTCGAGGAAGAGCAGCGTGGTCGGGCGCCCGGTCACGCCCTGGTGGCGGTTGGCCTGGAGGGAGTCGAAGAACGAGCCGGAGCGTACGTCGACGACGACCGCGATCGGCTGCGTGACCCCACGGGAGTCGTCGACCAGCCGGACGACGTCGCGCACCAGGGTCGGGGGGAGGTTGTCGACGACGAAGAACCCGAGGTCCTCCAGCTCCTTGGCCGCTGTGCTGCGGCCCGCGCCGGTCATGCCGGTGACGATGACGAGCTCGCCGGGGTGGGGCTCCATTCAGTCCTCCTCGATGATCTCGCCGGTGGCGGTGTTGACCCGCGGCGTGGTGGCATTCTTGCCGGTCGAGTCAGCGGTCGCCACGGCCGCCTTGATCGACTCTGCCGTGCGCGGCCCGATCCCCGGCACCATCGCGATCTCCGCGACGTCGGCCGTTCGGAGCTTCTTGAGCGACCCGAAGTGCTTGAGCAGGGTCTTGCGGCGGACCTCCCCCAGGCCCGGGACGTCGTCGAGCAGGCTCTCGACCATGGTCTTGGAGCGCCGCGAGCGGTGGTGGCCGATGGCGAAGCGGTGGGCCTCGTCGCGGATCCGCTGCAGGAGATAGAGGCCCTCGCTGGTCCGGGCCAGGATCACCGGGTCCTCCTCGGCCGGCAGCCAGACCTCCTCGAGCCGCTTGGCCAGCCCACACACCGCGATGTCGGTGATGCCGAGCTCGGTGAGCGCCTGCTGGGCGGCTGCGACCTGGGGCGCGCCGCCGTCGACGACCACCAGGCCGGGGGCATAGGCGAACTTCCGGGGGCGGCCGGTCTCCGGGTCGACCAGCATCGGACCGGAGTCGGTCGAGACCGCCTCCGACCGGGCCTGCTCGTCGAGCAGCCGTCGGAACCGGCGGGTGATGACCTGGTGCATGTGGGCCACGTCGTTCTGGCCGACGGTGGTCTCCCCCGCCTCCGGCTTGATCACGAAGCGGCGGTATTCGCCCTTGCGCGCGAGCCCGTCCTCGAAGACGACCATCGAGGCGACGACCTCGGTGCCCTGGAGGTTGGAGACGTCGTAGCACTCGATGCGCAGGGGCACCTCGTCGAGCGACAGCGCCTGCTGGATCTCCTCCAGCGCGCGGTTGCGGGTGGTCAGGTCGCTGGCCCGCTTGGTCTTGTGGAGCACCAGCGACTGCTTGGCGTTGTTGGCGACCGTCTCCTGGAGCGCGAGCTTGGTGCCGCGCTGGGGAACCCGGATCACGACCCGGCTGCCCCGGAGCTCGCTGAGCATCTCCTCCAGCACACCGGCGTCGGGCGGGAGGGCGGGGACCAGGATCTCGCGAGGGATCGACTCCGAATCCCCGCCATACAGCTGGAGGACGAAGTCCTGGACGAGCTCGGGGGTGGCGCCCTCGTCGGTGCGGTCGGCCACCCAGCCGCGCTGGCCACGGATCCGGCCGCCGCGGACGTGGAAGATCTGCACGGCGACCTCGAGCGGGTCCTCGGCGAGCGCGATGATGTCGGCGTCGGTGCCGTCCCCGAGCACCACGGCCTGCTTCTCCAGCGCCTTGTTGAGGGCTCCGAGGTCGTCACGGAGCCTGGCCGCCTTCTCGAAGTCCTGGGCCTCGGAGGCGGCATACATCTGCTTCTCGATGCGCTTGACGAACGCCGAGGTGTTGCCGGCCATGAAGTCGCAGAAGTCCTCGACGATCGCACGGTGCTCGGCCGGGGTGACGTTGCCGACGCAGGGGGCGGCGCACTTGTCGATGTAGCCCAGCAGGCACGGACGGCCGATCTGGGCGGAGCGCTTGAAGACCCCGTTGGAGCACGAGCGCATCGGGAAGACCCGCAGCAGCAGGTCGACGGTCTCGCGGATCGCCCAGGCATGGCCGTAGGGGCCGAAGTAGCGGGTGCCCTTGCGCTTGGCGCCCCGCCCGACCATCACCCGCGGGAACTCGTCGCCCAGGGTGACCGCCAGCCAGGGATAGGACTTGTCGTCACGATATTTGACGTTGAAGCGGGGGTCGAACTCCTTGATCCAGCTGTATTCGAGCTGGAGCGCTTCCACCTCGGTCTTGACCACCGTCCACTCGACGCTCGCGCCCGAGGTGACCATCGAGGCGGTGCGGGGGTGCAGGTTGGCGATGTCCTGGAAGTAGGAGGACAGCCGCGGTCGCAGGCTCTTGGCCTTGCCGACATAGATGACCCGGCCCTTGGCGTCGCGGAACCGATAGACCCCCGGAGACGTGGGGATCGAGCCAGGTGAGGGGCGATAGCTGGCAGGGGACGGCACGTTCCAACCCTACGAGGCGGCACCGACACCTCAGGCCAGGGAGATGCTGTCTCCCTCGACCGTGATCTCCACCGCGTCCAGTGGGGCGGTGGCCGGGCCCGAGACCACGGAGCCGTCCTCGAGCGAGAACTGGCTGCCGTGGCAGCGACAGGGGATGACGCCGTCGCTGCCGGCGCTGACCGAGCAGCCCTGGTGGGTGCAGGTCGAGCTGAACGCCTTGAAGTCACCCTCGCTGGGCTGGGTGATGACGACCTTCTGGTCGCTGAAGACCGCGCAGCCACCGACCGGGACGTCGGCGGTGGTGGCGATGGACTCGCCTCCCCCGGCCGTCTCGTCGTCACCCGACGAGCTGGTCGGGTCTGATGCTCCCGGGTCGCTGGCCGTCTGGGGGTCGTCGCTGGCGCAGGCGCTCAGGACGGGAAGGCCGACGGCGGCCGCGGTCGCGCCGCCCAGGACGAGGCGCCGGTTGAGTGCAGAAGTCATGTCCTGAGACTACTTCTTGGTCGTAGTCGTCTTGGCCGGCTTCTTCGCTGCCACCTTCTTCGCTGCCGCCTTCGTGGCTGTCGCATTCTTGGCGGCCGCCCTCTTCGCCGCCGCGGCCGCCTTCTTGGTGGGGGGCCGCAGGTCGGGCTCCGCCTTCGGCCGGACCCGACGGGTCGGCTGCTTCGCAGACCGCCCTTCCAGCAACGGGGCCAGGAAGGTCCCCGTGTGGCTGTCGGCGTTGGCCGCGACGTCCTCGGGGGTCCCCTCGGCGACGACGATGCCACCGCGCGAGCCGCCCTCGGGGCCCATGTCGACCAGCCAGTCGGCCGTCTTGATGACGTCGAGGTTGTGCTCGATCACCAGCACCGTGTTGCCCTGGTCGACGAGTCGACCGAGCACCAGCAGCAGCTTGCGGATGTCCTCGAAGTGGAGCCCGGTGGTGGGTTCGTCGAGGACGTAGACGGTCCGGCCGGTCGAACGCTTCTGCAGCTCGCTCGACAGCTTGACCCGCTGTGCCTCACCACCCGACAACGTCGTCGCCGGCTGTCCGAGCCGGACGTAGCCCAGCCCGACCTCGACCAGCGTCTTCATGTGCCGAGCGATCGCCGGCACGGCCCCGAAGAAGTCGAGCGCCTCCTCGATCGGCATGTCGAGGACCTCGGCGATGGTCTTGCCCTTGTAGTGCACCTCGAGCGTCTCGCGGTTGTAGCGCGCCCCGTGGCAGACCTCGCAGGGGACATAGACGTCGGGCAGGAAGTTCATCTCGATCTTGATCGTGCCGTCGCCGGAGCAGGCCTCGCACCGGCCGCCCTTGACGTTGAAGGAGAAGCGGCCCTGGAGATAGCCGCGCATCTTCGCCTCGGGGGTGGAGGCGAAGAGCTTGCGGACGTGGTCGAAGACCCCGGTGTAGGTCGCCGGGTTGGACCGCGGGGTGCGGCCGATGGGCGACTGGTCGACGTGGATGACCTTGTCGACGTACTCGGTGCCGGTGATCTTGGTGTGCCGGCCCGGGATCGTGCGCGCGTTGTAGATCTGCTTGGCCAGCGAGGTGTAGAGGATGTCGTTGACCAGGGTCGACTTGCCCGAGCCGGAGACGCCGGTCACGGCGCAGAACACCCCGAGCGGGAACGTCACGTCGATGTCGCGCAGGTTGTGCTCGCGCGCGCCGTGGACGGTCAGCTCTCGGCCGACGGTCCGCGGTCGGCGTACGGCGGGCACCGGGATCTCCCGACGGCCGCTGAGGTATTGACCGGTCATCGAGTCGGGGTGGTCGAGGAGGCCCTGGACGGTGCCGGAGTGGACGACCTGGCCGCCGTGCTCGCCGGCGCCGGGGCCGATGTCGACGACCCAGTCGGCGACCTTGATCGTGTCCTCGTCGTGCTCGACCACGATCAGCGTGTTGCCGAGGTCCTTGAGCCGGACCAGGGTCTCGATCAGGCGGTGGTTGTCGCGCTGGTGGAGCCCGATCGATGGCTCGTCGAGGACGTAGAGGACCCCCACGAGGCCGGCGCCGATCTGGGTGGCCAGCCGGATCCGCTGCGCCTCACCACCCGAGAGCGACCCCGAGGGGCGGTCGAGGGAGAGGTAGTCGAGGCCGACGTCGAGCAGGAAGTTGAGGCGCTCCTGGATCTCCTTGAGCACCCGCTCGCCGATCTGCTTCTCGCGCACCGAGAGGTCGAGGTTGCGCAGGTAGTCGGCCGCCTCGTTGATCGGGAGCCGGCAGACCTGGGCGATGTTGAGGCCGCCGGTGCCGGTGGGGCTGTCCTTGGCGCCCAGCGTCACCGCCATCGAGACCGGCTTGAGGCGGCTGCCCTCGCACGCCGGGCAGGGCACCTCGCGCATGAAGCCCTCGAAGCGCTCCCGGCTGGTGTCGGTCTCGGCCTCCTTGTGGCGGCGCTCGATGTAGGGGCGCACGCCCTCGAAGGCTGCGTAGTAGGAACGCTGACGGCCGTAGCGGTTGCGGGTGACGACGTGGACCTTGGTCTTGTGTCCGTCGAGGATGGCCGTCCTGGCCCTCGCCGGCAGCCGTTCCCAGGGCGTGTTGAGGTCGAAGTCCATCTCTTCGCCGAGGGCGTTCATCAGCCGCAGGAAGTAGTCGGAGACGTGGGCGTGGCTCCACGGCTGGATCGCGCCCTCACCGAGCGTGGCACCGGCATCGGGGACGACCAGCTCGGGGTCGACCTCCATCCGGGTGCCGAGGCCGCTGCACTGTCCGCAGGCGCCGAACGGGGAGTTGAAGGAGAAGGAGCGCGGCTCGAGCTCGTCGGTGTCGATGGTGTGCTCGTTGGGGCACGCCATCCGCTCGGAGAACTTCAGCTCGCGAGCGGGGTCCTTGGGCTCGAGGTCGACGAAGTCGAAGATGACCATGCCGCCGGCGAGGTTGAGCGCGGTCTCGACCGAGTCGGTGAGCCGGCGCTTCGAGCTCTCCTTGACGGCCAGCCGGTCGACGACGACCTCGATCGTGTGCTTCTTCTGCTTGTCGAGCTTGGGCGGCTCGTCGAGCGTGTGGGTCTCGCCGTTGACGCGCGCACGGGAGAAGCCCTGGGTCTGGAGCTGGCGGAACAGGTCGACGTATTCACCCTTGCGACCGCGGATGACCGGCGCGAGGACCTGGAACCGGGCGCCCTCCTCGAGCGCCAGGATCTTGTCGACGATCTGCTGGGGGGTCTGCCGCTCGATCGGCGACCCGCAGACCGGGCAGTGGGCGCGACCGGCGCGGGCATAGAGCAGGCGGAGGTAGTCGTAGACCTCGGTGATCGTCCCGACCGTGGAGCGGGGGTTCTTGCTGGTCGACTTCTGGTCGATGCTGACGGCCGGTGACAGGCCCTCGATGAAGTCGACGTCGGGCTTGTCCATCTGGCCGAGGAACTGGCGCGCGTATGCCGACAGCGACTCGACGTAGCGCCGTTGGCCCTCGGCGAAGATCGTGTCGAACGCGAGGCTCGACTTGCCCGAGCCCGACAGCCCCGTGAACACGATCAGGGAGTCGCGGGGCAGGTCGAGGGACACGTCCTTGAGGTTGTGCTCCCGGGCGCCCCGGATGATGAGCTGGTCGATCACGGTCGTCCTTGCGTCGAGAAGGCTGTTCGAACAAGTGTTCGTCACGCAGGCGTCGGATGCAACCCGCCACGCGGTCAGCGTCGATCCTACGGGGGTCGCACAGCAGCCCTTCGGGTGTGTTGACTGGGGCCATGACCCAGCGCGCGCGGCCTCCCTATCCCCTTCACCTCCAGCTGCTGGACGGCGCCAACCAGCGGCTGGTGTCGACCGTCGAGGCCCTCGAGGACGCCACCTTCACGAGGCCGTCGCTCCTCCCGGGCTGGTCGGTCGGCCACGTGCTCGCCCACCTCGCCCTGAACGCCGAGGCCCTGGCCGGTGCCTTGGCGGGCATCGCCTCCGGGGCCGGTACGCCGATGTATGAGTCGCAGGACAGGCGTGATCGCGACATCGCCGACCTCGGCGCCGCAGCCCCGGCCGTCATCCGCGACAGGGTCATCGAGACGGTCACGCTCTTCGACGACCAGGTGGCCAGCCTGCCCCCGGACAGGTGGGCGACGACGTTCAGCCGGACGCCCGGGGGGCAGGTCATCCGCGCACGCTCGACCGTGCTCATGCGTCTGCGCGAGGTCGACATCCACCACGCGGACCTGGGTCTGGCCTACACGCACGCCGACTGGTCGCCCCAGTTCTCGTCGTCGCTCATCGACTACGCCGGTCATCGTGTCTGGTCGGCGCCGTTCCACGTCCACGCCGACGACCTCGACCAGGACTGGGACCTGGGTGAGGGCAAGCCCGAGGTCACCGTCCGGGGTCCCTCCCACGAGCTGGGCTGGTGGCTGACGGGGCGCGGGGACGGCGCCGGACTGGTGTCCGACTCGGGCGTCCTGCCTACGATCGAGCCATGGTGACCTACACAGGCGACGTGTCCCCCGGCGGCGAACCACAGACCCGATCGGCGGGATGCCTCGGCATCACCAAGGTCGCGGTCGACCCGGAGATGTCCAACAACTGCTACCTGCTCCGATGCGACAAGACCGGCGAGGTCGTGCTGATCGACGCGGCGTCCGACGCTGCGACGCTGCTGTCCCTGATCGGCGACCAGCCGCTCACGACGATCATCACCACGCACCAGCACTGGGACCACCACCGAGCCCTGGCCGAGGTGAAGGCCGCACACCCGGACGCAGCCGTCGTCGCGGGGGCTCCCGACGCCGACGCGATCACCGAGCAGACCGGCGTCTCCGTCGACCGGCGCGTGGCGCACGGCGACCGGGTGGCCGTCGGTGCGTGCGAGCTCGAGGTCATCGCCCTGGCCGGCCACACCCCCGGGTCGATCGCCCTGCTCTGGTCCGACCCGGACGGCCCCGGCCACCTCTTCACCGGTGACTCGCTCTTCCCCGGTGGGGTCGGCAACACGTTCGGCGACGAAGCCGCCTTCGTGCAGCTGATGGACGAGGTCGAGAGCAAGGTCTTCGACGCCTTGCCGGACGACGTGTGGTTCTACCCCGGTCACGGCGGTGACTCCACCCTCGGCGCCGAGCGGCCGCACCTCGCGGAGTGGCGCGAGCGGGGCTGGTGATCCGTCGGCGAAGCGGGGGTCGGGCCACCTGACCGGTAGATTCGGGCGGTGCCTGACAGTCGCCCCCGCCGTACCTTTGCCGTCATCAGCCACCCGGACGCGGGCAAGTCGACCCTCACCGAGGCACTGGCGCTGCACGCGCGGGTGATCAACGAGGCCGGAGCAGTCCACGGCAAGGGCGACCGGCGCGCCACGGTGTCGGACTGGATGGCGATGGAGAAGGCCCGTGGCATCTCGATCACCTCGGCCGCGCTGCAGTTCGTCTATCGCGACCACGTGATCAACCTGGTCGACACCCCCGGCCACAGCGACTTCTCCGAGGACACCTATCGCGTGCTGTCGGCCGTCGACTCCGCCGTGATGCTGGTCGACGCGGGCAAGGGGCTGGAGCCGCAGACCCTCAAGCTCTTCCGGGTGTGTGCGCTCCGCGGCATCCCGGTGATCACGGTCATCAACAAGTGGGACCGTCCCGGGCTGTCCGCCCTCGAGCTGATGGACCTCATCCAGGAGAAGATCAAGCTCCGGCCCACTCCCCTGACCTGGCCGGTGGGCGAGGCCGGTGACTTCCGGGGGGTCCTGGACCGCCGGACGGGCGAGTTCGTGAAGTACACCCGCACCGCGGGTGGCGCCACGAGGGCTCCCGAGCAGCGGCTGGCGTCCGGACAGGTCGAGGAGAACGACGCGGCCCTGTGGGCAGATGCGGTCGAGGAGCACGAGCTGCTCAGCCTCGACGAGGCCGACCACGACCAGGAGCGCTTCCTCGCCGGCGAGACGACCCCGGTGATGTTCGCCTCGGCGCTGCAGAACTTCGGCGTCGCGCAGCTGCTCGACCTGCTCCTCGACCTGGCGCCGGACCCGAGCCCGACCGAGGGCGTCGACGGCTCGGTGCGCCACGTCCGTGACGACTTCAGCGCCTTCATCTTCAAGGTGCAGTCGGGGATGAACAACGCCCACCGCGACCGACTCGCCTATGCGCGCGTGGTCTCCGGATCGTTCGAACGCGGCATGGTCGTCACGCACGCCACCACCGGCCGGCCCTTCGCGACCAAGTTCGCGCAGGCGGTGTTCGGGCGGGAGACGACCTCGGTGGAGACCGCCGAGCCGGGCGACATCATCGGCTTCGTCAACGCCCAGTCGCTGCGGGTCGGCGACACGGTCTATGTCGGTGACCCGATCGAATATCCGCCGGTGCCCAGCTTCGCCCCGGAGCACTTCGTCACCGCCAGCGCCGCTGACATCGGCCGCTACAAGCAGTTCCGGCGCGGCATCGAGCAGCTCGACCAGGAGGGCGTGGTCCAGGTGCTGCGCTCCGACCTGCGCGGCGACCAGAGCCCCGTCCTGGCGGCAGTCGGACCGATGCAGTTCGAGGTGGTCGAGGACCGGATGACCAACGAGTTCAACTCGCCCATCCGGCTGGCGCGCCTCGACTACCAGGTCGCCCGGCGCACCGACGCAGCCGGAGCCGCGGCGCTGGCCGGGATCCGTGGGGTGGAGGTCCTGGAACGCAGCGACGGCACGCGGCTGGCGCTGTTCGTCGACCAGTGGCGCGCCAAGGTGACGGCCCGGGACAACCCCGATGTGATGCTCGAGGAGCTGCCGGCGGGCGGGAACTGAGCGACGGGCGCTGCACTTCCACGCAGGTGCGTGGAACTTCGGCCCGGTACGGCGCTCGCCGCCCGAACTTCCACGCGTGCGCGTGGAACTTCATCCGCAGCGGTCACGTGGGTACTGGGCCGGCATGACAGACCACTCCCAGCGATTCATCGCGCTGATCGGCGCTCATGCCCCCGAGGCAGCCGACGGCACGGCCACGCTCACCCTCGACGCTGACGAACGACACCTCAACGACGCCGGCACAGTTCACGGCGGCCTGCTCGCCACCCTGGTGGACACCACGATGGGCGCAGCGATCGCCAGCACCACCGACGGCGAGACTCCCGTGACCAGCCAGCTCACCCTCACCTACCTGCGACCGGGCCAGCCGGGGCGGCTCGTCGTCACGGCCAGGGTCAGCAAGCGCGGGGAGAACCTCACCGTCTGCGAGGGCGACGTGGAGCAGGAGGGGTCCTCGCTGGTGCACGCGCTGGCCACCTTCGCGCTGGTCGACGGCTGAGCGTCGAGTGGTCCTCGCGGCGTCGACTCAGAGCGAGCGGTCGTCGCTGGTCTCCTCCAGCAGCCGCTCGGCCACGATCCGCAGCTTGGTGTTGCTGTTGGACGACAGGCGGGTCAGGAACGCGAAGGCGCGGGCATCGTCCATCGCGTACTTGTGCATGACCACGCCGACGGCCTGACCGATGACCTGACGGGTCTGGACGGCCTGCTGCAGGTGGGTGATCTCACGGGCGTAGTCGATGGCCATGGCCGCCTGGTGGCTGAACAGCTCACCCAGGGCGTCGAGGTCGCCGAACACGCCCTCCTTCTCGGAATAGAGGTTGAGCGCGCCCTTGGACTTCTCGGCGTCGAAGAGCCGGATGCCGGCCTGGGCCAGCACGCCGGCGGACACGGCGACCGGCGCATAGCGTGGCCAGCGCGCATCCGCGGCCAGGTGCGGTCCCGTGACGTGGACGCTGTCGGTGGAGGCATGGTAGCAGGGCCCCTCGCGCAGCTCGTACTGCGCCGCGTCCAGGTCGCAGATCAGGTCGTCGGTGGGGGCGGCCGTCTCGAGGCGGTCGTCCGCGTGCCTGATGGTGATGCTTGCGTAACGCACGTCGGGCAGGACCTCGACGGCCGCGGCCGTGATGTTGGCGAGGGTCGCGTCGAGGTCGGCCGGCGTCAGCGCCGCACGCAGCCGACGGCTCAGGTCGAGGAATTCAGTGTTTGCCACCGGGCAACCGTACTTCGCCGACCGGCCCTGCGCGTCGCGTGCCGTCAGCGACGGCGTCGAGGCCGGGTCCGGTGGCTGCCGAACTCGAGGGGTCCAGCCGTGCTCAGGCTCAGGAAGTCGCGAGCCCGCGTCCGCCGTCTCCGGGTCGATGACAGCCACGCCGCTGCCGTGCGTGGGCTTCACGCCCGCCCAAGTTCTTCGGCGATCGACCCGTCGTTGGTGCCGGCGGCCCCGAACACGTGGTGAGACCGATCACACAGGGAGGAACGACCATGTGGGACACCGTGCAGACCAACGACGTCCACCTGTCGCACGACATGCCGTGCGGAAGGTGTGGGCATGGGGCGCACACCTTCCTCGCGTGCGGCGACGGGTGCGTCTGCGAGCCGGTCGTGATGCCGGGGTCGTAGTTCAGCGGGTCTCGACGACGGACTTCAGCGCGGTCAGGTCACGGGCGACGGCGTCGGCGTCACGTTCGAACTCCTCGTCGCTCGTCTCGGGTCGCTGGCGGAGGGTGAAGACCACCTCGCAGCGGCTGCCGTCGGCGATGACCCGGAGCGGGTTGTGCACGACCTGCCCGGACGGCAGCGTGACGTCGTGGTCGAGGACCCCGAAGCCGTTGGGTGGGGCAAACGTGAACGAGACCGGACCCATCGGCGACTCGGTGACCCAGCTGTCGCCCACCCGGGTGACCTCGGCGTCGGCCAGGCCAGCGGCCCACTGCGGGAGGTTGAGCGGGTCGGCTGCGAAGTCGTACACCTCGGACGCGGGGCGCTCGACCACGATGCTGATGTGTCGCGAGCTGGGGCCCATGGCCTGAACGTAGCCGACGAGTCCGGGCGCCCTCGGGTCCGGACGTAGGCTCGACGGGTGAGCCTCACCCCCGTCCAGGTCGCCCTGCACAGCCACTTCGCCACCGATCTGGCAGAGCTGTCTGTGCCGTGGCGGGGCGAGCCGGCGCCGGATCCGCGGCTGGTCGTCCTCAACGAGAATCTCGCCGACGACCTGGGCCTGGACCCGGACTGGCTGCGCAGTCCCGACGGCGTCGGGCTGCTGACCGGCACCCGCGTCCCGGACGGCGCGACACCCGTCGCCCAGGCCTATGCGGGGCACCAGTTCGGCGGCTTCTCCCCGCGCCTCGGCGACGGCCGAGCGCTCCTGCTCGGTGAGCTCGCCGACGCTGACGGCCGACTGCGCGACCTGCACCTGAAGGGCTCGGGGCGCACACCGTTCGCCCGCGGCGGCGACGGGCTCGCCGCTCTCGGCCCGATGCTGCGCGAGCACGCCATCAGCGAGGCGATGCACGCCCTCGGGATCCCCACGACGCGCTCCCTGGCGGTGGTGGCCACCGGCCGGACCGTCCAGCGCGAGACCCCGTTGCCGGGCGCGGTGCTGGCCCGGGTCGCCAGCAGCCACCTGCGCGTCGGCAGCTTCCAATACGCAGCCACCATCGGCGACCTCGACCTGATGCGGCGGCTGGTCGACCACGCCATCGACCGCCACCACCCCGCCGCTGCGGACTCGGAGCTGCCGGCGCTGGCGCTGTTCGACGCCGTGGTGTCGGCGCAGGCGTCCCTGGTCGCGCAGTGGATGCTCGTCGGCTTCATCCACGGCGTGATGAACACCGACAACATGACGATCTCGGGCGAGACGATCGACTACGGTCCGTGCGCGTTCATGGACGCCTACGACCCCACGACGGTCTTCAGCTCGATCGACCATGCGGGCCGCTACGCGTTCGCCAACCAGCCCGTGGCCGCCGAGTGGAACCTCGCCCGGCTCGCCGAGTCGTTGCTGCCGCTGATCGACGAGAGCCAGGACCGCGCCGTCGAGCTCGCGGTGGCGTCGCTCGGCGCCTTCCGTCCGCAGTACGGCGACGCGTGGGCCGCCGGGATGCGCACGAAGCTCGGGCTGCCCCCGGGCTTGTCGGACGACGTGGCGGGTGGGCTGGTCACAGACCTGCTGGCGCTCCTCCAGCGCAGCCGGGTCGACCACACGACGGCTTTCCGTGCCCTGCGGCCGGCCGCGGCCGGCGACGCAGAGCCCTTGCGCCGCCTGTTCCTCGACCTCGCGGAGGTCGACGGGTGGCTCGCGCGGTGGCGCCCGGTCGGCCCGGACGCGGAGCGTATGGCGCTCGCCAACCCGGTCTACATCCCGCGCAACCACCTGGTCGAGGAAGCGCTCGCAGCCGCGACGGCGGGTGACCTGGGCCCCCTCCAGCGGCTGCTGGAGGCGGTCTCGGCGCCATACGACGAAAGGCCTGGGCTCGAGCTCTATGCGGCCCCTGCTCCGGACGACTTCGTCGACTACCAGACCTTCTGCGGCACCTGAGGGGCTAGCGCCGAGGCTCGTAGCGCAGGGCCAGCGCCCCGGAAGCGAGCTCTTCTCGGCCCACGGGCCGCAGCTCGACGTGTGCCGAGAGCCCCGCGAACAACGACGGCCCGTGCCCGGCGATCCTGGGATGCACCACGAACTCGTACTCATCGATCAGTCCCAGCTCGGCGAGCGCCATCGGGAGCCGCACTCCCCCGGTGAACAGACCCTCGCCGGGCTCGTCCTTGAGCCGCCGGACGGCGTCGCCGAGGTCTCCGCGCACGAGCTCTGCGTTCCAGTCGACGAGGTCCAGCGTGCTCGACACGACATATTTCCTGGCCTCGGTGATGGTCCGGGCGAAGGGCTCCATCCAGTCGGGCCTGCCGGTCGCCGACGCCGGCGGCCGGAACGCTTCTTCCATCATCTCGTAGGTCACGCGCCCGAAGAGAAGCGCGTCGGCCCGCCCGAGGCTGTCGGCTGCGCGGCGGTGCAGCTCTTCGTCGGCAGGGATGGCCTGGTGGTCGCAACAACCGTCCAGCGTGACGTTGATGGAGTAGCGAAGAGGTCGCACCCGACGAGGCTAGCGGTGCACAAGCTGTCCGACACCCCCTCGAAGGGTCAGTCCTCGATCGGCGCCGCGCCCCGATCCTGCAAGGCCTCGACCCCGTCCCGCATGGCCTGCAGCGTCTCGGGCGGGTGACCCACCCAGTCGACCAGCTCCCCCACGATGCGCAGCGGCTCGCGCGAGCGGAACGACTGGGTCGGGTTGCCCGGGAACTTCTTGTCCGTCAGGTTGGGGTCGTCCTCGAACGCGCCGGTGGGTTCGACGAGGTAGATGCGTCCGCGGCCCGGCCCGGCCGCGAGCTCTGCGCCCCACGTCGCGGCGTCGAGGGTGCCGGTGAAGTAGACGTAGTTCATCAGCCGGCCCGCCTCGAAGTTCGACTCGCGTCCGGGCACCAACAGGTCGCCGACCGCGAGGTCCGCCTTGGTGCCGTGGAGGAGGACGCCCGGTTCGAAGGCCTCGAACGGCACGGGCTTGCGGCCAGGACTCACGGCGCCAGCCTAGGCCGCGGCGGGCTCAGACGAGCCGATCAGCCGCGGCCACGAGGTCCCGGACCCGGGCAGCGAGCTCGTCGTCGAAGGCTCCGGCCGGCGCCTGCCAGTCCCAGTTGCCGTCCGCGGTGCCGGGCGTGTTCATCCGACCCTCGCTGCCGAGGCCGAGCAGGTCCTGGGCCGGGATGACGCTGAGCCGTGCGGTCGACTGCAGGGCGAGCCGGACCAACGCCCAGGGCATCGGCTCCGTGGGGTCGGCGAGGCTGGAGCGGACGCGCTCGCGGCTCTCCTCGTCCAGCTGCTCCCACCAGCCCAGGGTGGTGTCGTTGTCGTGGGTCCCGGTGTAGACGACGCTCTGCTCGCCGTGACGGGCCGGCAGATAGGGGTTGTCGCGCTCACCGTCGAAGGCGAACTGCAGGACCTTCATCCCCGGCAGGCCGAACTGGGCCAGGAGCGCCTCGACCTCCGGGGTGATGGTTCCGAGGTCCTCCGCGACGAGCGACCCGGCCCCGGCGGTCTCGACCAGGGCGGAGAGGAGGTCGGCACCCGGGCCGCGGACCCACTGCCCCTCGCGGGCGGTCTCCGCCTCGGCGGGCACGTGCCAGGCCGCCTCGAAGCCCCGGAAGTGGTCGATGCGCACGAGGTCGAACAGCTCACGCTGGCGCGCGATCCGGCGGCGCCACCAGCCGAACCCGTCCGCGGCCATGGCGTCCCAGTCGTAGTGGGGGTTGCCCCAACGCTGACCGTCGGCGGCGAAGTAGTCGGGAGGGCACCCGGCCACCGTGAACGGGTGGCCCTGCTCGTCGAGCTGGAACGACTCCCGCGACGCCCACACGTCGGCACTGTCGAGGGACACGAAGATCGGCAGGTCGCCGAAGAGCAGCACGCCCTTGGACGCGGCGTAGTCGCGCAGCCGCTCCCACTGCACGGCGAAGACCCACTGCTCGAAGCGCAGCGCCTGCACGCGGTCGGCGAGCGGAGCGACCACCTCGGCGACGGCCGCCGGCTCGCGGTCCCGCAGGGGCTGGGGCCAGGACTGCCACGCAGCGAGGTCCTGCGTCTCGCGGATGGCCATGAACTCGACGTACGGCGCCAGCCAGTCGGCCTGGGCGACACACCACGCCCCGAACGCGTCCTGCTGACGCTCGTCGAGCGCCGCTGCAGATTCGAGCCCGTGGGCGGACTGGTGCCGGCGGCTGATCAAGGCCGTGTTGCCGGCCATCGCGGAGGGCGCGTTGTAGGGCGAGCCGTCGCCCGGGTGGGTCGGCACCAGCGGCAACACCTGCCAGACCGAGCAGCCCGCGGCGGCGAGGAAGTCGACGAACCTGTAGGCCTCGTCGCCGAGGTCGCCCGTGCTCGTGCCCGAGGGCACCGGACCTCCGGGCAGCGACGTCACGTGCAGGAGGACGCCCGCCCGACGCCGGTCGAACGGCAGGTCCTGCTCGCGCATCTCACTCCTTCATCGGAAAGGAGCGAGCGTAGCCGAGCGGTTCGGGACACGGAGTATCGGAACTCTGTCGCCCACGGCGGTCGATCCGTCATGATCAGGCCGTTGCTCGTTGGCGAAGGCGGAGGCAGACCGATGGAGACGACCGAACACCGCGTCTCGTGGCAGGCAGTCACCCTCGAAGTCGTCGCCTCGCTGCTGGCGGGGGAGCAGCAGCGCTGTTCCCTGTGCTCTACTTCGCGGTCCGCCTCGCGTTCTTCGGTGAGCGGGCCGTCATCCACCCCGAGAACGTGCGCCAGTACTGGGTCCTCGTGGGGGTGCTCGCAGTCTCGAGCATCGCGGCGCTCGCTGCCGCACACCGTCGCGGGGGAAGGCGAGCGCTTGCCTGGCACTCCCTCGTCGCTGCCATGGGGTTGGTCCTGGCCCTGCTGTTCTCGGTCTCCGAGCCCGGACAGGTCGACCAGCCGGACCGCACCCCGGAGCCGCGCGAGCAGCCTGACCGCGGCGCCTCGGTGTGTCACTCCGGCGGCGGCAGCGACGAGTGCGTGGGCGGCTGAGGGGCACGGGCCACGTGGTGCGCGCGGTACGCCGCATAGAGGCGCGTCAGGAACGCCTCGAGCTCGATCGCCATCTCGTCGTCCAGTGACGGGAAGGAGAAGGTCGCCTTGCCGGTACGACGTGCCCGGAACCGCTCAGAGCACGCCTCGAGCGTCTGCGGCCAGGCGTCGACGGCGATCGCGTACAGGCTGACCTTGCTGGAGCTCCGCTTCACGGCCGCGAAGTAGTCGTGCGCGCCGGAGCCGGGCCAGCGCAGGGACGGCATCCCATAGATGGTCGCCTCCTCGAGCTCCTCACGATAGGAAGCGAGCAGGCTCCAGATCCGAGCCTCCACGGCGTCGAGATCGCTCATGACAACCACCGTAGGCACCGGGATCGGTCACCGACAGGCCAGTCTTCCCATCCAGCGACCGGTGGAGCACCCTGATCCCTGTGAGGTGGACGACCCGGGATGGACGGCAACCTGCGGTTCGCGGCGTCGCGGCCGCATCGGCGCTCTTCTGGGGTTTGCTGTTCTTCGGTGTCATCGACCTGCTGGTGCCGGTGCAGGAGACGTTCGGGTTCCATGAGGCCTATCTCCTGGAGACCGGGTGGGGCGTTCTCTACACGTTCCTGGTCAGCGCCGCGTTCGTCGTGCTGGTGGTGCGGCCGACGCTGGTGATGCCGGTCGTCCAGCTCGCCATCGTGGCTGCGAGCCTGGCAGGGACCGCGGTCGCTGCCGGGTCGTGGATCCAGCTGGCTCCGGCGGTGCTGCTCGCCCTGAGCTGCTGGGCCGTCGTGGCGCTGGCCCACGGGCGCCCGAGGCATCTCGTCGTACGGCGAAGCCGGAGACCCGATCCGTGGGTCGGCGTGCTGGCGGTGGGCTCGGTTCCGCCGGCAGTGCTGTTCGCGGTCGACATGGTCGCGGGGTTCCGTCAGCGGCGACCTCCGCTCGACGACGACACCTGGGGCATCGACCACTGGCCCACGCAGGCAGCGATGGCGCTCGCCGTGGCTGCCGCCGCCGTGGCGGTCGCTGTCGGCATACGTGCTCGATGGTCGGGTGCGGCTGCGAGTGCCGGGTGTGTGGCAGTCGCCGCCGGCTGGTTCGGCTATTGGTCGGGCGCCTATCCGGGCCATGCCGGGAGCGCCGGCGAGGCAGGGGGCCTGGCGCTGATCGGGTGGGCCGTTGCGTTCGTGGTCGTCGTGAGCTGGCGGCTCGTCGTGCGCGCGGGCGAGGCAGGCCCGCGGGGCGGCGTGGTGGCTGATCCAGTGGCGCTCAGTCGGAGCAGTCGTAGCCGACGTCCACCAGCCTCAGCCGAGTGACCCGGTCAGCTGTGAAGGTGAGCTCGTAGTCAGCGGTGGCAGACGCCCTGACAAGGACCACGGGACCACTCACCTCCTCGAAGGGATAGGTGTCGAGGACCTGCTCCCGACCGGCTCCCACACCGATACCGTCTGGAGTCGTCACATCCCGCGGGACCTCGATGCTGACCAGCCGGCCCGACCCCGAGAACCACCCCGTGCCGGCCGCGACCTCGGCCGTGGTGCACTCCCCCGCGTCGCTGGAATCCACCTCGACGCTCGGATCGAGGTCCTCCGACGACCTGCCCAGTCGTAGCGGTCCCCAACCCTCGGGTTGCAGGACGTCGGGATCGTCGCGCCAGGCGCACCCCTCCTCGGTCATGGTGCACATCTGCCGATCCATCAGCCAGCCGACCTGGGTGCGGACCCAGCGAGCCAGGTCCTCCATCGCAACCCCGTGCACCTCACGCTCCTGGACGACGAGCAGGTTGGGTCCGAGGCGGACGATCTGGACGACGTCCGGGAAGTCCGCCCTGGTCCCGGGGCCGTCTCCGTCGCGCGTCACCACCCACCCCGGCTCACCGTGCTCCGGCGCCCACCGCACGGTGGTGGTCCACGTGCGACCCCGTTCGTCGGTGAAGCGCGGGCAGCCCCTGAACTCGGCGGCGAGGCCGGCGGCAGCCGCTTCCGCCGTGCTCGCGTCCGGATAGACACTCAGTCCGCGGGCACTCAGGTCGCTTCCCTGGGACACCCTCACGAACTGGTGGGCGATCGCACCCTCGGCGAACGCGGACGTCTCGCCGCAGACCAAGAGCTTCAGTGCACCGGGGTGGGCCGTGGGGCGCTCGGGAATCCGTGACATCCCGGACGCCAGGTCGAGCTGCGGCGGGATCAGCGACTCGACACCCGGCGAGTCGACCGGACCCGAGTCGGAGCTCGGCGGCTCACCCAGAAGCAGGGACAGGCCTCCCACGAGCGTCGCTGCGGCGAACGCCGTACCGACGAGGACCAGCCCGGCACGGCGACGACGCAACCTGTCCCCGCGGCGACGGACCTCCGCAGGAGGAAGCGAGGACACCTGGTCAGGGTCGCGCAGCGGAGCGAAGATGTCAGACATGGCGGGCGCCCTCCTCGGCCAGCAATGAGTGCAGCGTCGCCCGGCCCCGCGACAGACGGGCCTTGACGGTGCCCACGGGGGCGCGGACCACGACGGCGACCTCGGCGACGGGCAGGTCGCAGAGATGGTGGAGCACCAGCGCGTGCCGCTGTTCCACCGGCAGCTGGCTCAGCGCCCGCATCAGCTCGATCCTCGCCTCGTCAGGGGGTGGCTCGCTGCGAACGGGCTGCAGCGCTCGGTCTGGACTGCGGCGGGAACGGACTGTGTGACGCCAACGGCTGACCGCCAGACGGTATGCCGTCAGGCGCACCCAGGCCTCGGGAGAGCCGGAGCCGTCGAGCTCGCGGCGACGCGACCACGCCCGGACGAAGGCCTCCTGGACGCAGTCTCGCGCCTCCTCGCGATCCCCGACCAGGGCATAGAGCTGATTCACGAGCCTGCTGAACGCGATCGTGTACAAGGCGTCGAACTCATCGGCTTCCATGAGGCCTCCCTGTCTCATGCTAGATACGCCTCAGGAGCCCGCCAGGTTGCAACGCGTTACGGTCCGCAGGTGGAGCTGCAGCAACGCATCATCGACGGCCGGGGCGAGTTCCTGCTCTTCGCCCTGACTCCACCGCGCCAGACTGCCTCGCCGGAACGGGCCCAGGAGATCGCCGACATCACGGTGAAGCGCCTGGAGTCCCTGGAAGTGGACGGCCTGGTCCTCTATGACATCGACGACGAGAGTGACCGCAACCCGCACGAGCGCCCGTTCCCGTTCCTGCCGACGATGGACCCGGCCGACTACTTGTCGCGCTACTTCGACGTCGGGAACATCCCCGTCGTGGTCTACAGGGCTGTCGGGAAGTACGCCGAGGCTGACCTCGAGTCATGGCTGCGGGCCCAGGATCCCGCCCGCCGGCTGTCGGTGTTCGTCGGGGCGGCTTCGCGGGACAAGCCGGTCACCACCTCCTTGGGGCGTGCGCTGACCCTGCGAGCGCAGACGCGCCCCGACCTTCTCCTCGGCGGGGTCGCCATCCCTGAGCGGCATGCACGAAGTGGCGATGAGCACCTGCGCCTGCTGCGGAAGCAGGCCGCTGGTTGTTCCTTCTTCGTCACGCAGGTGGTCTACGACGTGACTGCCGCCAAGAACCTCGTTTCGGACTATCGCTACGAGTGCCTCGCGCACGGTGTGTCCCCGGCGCCGATCGTCTTCACCTTCTCGGTGTGCGGCTCCACGAAGACGCTCGACTTCCTCAGGTGGCTGGGCGTGGACGTGCCGCGTTGGATCGAGAACGAGCTCTTGCACGCGGACGACACCCTCGAGGCGTCCTTCGAGTACGCCCTGACCGCTGCTCGGGAGCTGATGGCCTACTGTCGCCGCCTCGGCGTGCCGTTCGGGCTCAATGTCGAGAGCGTCTCCAGCCGACGCGACGAGATCGAGGCATCGGTGGACCTCGCAGGCCACCTGCGGGGCGAGCTGCACCGCCAGGACTAGGTGATGGGGGGCTGCCAGGTTGCAGCCCCGAGCAATGATGGGCCCGTGAGTGACGACGTCGATCGAGCGACAGAGTCCGTGTGGGACTACCCCCGGCCCCCGGCCCTGGTCCCGTCGCGCGAGCGCGTGGTCATCGAGCTGGATGGCGAGGTGGTGGCCGACACCCGGCAATCCCTGCGGGTGCTGGAGACGACGCATCCACCCGTCTACTACGTCCCCGGCGACGCCGTCCGTCCCGGCTTGCTCAGGCCGGTCCCCGGGACGACGTGGTGCGAGTTCAAGGGATCTGCGTCGTACTTCGATGTGGTCTGCCCCAGCGGTCGGGTGGTTCCCCGGGCAGCTTGGCACTACCCCCAACCCACCTCGGGCTACGAGGCGCTCGTCGACCACGTCGCGTTCTATCCCGGTCGGATGGATCGGTGCACGGTCGATGGTGAGACTGTCCTGGCCCAGCAGGGCGACTTCTATGGCGGCTGGATCACCAGCAAGGTGACTGGCCCCTTCAAGGGGGCAGCGGGAACCGTCGGCTGGTAGGGCGGGCGACTGCCCCGGACCCTGCGATCGCCTTGCGTTCCGCTTGCGCCCGGGCTCGTCAGTGAGTCCTCAGCTCATCCACTCGCGTTCGAGGATGGCGAAGAGGAGGTCGTCGGTCCACTCATCCTTCGCCCAGGTGCTCTCGACAAGGTGACCTTCCCGGCGCATTCCCACGGCAGCCAGCACCTTGGCCGAGGGGACGTTGCGGGAGTCGCACGAGGCAGTCACGCGATGCTTGTCGAGGTGGCCGAACAAGAAGCGCAGCAGCAGCGAGACGGCCTCGCGCGCGTAGCCGACTCCCTGATGCTCAGGAGCGACGGTGAACCCGATCTCGACCGTCCTCTCATCATGTGCCTGGGACGCAAACGCACAGTCTCCGACCAGTGCACCGTCCCCGGTGCGGGCGATCGCGATCTGCAGCCAGTCCCCGGGCACATCGGTGGGCGCCGTCGCCATGGTGGTCACGAATTCCGTGGCATGTTCGATGGGGTACGGCGCATCCCACCCCTGGTACCGCGCCACGGCCGGGTCCGACCTGTACCTGGCGAAGGTCTCGATGTCGGACGCCCGGAAGCGGCGAAGATGCAGCCTGGGCGTGCGCAGCTGCGTGAACTCGTCGTCCGTCATGCACCCAGTGTCGCTGCTGTTCGCGCACTGCCGCTGCGCTCGCGCCGTGCGGTGGCCGACCGACGCTGCCGGTCAGCTGTAGCTGACCTTCACCGTCTCCTCGGACGCAGGCACCGACTGGCACCCCAGCCGGATGCCTTCAGCCAGGTCCTCGGCATCGAGCACGTCGTTGCGCAGCATGGTGACCTCGCCCGACACCAACCGGATCGCGCAGGCTGAGCACTCCCCCTCCCGGCAGGAGTACGGCGCCTTGACGCCCTTCGACTCCAGGAAGTCGAGCAGCTTCTCCCCCGCCTGCCAGTCATCGAAGACGTGCTGCTCGCCATCGAGCTCGACCTCGACCTTCACCGGTCCGGTCGGGCCGGCGGGCGGCGCCTCGTCGGCCTCGTCGGCGTCGTCGGCCTCGGCCAGGCTGGCCTGGGCGGCGAGGACCTCCTCGACGTCGCCGAACGGGTTGCCGCCGAGGCTGACGAACTTCTCCTGGTGGCGGCGGGCGCGGGGGAAGTCGAGCGCGCGCAGCGCGTTGGAGACGGCCGACATGTACGGCGCCGGGCCGCAGCAATAGCTGGTCCAGGAGGAGTATGCGCTCGCGAACTCGCGCAGCTGGGCCTCGCTCGGCAGGCTCTGGACCGACTCCAGCCAGTGGAAGACCTGCAGACGACCGGGGTGCTCGGCGGCGAGCGCGGTGAGGGCCTCGGCGAAGATGACCGACCGCTCGTCGCGGTTGGCGTAGAAGAGCACGACGCGTCCGCTGTGGTCACGCATCGCCGTACGGACGATGGAGAGGATCGGCGTGATCCCCGAACCCCCGGCGAAGAGCAGCAGGTCGGCGCTCCAGTCCTTCGGCGTGAAGATCCCCGACGGCGGCAGCACCCGCACCCGGTCGCCTGCCCTGAGGTTGTCGTTGAGCCAGTTCGACGCATAGCCGCCGACCGTCCGCTTGACCGTGACGGTCAGGGGCTCGCCGGGTGGGGTGCAGATCGAGTAGCAGCGCGCGACCAGGCCCGTCTCCTCCGAAGGCACCCCGAGGGTCAGGAACTGCCCGGGCGCGAACGCGAAGAGATCGGCAGCCTCGTCGGGGACCGAGAAGACGATGGACGAGGCGTCCTCGGTCTCGCGGACGACCTCGGTCACCTCGAGGAAGAACGAGTCAGTATCCATCCTGGGCTCCGATCGTGAGCTCGCCGTCGCGCACGGCAGCGTCGATGCTCGCCTGCATGCGCGGGCACGACTGGTGAACACTACGCCCGCCGGGCTGCTGGTCCTGACGACGGAACTCCGCGCACTCGGCCAGGGACCCAGAGCTCCACTGGATCGAGGTGTGGTGCTCGGAGTTCTTCTTCACCCCGACGCGGGCCAGGCAGTCGAGGCACGCGACCTCGGTCAGCCGCGCCCGTGTGTAGAGACGCTGGTCCTCGAGCGTGTCCGGGCTGGTCGGGAGGATGTAGGCCATCACACGCCGCCACCGGCGGTGGGCGCGGGGACGCCCTCGCCAGCAGCACGGTCCTCGGCCTGCTTGCGGGCGAGGTTCTCCTCGACCTCGGCGCGCCAGAACTCGTTGGCCTTGGTGGTGTCGACCTCGAACTCGAAGCGCTCGGTCATCTCGTCGGTGACGTCGGCCCTGTCGACGTAGAACTGCTCGTACCAGCGACGCAGCTGGTAGACAGGGCCGTCCTCCTCGCACAGGAGCGGGTTCTGCACCGGCGCCTTGTTGAGCCAGATGTGGACGTCCTGCATGAAGCCGTCACCGAACATGTCGGAGTACTTCTTGGAGATGTAGGTCGCCGTCTTGTCGTCGAGGCCCTCGGGCTTCTCCACGCACAGGCCGTACTGCAGCTTGAACGAGTTGGGCCCCGTCGGCACGTGGCAGTTGATCAGGATGACCTTGGTCAGGAAGCCCTTGTAGTCGGTCTCGAGCCAGTTGACCATGAAGGACGGGCCGTAGTAGGTCGCCTCGGACTTGAGGATGAGGTCCTCGTCGCCATACCCCTCACCGGCCATGTCGGGACGACCCGTCGACTCCATGAACTGGGTGGCCATGTGGCCCTCGAACACGTTGCGGAAGTTGGTCGGGAACGCGAAGTGGATGTAGAAGAAATGAGCCATGTCGACCACGTTGTCGACGATCTCGCGACAGTGGGCGTTGGGGACGTCGAGGACGTTCCACGTCCAGTCGGTGTAGCGGTCGGTGCCGATGCCCTCGAGCTCGGGCGGCAGGATCTCGTGGTCGGCGGCGCCGCCCTCGACGTCGTGCCACACCATCAGCAGGCCGTTGCGGACCACCGACTCGTAGCGGACCGTGCGGGCTCGCAGCGGCACCCGGCGGGCATACGGGATCGCCTTGCACTTCCCGTCGCCGCCCCAGCGCCAGTCGTGGAACGGGCAGGCGATCTCGTCGCCCTTGACCGATCCCTGGGTCAGGTCGCCGCCCATGTGGCGGCAGTAGCCGTCGAGGACGTTGACGTTGCCCTGGGTGTCGGACCACACCACCAGCTTGCCGCCGAAGGCCTCCACCGAGTGGGGCTTGCCGTCGCGGAAGTCGGCGGCACGGCCGAGGCAGTGCCAGCCGCGGGCGAAGCGCTCGGGGGCGGTGCCGGTGTCGAGCATGCGAGTGTCACTCATGGGTTCATTATGGACTAGAACGAGAACACGTTCTAGTCTCGGCCCATGCAGGTTGCCCTGTCCCCCGAGCACCTCGCCCTCCAAGCTGAGCTGCGGGACTACTTCCAGGCCCTCGTCACTCCCGAGCGGCGCCGCGCCCTGTCGATGGCGACGGGCGAGTTCGGCGACGTCGAGACCTACAAGGAGGTCATCCGCCAGCTCGGCAGCGACGGCTGGCTCGGCATCGGCTGGCCTCGGGAGTACGGCGGCCAGGACCGCTCCACGATCGAGCAGCTGATCTTCACCGACGTCGCGGCCGTCGCCGGGGTGCCGATCCCCTACCTGACGCTCAACACCGTCGGACCGACGATCATGCGCTATGGAACGGACGAGCAGAAGGACCACTTCCTGCCCAAGATCCTGGCCGGCGACCTCCACTTCTCCATCGGCTATTCCGAGCCCGGCTCCGGCACCGACCTGGCGTCGCTGAAGACGCGCGCCGACCGTGAGGGCGACGAGTGGGTGATCAACGGACAGAAGATGTGGACCTCGTTGATCCAGTACGCCGACTGGATCTGGATGGCGTGTCGCACCGATCCCGACCTGCCCCGCCACAAGGGACTGTCGATGATCCTGGTGCCCGCCGATTCCCCCGGGTTCTCCTACACCCCGGTCCACACCGTGGCCGGGGTGCACACCAGCGCCACCTACTTCGACGACGTGCGGGTGCCGGCCACCAACCTGGTCGGCGAGCTCAACGGCGGCTGGTCGTTGATGACCAACCAGCTCAACGCCGAGCGCGTGGCCCTCACGTCCAGCGCACCGCTGACCCATTCGCTCCAGCTGGTGCGCGACTGGGCCGCAGCCACCCGCATCGCCGACGGCAGACGGGTGATCGACCAGGAATGGGTGCAGATCCTGCTCGGGCGCGCCCACGCGAGGATCGAGATGCTGACCCTGCTCAACTGGAACATCGCCGCCAGCGCCGACGCCGGCAAGGACCTGTCCCCCGCGGTCGCCAGCGCGACCAAGGTCTATGGCTCCGAGCTCGCGACCGAGGTCTATCGGGCGCTGATGGAGGTGGTCGGTCCACTGGCAGCGGTCACGGGCGAGAGCGAAGGCGCTGTGCTGGCCGGGCGGCTCGAGCGCTATCACCGCTCGGCGCTGGTGATGACCTTCGGTGGCGGCACCAACGAGATCCAGCGCGACATCATCGGCTATGCCGGCCTCGGCCTGCCGGCAGCGAAGCGTTAGGGGCGCAGCATGGACTTCGAGTTCTCACCCGAGGCAGACGAGGCCGCCACGTTGGCCGCGCGCATCCTCAGCGACCGAGCAACCCCCGAGCGGATGCGCGAGGTCGAGGCCGGAGGCGACCGCTTCGACCGCCAGCTGTGGGGGTCGCTGGGCGAGGCCGGACTGCTCGGGCTCGCGCTGCCCGAGGAGCACGGCGGGGCGGGGCTCGGACTGATCGAGGCCTGCCGCGTGCTGGTCGAGGTCGGCCGCCGGGTCGCACCGCTGCCGTTGGCCACCCACCTGGCCGCAAGCCGGCTGATCGCCGAGCTGGGGTCGCCCGGGCAGCAGGAACAGTTCCTCCCCTGGGCCGCGACCGGCGCCAGCGTGCTGACCGCGGCCCTGGCCGAGGAGCGCTCGTTCGCTCCGGGCCGACCCGGGACCACCGCTCGCAGCGACGGCTCCGGCTGGTTGATCAGCGGCACCAAGGCCGTGGTCCCTGCGGGCACCGTCGCCGACGTGTTCCTCGTCCCGGCCACGACCGACGACGGCGACACCGACGTGTTCGTGCTGACCGCTGACGAGGTGACCATCACCGCGCAGCAGCTCTCCGACGGCGACGCGGTCGCCAGGATCGACCTGCTCGACGTCCCGGTCGGCGCCGAGCGACGGCTCGCCGGGGCCGGGGAGCGGCTTCGCGAGCTGGCCACCCTGGCCGCGTGCGCCCAGCAGCTCGGAGTCACCGAAGGGGCCTTGGAGCTCACATCGACATACGCAAGGACGCGGGAGCAGTTCGGGCGACCGATCGGGACCTTCCAGGCCGTCTCGCAGCGCCTCGCCGACGCCTACATCGACACCCTCGGCCAGCGGCTCACGCTCTGGCAGGCCGCCTGGCGCCTCGAGGAGGGACTGCCGGCGACGACCGAGCTCGCCATCGCCAAGCTCTTCGCCGCCGACGCCGGTCACGCCGTCGCCCACACCACCGTCCACGTGCACGGCGGGGTCGGCATCGACCTCGACGGGGAGGCCCACCGCTACTTCACCGCCGCCAAGCGGTGGGAGTTCACCCACGGCGGGACGACCGAGCAGGCGCTGACCATCGGGCGCGCACTGGCCAGCGCTGTCATTGACTGACGTCAGTCAATCCTGCGATCGACCTGCGCGACGCCCCCGGTCTGCTACTTGTTGCGGAGCAGCCTGGCGACACCGTTGGTGAGCTTGATGTTGTAGAAGCCCGAGTTGGCGTCGGTGTACCAGACACTCCCCCGCTTGCGGTCCCACGCCGGCGCGGACATGGCGTAGGCGCCCTCGGCGTTGGGGATGCTCGGCTTCGAGCCGGGACGCACGGGCTTGTTGAAGTAGGCCACCTCGCGGGGCTTGCGCACGTTGCTGATGTCGAAGAGCCTCAGCCCCGACACGATCATCGAGCAGCCGGCGATCCTCGGGTTGTTGCGCTTCGGCACCGAGCAGTAGTGACCGGCGTAGCCCTGGGCGGGCGACGACGCCCCGGGGTCGGTCGCCTGCTCGCCGCCGTGCACCTCGGGCTGGTGCACCTCCAGGCGCAGCCGGGAGACGACGAACGGCTTGCGTGGGTTGTCGACGTTGATGATCCGCCCCGCCCCGACGGGCGCGTTGCCCATGTCGGTGAAGCCCTTGACCGAGAAGACGTCGGCGTACTCGTCCATCTCCAGGACGTAGTCGTGGCCCTTCTGGGTGAAGGGCTCGGCGGACTGCGGGATCGAGGCCTCGGGCCAGGTGAGCTTGGACAGCACGGTCGGCATGGCGCCGATGACGCGGTCGTGGACCTTGCTGACGTCGAGGATGTCGAGCCCGGTGTTCTTGGCGAGGTCGAGGCCGCCGAGGTCGGGGCTGCCGATGTTGGTGGCATACATCGTGTCGCCGTCGGCGGAGAATCGCAGCCCGTGGTACTGCACACCGGGCTGGACCATGACCGGCTTGGGGGCCCTGGGGTTCATCACGTCGACGGCCACCAGGCTGCCGGTGGTGCTCGCCGTCCAGAAGGTGCGGCCGTCGGGGGCCCACCCGCTCTCGTGACCGAGCAGTCCGCTCGGGGTCGACGAGAAGAGCCGCGGGTGACGGCAGTCGGTGCGGATGTCATAGATGTCGAGGACGCCGGGATAGGTCGCGGCGGTGCCGAGCGTCGCCGCCAGCAGCCCGCGCTTCTTGTTCAGCAGCAGCGACTCGTGCGGGCTGAGCATCGCCGGCGTCGTGAGGGTCGCGGTCTGGCGTGGCTTGCGGGGGTTGTCCATCGCCAGCACGACGACGCCCAGGCCCGACCCGGCGTTGTAGAGGACGTCGCGCGGGAAGAGCAGCGTGCTGTCGTAGAACGCGCAGGTCTGGCCCTTGGCGTCCTTGTAGCGCAGCACCTTGAAGCCGCCCGACTCGCCGTGGCGGGCGACCGGCCGGGTGTTGCAGCGATAGCCCCTGTCGACCCGCCCGCTGGTGTAGTCGCTGGTGGGGACACGGCCCTGGATGTCGGTCTCGGGGCGGGCGCCCTTGCCGCAGTCGGCCCGCGGCACCGGCTGGGGGTCCGGTCCACCCTGGGCCCCACCACCGGTCACGACGAGCAGCCCGGTCGTGGCGAGCGCGCCCGCGAACAGCGCTGCTGCCACTCGGCGGCGGGCGCCACGGCGCTGGGCACCACGGACTCCGGACTGTGTGTTCGAGACCATGACCACTCCAACGACTCGGGTCGTGCCACGGTACGCCGATCAGCGCCCAGCGACGTCCGCGATCCTGGCGGCCGCCTGCTCGAACTCCTCGACCAGGCCGGCCATGACCTCTGCCACCGGGCGGACCTCGTTCATCCGGCCGACGATCTGACCGACCGGCATCGAGATCGTGTCGGGGTCGTCGTGTGCGCTCATCCGGTTGTGGGCGCCGGCGACGAGGAGGTTCTGCAGGGGCATCGGCAGTGGCGCGGGGGCGTCCTCGGCCTCCCATGCCTGCGTCCACTTCGTCTTCAGCAGCCGGGCCGGCTTGCCGGTGTAGATGCGGGTGCGCACCGTGTCGCCGCTCCCGGCCCGCACGAGCGCCTCGGTCATCGCACGGTTGCTGTTGAGCTCCTGGTATTCGGTGGTGGTCAGCCAGACCGAGCCGGTCCAGACGCCCTGGGCACCCAGCGCCAGCGACGCGGCGACCTGGCGACCGGAGCCGATGCCGCCCGCCCCCAGCACGGGGACGTCGGGGCCCACGGCGTCGACGATCTCGGGGGTGAGCACCATGCTGGCGATCTCACCGGTGTGGCCCCCGGCCTCGTAGCCCTGGGCGATGATCACGTCCACGCCGTTGGCGACGTGGGACAGCGCGTGCTTGGCGGCGCCGGCCAGGGCAGCGACCTTGACGCCGGCCGCGTGTGCCTGCTCGATCACGTCGACCGGCGGCGAGCCGAGGGCGTTGGCGATCAGCACCGGTCGGTGCGCCAGGGCGACGTCGACGTGGGACCGGGCCACCGAGTGCAGCCAGCCGAGCACGCCCTCGCGGCCCTCGCCCTCGGGCAGCGGCGGGACGCCGAGCTGCTGGAGCGTGCGATCGACGAAGCTGAGGTGCTCCGGCGGGATCAACGATCCCAGGTCGGTGGAGGTGCCCTCGGTGGGGACCTTCATCGGCATGACCACGTCGACGCCGTACGGCTTGCCGTCGGTGTTGTCATCGAGCCAGGTCAGGGTGCGATCGAGCTCGTCGGGGTCGTTGAACCGGACCGCGCCGAGCACCCCGAGGCCGCCGGCACGCGAGACCGCGGCCGCGACGTGCTCGGAGGGGGTGAAGGCGAAGATCGGCAGGTCGATCCCGAAGACGTCACACAGGTCGGTCCGCATCAGCGTGTGCCCCTCATCCGGCTGCCTCGATCGATGCCATGGCGATCTCCTTGGCCTTGGGATAGTTGGCCTTGCCCGTGGCGCTGCGCGGGATCTCGTCGACATAGGAGATCGTGCGCGGCAGCTTGTAGCCGGACAGCTCGGTGCGGAGGAAGGCTCGCAGCTCCTCCAGGGTGGGCCGGGCTCCGTCACGTGGCTGCACGACGGCGCTGACCGACTGGCCGTAGCTCTCGTCAGCGACACCGACCACCAGCACGTCATAGACGTCGGGGTGACCCTTGAGCACCATCTCCACCTCCTCGGGATAGACCTTCTCCCCGCCGGTGTTGATGCAGTTGGAGCCGCGGCCGAGCAGCGTGACCTTGTTGTCGCCCTCGATGCGGGCGAAGTCGCCGGGCACCGAGTAGCGCACCCCGTCGACGGTGAAGAAGGTCTGGGCCGACTTTGCCTCGTCCTTGTAGTAGCCGATCGGCACGCTGCCCGAGCGGGCCAGCCGGCCGATCTGGCCGACGCTGGTCGCGGGATCGAGGACCTTGTTCTCCTCGTCGAGGACGACGCTCTCGGAGCCGAGCGCGACCTGCGGGCCCTCGCCCTTGATGTTCTCGCTGTCCTGCAGCCCGGTGCCCTGGAAGCCGGTCTCACTCGCCCCGACCGAGTCGGTGAAGAACGTGTTGGGGAACGCCTTCATCCAGCGCTCCTTGACCGGCCGGCTGAAGATGGCGGCGCTGCTCGCCACGGCGACCAGCGTCTCGGCGTTGTAGTCACCGCGCTCGTACTCCTCGATCAGGGGCCGGGCCATGGCGTCACCGGTCATGAAGATCAGCTGCACGCCGTTGGCCTCGATCGTGCGCCACACCTCGACCGGGTCGAACTTGGGGAGGAGGATCGTGCGGTGGCCGGCGAAGAGGTGCATCAGCATGGCGGCCTGGGCGCCACCGTGCATCAGCGGGCTGAGCGGGAACGTCACCATCGGCTCGGTGGTGGCCGCCGTCCTGGACTGGTCGAACTCCTCGAGCCGGGCGCCGGTCATGAAGTCGATGCCGCCGCCGAGAACCCGCCAGAAGTCGGCGTGGCGCCACATGACGCCCTTGGGGAAGCCGGTGGTGCCACCGGTGTAGACGATGTAGACGTCGTCGTCGGACCGCTCCTCGAAGTCCCGCTCGGCGCTCTGGCCGGCCAGGGCGTCGTCCCACTCGACACCGTCGTATGCCGAGATGTCGGCCGTCGAGCCGGGCTCGGTCGGGTCGGGCAGGGCCACGACCGTCTGGAGCTTCTCGTGCTTCGGCACGGTCTTGGCGACGAGGGGGCGTAGGGCCGCTCGTGCAGCAGCGCGACCATGTCGGAGTTGTCGAAGAGATAGTTGAGCTCAGCCTCGACGTAGCGGTAGTTGACGTTGATCGCGACCGCACGGATCTTGTAGATCGCCAGCAGGGCGATCACGTGCTCCACGCTGTTCTTGGCGTAGATGCCGACGTGGTCGCCGGCTCCTACGCCTCGGCCGGCGAGGAAGTGGGCCAGGCGGTTGGCGTCAGCCTCCAGCTCGGCATAGGTCGCGATGCGGTCCGCGACCTGGATGATCCCGCGGTCCGGGACGACGTCGACGGTGTGCTCGAAGAGATCGGCGATGTTGAGGGCCATGGTCGGCAGACTAGAACACGTTCTCGTTTCTGCCTAGGATGTTCGTATGTCAACCACCGAGCCCCACTGCCTCGTCGAGCAGGACGGTCACGTCCTGACCGTGACCATGAACCGCCCCGAGAAGAAGAACGCCCTGTCCGGCGAGATGCTCGCCACCATGGGCGAGGCCTGGGACCGCGTCAACGCCGACGACTCGATCCGGGTGGCGATCCTGACCGGCGCCGGGGGCGCGTTCTGCGCCGGAGCAGACCTGTCTGCCATGTCGTCCTCGTCACCCTCGGACAAGTTCGAGTCCGGCGAGTTCGACCCTGCGGTCATCAAGCCGCTGCTCAAGGGCTTCCGGCTGACCAAGCCGCTGATCGCCGCCGTGGAGGGCCCGGCCATCGCCGGTGGCACCGAAGTGCTCCAGGCCACGGACATCCGGGTCGCGGGCGAGTCGGCGCGCTTCGGGGTCGCCGAGGTCAAGTGGGGCCTCTATCCGCTCGGTGGCTCCGCCGTACGACTGCCCCGCCAGCTCCACTACACGATTGCCGCCGACCTGCTGCTGACCGGACGACACATCAACGCCGCCGAGGCACTGTCCTACGGCCTGATCGGGCAGGTCGTGCCCGACGGCCAGGCGCTGACGAAGGCGCGTGAGCTGGCCGACCTGATCTGCGCCAACGGACCGCTCGCCGTCCAGGCCGTCCTGCGCACGATCCGCGACTCCGAGGGCAAGCACGAGGACGAGTGCTGGGCCGACGACGCCCGGGTCGGTGCGGCGGTCTTCGCCTCCGACGACGCCAAGGAGGGTCCGCGCGCCTTCATGGAGAGGCGGGCGCCTTCCTTCACCGGCCGCTGAGCCGGCACCCGTAGGGTGGAAGCATGAGCACCGTCGAGCTGACTGCCCAGTCCTTCGAGGAGACCGTCACCGCCGAGGGCATCACCCTCGTCGACTTCTGGGCCGCGTGGTGCGGTCCGTGCCGGCAGTTCGCGCCGGTCTTCGAGGCCGCTGCGGCGGCCAACCCCGACATCACCTTCGGCAAGGTCGACACCGAGGCCGAGCAGGAGCTCGCGGGGCAGGCGGGCATCTCGTCCATTCCCACGCTGATGCTCTTCCGCGACGGCATCCTGCTGTTCAACCAGGCCGGCGCGCTGCCCCCGAAGGCTCTCGACGACATCATCCGGCAGGCGCGCGAGCTCGACATGGACGAAGTACGCCGACAGGCGACCGCCGCCCAGGAGTCCGCAGCCGCCGGCGAGGTCGCCCTGGACGACTTCGCGGCCGCCCACGCGGGCGGGGCGTTCGTGCTCGACGTCCGCGAGGAGCACGAGTTCACGGCAGGACACGTCCCCGGAGCGGTCCACGTGGCCATGAACGACCTCCCGGCCCGCGTCGGCGAGCTGCCGACCGACCAGCCCGTGTTCGTGATCTGCGCCGTGGGTGGTCGCAGCCGCCAAGTGGTCGACTTCCTCACCCAGCAGGGCGTGACTGCCCTCAACGTCAGCGACGGCACCCAGGGCTGGGCCGACCGCGGCTGGCCGCTCGAGCGCTGAGGAGTCGCACGTGTCCGGTGGAGACTGGAAAGCCATGTTCGGAGCCGCCGTCAAGGGTGACGCCGAGCTGGTCCGCTTCTATCTCGACCAGGGGGTGGACGTGGACTACAGCCACCCCGAGTTCCAGGAGACGACGCTGGTCGCGACGATCCTGGCCGGTCAGGAGGAGGTGGCTCACCTGCTGCTCGACCGTGGCGCGGACCCGGGCCTGGAGTCGTTGGCGGACCGGCTGACACCAGCGCATGCGGCCCGGCAGGTCGGCATGTCCAGCGTCACCACGCGCCTGGCGTCGCTCGGCCAGGCGTGAGCCGCGGAGGAAGGATCCCTCGAGATCGGCCGCGATGAACTTCCGCGCGGGTGCGTGGAAGTGCAGGCTCGTTTCGACTCACCGACCGGATTTTCCGCGCAGGTGCGTGGAAATGCGGGTCGCCTGGTCTGTGGCTGCGGGTGCGCTAGGAGAAGGTCGCGCGCAGCGCCTTCTTGTCCGGCTTGCCCAGCCCGGTCAGCGGGATGGAGTCGATGGCCAGGACGTGCTTGGGCGCCTGGACGGAGCCCTTGCGCTCCTTGACGAGCGCCTTGATCTCCTCGATCGCCTCGTCGGTGAGCGTCCCGTCGCGCGGCACGACGAGCGCGGTGACAGCCTCGCCGAACTTCTCGTCCGGGGTGCCGATCACCGCCACCTGTGCGACCGCGGGATGGGTCGCGACGACGTCCTCCACCTCGCGCGGGAAGACGTTGAAACCGCCCGTGACGATCATGTCCTTGGTGCGGTCGACGATGAACCAGAAGCCGTCCTCGTCCTCGCGAGCCACGTCGCCGGTGTGCAGCCAGCCGTCGCGGAACGTGCTGGCGGTCTCGTCGGGCAGCTTCCAGTAGCCGCCCGCCAGCAGCGGGCCGGCGACGCAGATCTCGCCGGGCTCGCCGGGAGCGGCCGGCGTGCCGTCGTCGGTGAGCAGCGCCGTACGCACGAAGGCACTGGGGCGACCGCAGCTGGACAGGCGCTCGGGGTGGGCGAGGTCGTGGTCGACCTTGGCGAGATAGCTGATCGCCATCGGGGCCTCCGACTGGCCGTAGTACTGCGCGAAGATCGGGCCGAAGCGCTCGATCGCCTCCTGCAGCCGGGTCGGGTTGATCGCCGAGGCGCCGTAGTAGACCGTCTCGAGGCTGGACAGGTCGCGCGTGTGGCTGTCGGGGTGGTCGAGCAGCGCATAGAGCATCGTCGGGACCAGCATGGTCGCGGTGATGCGCTCGCGCTCGATGGTCTCCAGCACCAGGGCCGGGTCGAACCTCGGCAGCACGACGAGCAGCCCGCCCTTGATCACCACCGGCACGAAGAACGCCGCCCCGGCATGGCTCAACGGGGTGCACATCAAGAAGCGCGGGTTGTCGGGCCACTCCCACTCGGCGAGCTGGACCTGGGCCATCGTGTTCATCGCCTGAGCGGTGCCGATCACGCCCTTGGGCCGGCCGGTCGTGCCGCCGGTGTAGGCGATGGAGATGACGTGGTCGGGCGCGAGGTCGCGCGCCACGAGCGGCTTCGCGTCGTATGCTGATGCGCTCGCCACCAGGTCGACGACCTCGGCGGCCACGCCCGCCAGCGCGTCCGGCACCGGCCCGATCGTCAGCACCCGCCGCAGGCCCGGACAGCGCTCGAGCAGGCCGACCGCCCGCTCGGTGAACACCGGGTCGACGATCAGCGTGGTGATCTCTGCGTCGTCGATGACGTAGGCGTGGTCGTCGAGGCTGCCGAGCGGGTGCAGGCTCGTGCGGCGGTAGCCCTGGGTCTGGCCGGCGCCGAGGATGAACAGCACCTCTGGCCGGTTGGGCGCGAGCAGGGCCGCGCCCTCGTCACGGGCGCCGAGCGTCTCGAAGACCTGCACGTAGCGGCTGATCTCGGCGGCCGTCTCGCCACCGGTGAGGGTCGTGTCGCCGAGGTGCATCACCGGCCGGTCGCGGTGCCGGCGCAGGGCCGTCGCCAGCAGGTGGCCGTTGTGGACCGGGTTGCGCAGGGTGTCGGTCATCCGGGCACACTAGAACGTGTTCTAGGTCCAGCGCCAGCGGGTGTGCCGAAGATCCTCAGGCGTGCGCGTCGAGCCAGGCGACGACGTCGGCCGAGATCTCGTCGCGGTTGGTCTCGTTGAAGATCTCGTGGCGAGCTCCGTCATAGACGGTGACGGTGACGTCCTCGACCCCGGCATCTCGATAGCGCTGGCCGAGCAGCTGGACCAGCTCGCCCCCGCCCGCGAGCGGGTCGTCGCTGCCCGACGCGATCAGGATCGGCAGGTCCTTGCGGATGCCGGCGAGTGCCTGTGGGTCCGCCAGGGTGCCTGCAGCAGCGAACAGCGCAGGCACGGTCGAGTCCGGAAGCGGGAAGCCACACATCGGGTCGGCGACGTAGAGGTCCACCTCGGCCTCGTCGCGCGAGAGCCACTCATAGCCGGTGCGGTGCTCGAACCCGGCGTTGAAAGCCTCCAGCCCCACCGGCCCCTCTGCCTGGGCGAGCCCCGCCGCCAGGACGTCGAGCGCCGTCGAGCCCGAGAGCACCACGCCCGCATAGAGGTCACTGTGGTCGAGGAGCACCGACTGCGCGGCGAACGAGCCCATCGAGTGGGCGACCAGGAACAGCGGAAGGTCTCCCGTCAGGCTCTGGCTGTAGGCCGCGAGGTCGGCGATCAGGCCCTCGAAACCTGCGTCACCGAAGTCGCCGGGGACGTCGGCGAGCGATTGCCCGTGCCCACGGTGGTCGGCCGCGTGGACGCGATATCCCGCGTCGTTGAGCGCTCGCGCCAACCGGTCGTAGCGGCCGCTGTGCTCGGCGAGACCGTGGGCAACCTGGACGACGCCCCTGGGCTCGTCGGCCGCGTCCCAGGTGTAGGTCGTGAGGCGGGTCTGGTCGACCGGTGAGGCGAAGGACGCGAGGGCGTAGGTCATGGAGGACACGTTAGGGCCGGGCGAGCAGGTCCGCGACCCTCCTGATCTCGTCCGCACTGCGACAGGAGAGCAGCAGCGTCGTCACGCCGGTCGCCTCCCACTCAGCCACCCGCTCCCTGACATAGCCCGCGTCGCCGACGATGTGCATGTCGTGGACCAGGTCGTCGGGGACGAGCGTCGCCGCCTTGTCCTTCTCCCCTGCCAGATAGAGCCGCTGGACCTCGTCGGAGAGCTCCCGGTGGCCCATCCGTTCGAAGACCTGCTTGTGGAAGTTGGCGTCCTTGGCACCCATGCCGCCCATGTAGAGCGCGATCGTCGACTTCAGCTGCTGGGTCACGGCCTGCCGCTCGGTCTCGGAGGCGGTCACCTGGAGGTGGCAGGTGGCGGCGATCTCGAAGTCCGCCCGCGTCCGGCGCGCTCCCGGTCGGGCGAAGCCCTCGTCGAGCCACGGTTGATACATCGCGGCGGAGCCAGGCGTGTAGAAGATCGGGATCCAGCCGTCGGCGATCTCGGCGGTCTGGGCGACGTTCTTGGGCCCCTCGGCGCCGAGCCAGATCGGGATGTCGGGACGCAACGGGTGGACGATCGGCTTCAGCGGCTTGCCGAGCCCGGTGGCGCCCTCGCCGGTGTAGGGCAGCGGGTGGTGCGGCCCGTCGTTGGTCACCGGGGCCTCGCGGCGGAGCACCTGGCGGATGATGTCGACGACCTCCCGGGTGCGGGCCAGGGGCTTGGCGAACGGGGCGCCGTACCACCCCTCGACGACCTGGGGACCGCTCACCCCCATGCCCAGGACGACCCGTCCCCCACTGAGGTGGTCGAGGGTCAGCGCGTGCATGGCGATCGATGTCGGGCTCCGCCCGGAGAGCTGCACGATCGAGGTCCCGAGCCGCACGCGTGAGGTCTCGCGACCCCACCACGCGAGCGGCGTGAACGCGTCCGAGCCCCAGGCCTCCGCGGTGAAGATCGCGTCGAACCCCGACTCCTCCGCGGCCGCGACCAGCTCCGCCACTCCGGTGGGCGGCTGTGCGCCCCAATAGCCCAGCTGCAGCCCCAGTTTCATGATCGACACTGTCCCAGAGCCTTGTCCGCATTACTAGAACGTGTTTCACTTCCGGGCATGTCGCGCACCCTTTCGGCGCCGGTCACCGTCGCCTTCGACTACACCAGGTCGACCGGGCCGGTCCTCGGCCGCTTCTTCACCGGCCTCCGCGACGGCGTGGTCGTCGGCGGTCGTACGGCGAGTGGCCGGGTCGTCGTCCCGCCGCCGGAGTTCGACCCGGAGACCCATCAGGCGATCACCGACTTCGTCGAGGTCGCCGACACCGGTGTCGTGACGTCGTGGACGTGGGTGCCGGAGCCCGTCGCCGGCCAGCCGCTCGATCGCCCGTTCGCGTTCGTGCTCGTCACCCTCGACGGTGCGGACGCATCCTTCCTGCACGCGCTCGACGTCGGCTCGCCCGACGAGGTGTCGACCGGGATGCGGGTCCGGGTCCGGTGGGCTGGTGAGCGGGTGGGGGCGATCACCGACATCGGGTGCTTCGAGCCTGAGGCCCGGGGTTTCGTGACAGGCGCCAGGGCGCCTTCCTCAACCGCCGGGGCGACTTCCCCAACCGCCGAGCCGGTCACGGGCATCGTCACGCCCGTCTCCCTCGACTACGTCTATGCCGCCAGCCCCGAGGAGACCGCGTTCTATCGCGGGCTCGAGCAGGGACGGATCCTGGGGCAGCGGTGTCCCACCTGCCACAAGGTCTACGTCCCCCCGCGCAGCGCCTGCCCGACCGACGGCACCCCGACCACCGACGAGGTCGAGCTCTCGGAGTCGGGCACGGTGACGACGTTCTGCGTCGTCAACGTGCCGTTCCTGGGGCAGCGGATCACGCCGCCATACGTCTCGGCCTATGTCCTGCTCGACGGCGCCGACATCGCGTTCCTGCACCTGATCCTCGACTGCCCCGCCGAGGACGTCCACATGGGCATGCGGGTCAAGGCGGTGTGGCGTCCGCGCGAGGAGTGGGGCACGACGATCGAGAACATCAGCCACTTCGCGCCCACCGGCGAGCCGGACGCCGACTACGACACCTACAAGCAGCACCTCTGAAGGAGAGAGTCGATGAGAGATGTTGCCGTTGTCGGCTTCGCGCAGAGGCAGATGCTGGAGTTCGACGGGTCGCCGACGTGCGTCGAGCTCCTCGTCCCGCTCTTCGAGGAGTGCTACGCCCAGACCGGCTGGACCCGGCGTGACGTGGGGTTCTGGTGCTCGGGCTCGAGCGACTACCTCGCCGGGCGGTCGTTCTCGTTCGTCCAGGCGGTCGACGCGATCGGCGTGATCCCGCCGGTCAACGAGTCACACGTCGAGATGGACCTGGCCTGGGCGATGTACGAGGCGTGGCTCAAGATCCAGACCGGGGAGGTCGACACCGCGCTGGTCTATGCCTTCGGCAAGAGCTCGGCCGGGACCCTGCGACGGACCCTGTCGATGCAGCTCGAGCCCTACACGATGACGCCGCTGTGGCCCGACACCGTGTCGCTCGCGGGCCTCCAGGCGCGCGCCGGGATCGACGCCGGCCTCTGGGACGAGGCCGCGATGGCCCAGGTCGTGCAGCGCTCGCTGACCGACGCGGAGGGCAACGACCACGCCGTCCGCAGCGGCGGGTCGAGCGTCGAGGCGCTGCTGGCCAAGCCGATGTATGCCGATCCGCTGCGCAAGCACGACTGCGCGCCGGTCACCGACGGCGCCGCCGCGATCGTGCTGGCCGCCGGCGACCGCGCACGTGGCGTCCGCGACCGCCCCGCCTGGATCAGTGGACTGAGCCACTTCATCGACCCGATGAGCATGGGCACGCGCGACCTCACCCGCTCCGCCAGCGCCGCCCGGGCCGCAGCCGGGGTCGACCTGACCGGCGTCGAGGTCGCCGAGCTCCACGCACCCTTCAGCCACCAGGAGCTCGTCCTGCGCCGGGAGCTGGGGCTGGGCGGCGACGTACGCGTGAATCCCTCCGGTGGTGCGCTCGCCGGCAACCCGATGTTCTCCGCCGGCGGCATCCGGATCGGCGAGGCTGCGACCCGGATCTGGAGCGGCGAGGTCGACAAGGCCCTCGGGCACGCCACCAGCGGGCCCGCCCTGCAGCAGAACCTGCTGTGCGTCCTCGACGCCGACGCGTTCGGGAAGGTGGCCTGATGGGCAAGCAGCCGGCGGCCGTGGTCGGGGTGGGCCAGACCCACCACCGAGCCAAGCGCGAGGACGTGTCGATGGCCGGGCTGTGCCGCGAGGCGATCGACCGGGCGCTCGAGGACGCGCAGCTGACCCTCGATGACATCGACGCGATCGTGGTCGGCAAGGCGCCCGACCTCTTCGAGGGCGTGATGATGCCCGAGCTCTTCCTGGCGGAGTCGCTGGGCGCTGCCGGCAAGCCCCTGCTGCGCGTGCACACCGCCGGTTCGGTTGGCGGCTCGACCGCGATCGTGGCTGCCTCGCTGGTCCAGGCAGGCGTGCACGAGCGGGTCCTGACCATCGCCTACGAGAAGCAGTCGGAGTCCAACGCGATGTGGGCGCTGTCGGTGCCGGTCCCGTTCAGCATGCCGGTGCACGCCGGGGCCGGCGGCTACTTCGCGCCCCACGTGCGCTCCTACATCCGGCGCTCGGGAGCCCCGACCCACATCGGCGCGATCGTCGCGGCCAAGGACCGCAACAACGCGCTGCGCAACCCCTACGCCCACCTGCGCAACCCCGACACCACCGTCGAGTCGGTGCTCGCCTCGCAGATGCTCTGGGACCCGATCCGCTATGACGAGACGTGTCCGTCGAGCGACGGCGCCTGCGCCCTGGTGATCGTCAGCGAGGACGTCGCTGCATCCTCCCCCAACCCGGCCTGGATCCACGGCACGGTGATGCGTTCGGAGGCGACGACCGCGGCCGAGCGCGACCAGGTCAACCCGCAGGCCTCGCGCGATGCCGCGGCGGCGCTGTGGAAGCAGGCGGGGATCACCAACCCGATCGAGGAGATCGACGCCGCCGAGATCTATGTGCCGTTCTCCTGGTTCGAGCCGATGTGGCTGGAGTCGCTCGGCTTCGCCGAGGAAGGCGCCGGCTGGCAGCTCACCGAGTCGGGCGCGACCGCCATGGACGGCAAGATCCCGGTCAACTGCTCCGGCGGCGTGCTCTCCTCCAACCCGATCGGCGCCTCCGGGATGCTCCGCTTCGCCGAGGCTGCGCTCCAGGTGCGGGGTGCTGCCGGGGAGCACCAGGTCGACGGCGCCCGCAAGGCCCTGGGCCACGCGTATGGCGGCGGCTCGCAGTTCTTCGCGATGTGGGTCGTCGGGGCCGACAAGCCCGCCTGAGCGGGGACTCCGTCGGTTGGTGGCCGTCGCGACCTGCACGGAAACGGCGAGGTCCCCGCCTGAGCGGGGACCTCGCCGTTGAACGTACGACCCGTGGGTCAGGGTGGGTCAGGCGTACTTGACCTGCATCTCCTTGATCCCGTTGATCCAGGAGTGGCGCAGCCGGCGCGGGTCCTCGACGAGACTGATGTCGGGGATGGTGTCGGCGATCGCCTCGAACATCAGCCCGACGGTCAGCCGGGCCAGGTTGGCGCCGATGCAGTAGTGCGCCCCGTGACCGCCGAAGGCGAGGTGGGGGTTGGGGTCGCGCATGATGTCGAAGGTGAACGGGTCCTCGAAGACCTCGTCGTCGAAGTTGCCCGAGGCGTAGAAGATGCCGACTCGCTGGTCCTTCTTGACCTCGACGTCGCCGACCATCACGTCAGCCAGCGCGGTGCGCTGGAAGACCGACACCGGCGTGGCCCACCGGATGATCTCGTCGACGGCCGTGGCTGGGCGCTCCTTCTTGTAGAGCTCCCACTGGTCGGGGTGGTCGAAGAACGCCTTCATGCCGTGGGTGATGGAGTTGCGGCTGGTCTCGTTGCCGGCGACCGTCAGCAGGATCACGAAGAAGCCGAACTCGTCGGAGGTCAGGCCCTCGCCGTCCTCGCCGACGGTGACCAGCTTGCTGACGATGTCGTCCTGGGGGTTGGCCTTGCGCTCCTCGGCGATCGGCATGAAGTAGTTGAGGATCTCGACCGACGCGGCCTCGGGGTCGCCCTCGATCTCCGGGTCGTCGTAGGACAGCATCTGGTTGGACCAGTGGAAGAGCTTGCGGCGGTCCTCCTGCGGCACGCCGAGCAGGTCGGCGATCGCCTGCAGCGGCAGCTCGGAGGCGACGTCCTCGACGAAGCAGCCGGTGCCCTTCTCGCGGGCGTCCTCGGCGATCCGGACGGCGGCAGCGGCCAGCGCGTCGCGGAGCCCGCCGATCGCGCGGGGGGTGAAGCCGCGGCTGATGATCCGGCGCAGGTTGCCGTGTCCAGGGTCGTCCTGGTTGATCATCATGACGCTCTGCATCTCGACCTGGTCGCGGGTCATGTCGGGAGCGAAGCGGATGATCGCGCCGTTGACGCTGGTGGAGAAGTGCTTGGAGTCCTTGGAGATCGCCGCGATGTCGGCGTGCCTGGTGATCGCCCAGTAGCCCTTGGCGCCTTCGGCGACGAAACCGGCGGAGGCCTCGGCTGTCTGCTCGACCCAGTGCACGGGAGCAGCGCGGCGCAGGACGCCGAGCTCCTCGTGCGGTATGGCGGCAAGGTTGACATCCGGTTCGGTCGGGTCGAAGCCGACGGGCAGGTCGAGGCTGTCGGGCTGTGCGGTCACGGAGAGTCCCTCTCGTACGAATGCTTCGTCTAGAACACGTTCTAGTGACCGAGGTTACCCACCCTCGGCACTGTTTGGCCACAGGCGTCCGCCGATTCGGGTCCCGCTGACCGGCCGCCACTTGTCGGCGTCCGAGAACGTGTTCTAGTTTTGCACCATGGGCACCCCTGTGATCGTCGAAGCCGTCCGTACGCCGCTGGGCAAGCGAAGGGGCTGGCTCGCCGGCCTCCACCCCGCCGACCTCCTCGGCGCCTCCATGACCGAGGTCGTCCACCGCGCCGGGGTGGACCCCGAGCTGATCGGCCAGGTCATCGGTGGCTGCGTCACCCAGGCCGGCGAACAGTCCAACAACATGGTCCGTCGTGCGTGGATGCACGCCGGGCTGCCCAACGACGTGGCGTCGACCGTCATCGACGCCCAGTGCTCCAGCGCCCAGCAGGCCACCCACCTGATCAACGCGATGATCGCCGGCGGCGCCATCAAGGCCGGGATCGCCTGCGGCGTCGAGTCGATGTCGCGGGTCGGCCTCGGCGCCAACGTGCCCCCGGGCAGTGGCGACCCGCGTCCGCCGTCGTGGGACATCGACCTGCCCAACCAGTTCGAGGGAGCCGACCGGATCGTGCGGGACCGCGGCTTCTCGCGCTCCGACGTCGACGCGTTCGGCCTCTGGTCACAGCAGAAGGCCCGGGTGGCTCTCGACGAGGGCCGCTTCAAGCGCGAGGTCTTCGCCCTCACCGCGCCCGTCCTCGACGACGAGGGCAAGCCCACCGACGAGACCCGCAGCGTCGACACCGACCAGGGTGTGCGCGACACCAGCCTCGAGGCCCTCGCTGCCCTCAAGCCGGTGCTCGAGGGCGGCACCCACACCGCCGGCACCTCCTCCCAGATCTCTGACGGCTCCTCGGCGCTGCTGCTCATGGACTCCGACCTGGCTGCCTCCCTCGGGCTGCGGCCGCGGGCCCGGATCGTCACGTCCTGCCTGGTCGGCTCCGACCCCTACTACCACCTCGACGGCCCGGTGCAGGCGACCGAGCGGGTCCTCGAGGACGCCGGCATGAGCATCGCCGACATCGACATCTGCGAGGTCAACGAGGCCTTCGCCGGGGTGGTGATGTCGTGGGCCAAGGTGCACGCTGTGCCCGAGGACAAGATCAACGTCAACGGCGGTGCGATCGCGCTGGGCCACCCCGTCGGCTCCACCGGCACCCGTCTCCTGACCACTGCCCTGCACGAGCTCGAGCGACGTGACGCCAGCACTGCGCTGGTCTCGATGTGTGCCGGCGGCGCCCAGGCGTCCGGCACGATCATCGAGCGCATCTGATGAGCTTCGCCTGGAGCGAGGACGACCTGGCAGTCCGCGACGCAGTCCGCGCGTTCGTCGACAAGGAGATCCGGCCGCTGCGTGACGAGCTGGAGCACGGCGACCTGCCGCCCTACGACATCATGCGCAAGTACTACGCCACCTTCGGCCTGGGCCAGGCTGCCGCCGAGCAGTTCGACCACGACATCGCCAGGGCGGAGGCCGAGGCCCAGGGCAAGACCTTCGAGGGTGTCGAGCCCGAGCAGCTGGACCCGGCGATGCTCACGCTGGCCAACATCGAGCTGGTCAAGGTCGCGGCGGGCATCCCGACCGCCCTGGGCGTCTCGACCGGCCTCACCACCGGGACGATCAACGCGCTCGGCACCATCGAGCAGCGCAAGCGCTGGGTCCGCGACCTCCTCACGCTCGACAAGATCGGCGCCTGGGCGATCACCGAGCCCGACGCCGGCTCCGACGCCTTCGGCGGGATGCGCACCACCGCGCGTCCCGACCCGGAGGATCCGCAGGGCTGGCTGCTGAGCGGGCAGAAGACCTTCATCACCAACGGTCCCTACGCCGACACGATCGTCGTCTACGCCAAGCTCGACGATCCCTCGCAGGGCTCGGGCGAGGACCGCCGGAAGGCGCCGGTGCTGATGTTCGTGCTCGACTCCGGCATGGAGGGCCTGACCCAGGGCAAGCCGTTGCGCAAGATGGGCCAGCACAGCTCCCCCACCGGCGAGCTGTTCTTCGACGACGTGCGCGTCGGCCGCGACCGGCTGCTGGCCGGCAACGGCACGGCCGGGTCCGGTGACGGACGCGCGTCGGCACGCGCCAGCTTCGTCGCCGAGCGGTTTGGCATCGCGACCTTCGCGCTCGGCATCATCGAGGAGTGCCTGCGGCTCTCGATCGACTATGCGAGGACCCGCGAGCTGTGGGGCAAGCCGATCAGCGACCTGCAGCTGATCCAGCTCAAGCTGGCCGAGATGGAGATCGCCCGGGTCAACGTGGAGAACCTCGTGCTCAAGGGCCTCGACCTGCGCCGCCGTGGCGTGGTCATGGACATGGCCGAGGCGTCCGCGATGAAGCTCTATTCCTCGCGCGCTGCCTGTGACGTGGCGATGGAGGCGGTGCAGCTCTTCGGCGGCAACGGCTACATGGCCGAGTACGGCGTCGAGCAGCTCGCCCGGGACGCGAAGGTGCTGATGATCTATGCCGGCTCCAACGAGGTTCAGGTCACCCACGTGGCCAAGGGCCTGATGCGCCGGTGACGTTCCCCGAGCTCGGCTGCTACGGGTTGGCCGGCCACAGCAACAGCCCGGCCGACGTCGTCAGCCAGGCGCGCCGGGCCGAGGAGCTCGGGCTGGGCGCGATGTTCCTCTCCGAGCGCTTCAACACCAAGGACGCCGGCGTGCTCGCCGGTGCGGTGGCCGCCAGCACCAGCGCCCTCGGCATCGGCACCGCCGCCACCAACCCGCACACCCGCCACCCCTCGGTCACCGCCACGATGGCGGTCACGATGCACCGCCTGTCGGGCGGCCGCTATGCCCTGGGTCTGGGCCGCGGCTTCGACCTGCTGTGGGACCTGATGGGCCTGCCGCACGTGACCGGCGCCCAGCTCACCGACACGATCGCGATCCTGCGCAGCCTGTGGCACGGCGAAGCCGTCGCCGGCCACGACGGGCCGGCCGGGAAGTTCCCCTACCTCAACCTCGACTCCTCCTTCGACGAGGACATCCCGGTCCTGATGATGGCGATCGGGCCGAAGACCCAGGAGCTCGCCGGACGCGTGGCAGACGGGGTCGTCCTCCACACGTTCTTCTCCGACGAGGCGACTGCCGGCGCCGTACGCCGCATCCGACGCGCCGCCGAGGAGGCCGGTCGCGACCCCGCGGCCGTGCGCATCTGGTCGGTCCTCGCCACCGTCACCGACGACCTGCCCACCGAGCAGCGCCTGCGCAAGCTCGTCGGGCGCCTCGCCACCTATCTCCAGGGGTATGGCGACGTGCTGCTCAGCGCCAACGGGTGGGACGAGGCTGATCTGCAACGCTTCCGCGACGACCCGCTCGTGCAGGGCTACCCCGGTGCCTTCGACGCCATCGGGACGACCGAGCAGCTGCTCCACCTGCGCGACGAGGTCCTGCCGGCCGAGTGGCTGGCCGCGTCCGCGTCGGGGTCGGCCGCCGACTGCGCCGGCGCCGTGGCCGACCAGTTCGCGCTGGGCGTCGACTCGGTGATCATGCACGGCGCCACGCCCGCGGAGCTGGCGCCGGTGCTGGAGCACTACGCAGGCGTACGCCCGCCGGGGCGGGTGCGAGACCTGCCCACCAACCCCGGGAGGACCGGAGCATGACCGAGCCCCTCCCCGAGCCCCTGCCCGAGCTCCTCACCCCCGCCAGCCTCGGCCTCCTGTTCGACGCGGAGGTCGTCGACGTCGACGCCCAGCGCATCGGCACCGGCCAGATGGGCTCCTGCTACCGCTTGCAGGTCTCCTACGCAGACGACGTCGCGGCGCCCCCACCAGCACGGATGGTGGTCAAGCTGCCGGCCGCCGACCCCGCCGCACGCGCCATGGTCGCCGGGATCTATCGCAGCGAGGTCGGGTTCTATCGCGACCTCGCGCCCACCGTGGACGTGCGCACCCCCACGCTCGTCGCGTCCACCTGGCCCGACGACGAGGGCAGCTACCTCCTCGCCCTCGAGGACGTCGCCGGCGCTGCCCAGGGTGACCAGGTCGAGGGTTGCACCCCCGCCCAGGCACGCTCCGCGGCGCTCAACCTCGTCGGGCTGCACGCCCCGCGGTGGTGCGATCCCACCCTCGAGGTGCCGAGCCTGCGCCGCGCCGACGGCCAGGACGTCGACCTGCTCCGCGACATGTATCCCTCGACCGCGGAGCTCTTCTTCAGCGTCGTGGGCGACCTCGTCGGCGCCGAGACGCGCGAGACCATCCTGGCCTGCGGCGAGGTTATCGAGGCCTGGTCGTTCGCCCGCTCGGAGCTCTTCGCCCCGGTCCACGGCGACTACCGGCTCGACAACCTGCTCTTCTCCGGCGACCCCGCAGCCCCGACCGTGCACGCCGTCGACTGGCAGACGCTCTCACTCGGTCCCCCGACCCGCGACCTGGCCTATCTCCTCGGCACCGGTCTGGCCGTCGACGACCGTCGCACCCACGAACGCGACATCGTCTCGGCCTACCACCGCGGCCTGGTCGAGCGCGGGGTCGCCGACTACTCCGCCGAGCAGTGCTGGGACGACTACGCCCTGTCGATGGTGCAGGGGCCGCTCGTGGCGATCTTCGGCTGCGCGTTCGGCGAGAAGACCGAGCGGGGCCCGCGGATGTTCGCCGCGATGGTCGACCGTGCGTGCACGGCGATCCGCGACCTCGACACGCTGTCGCGGGTCTGACGCCCGGCCCTCAGCGCACCGTCACCCGACCTGCGGCGACGTCCCACCGCTGGTCGAGCCGGACGTTCGCCAGCAGCCGGCGGTCGTGGGAGACGAGCAGCAACGTGCCGTCATAGGTCTCCAACGCCTGCTCGAGCTGCTCGATCGCGGGCAGGTCGAGGTGGTTGGTGGGTTCGTCGAGGACCAGCAGGTTGACCCCGCGAGCCTGGAGCAGCGCCATCGCCGCCCGGGTGCGCTCGCCGGGTGAGAGGCGTCCGACGAGGCTGGTGACCTGGTCCGCCTTGAGCCCGAACTTCGCCAGCAGCGTGCGCACCTCGGCCGCAGTCATGGACGGTATGGCGGCCTCGAACGCGTCCCCGAGCGGCAGCTCCTCGGCCAAGGAGGTCCGGGCCTGGTCGATCTCACCGATCGCGACGCTGGCCCCCAGGGACGCTCGTCCCTCGTCCGGCGTGGCGTGGCCGAGCAGGAGCTGGAGCAGCGTCGTCTTGCCCGCCCCGTTGGGGCCGGTGATCGCGATCCGATCGCCGGCGCTCACCTGCAGCGAGACAGGCCCGAGCACGAAGTCGCCCCGCCGCGCGACGGCCTCGTCCAGGGTGGCCACCACGCTCGACGACCGCGGAGCGGCCGCGATGTCGAACTGCAGCACCCATTCCTTTCGCGGCTCCTCGACCTCGTCCAGCCGGGCGATCCGCGACTCCATCTGACGCACCTTCTGCGCCTGCTTCTCCGACGACTCGACCTGGGCCTTGCGCCGGATCTTGTCGTTGTCCGGCGCCTTCTTCATCGCGTTGCGGACCCCCTGCGAGCTCCACTCACGCTGGGTGCGCGCCCGTCCCTCCAGGTCGCTCTTCTTGGCTGCGAACTCGTCATACGCCTCCCGCGCGTGGCGCCGGGCGACCGCGCGCTCCTCGAGGAAGGCGTCGTAGCCGCCGTCATAGACGCTCACCTGCTGCTGCGCCAGGTCGAGCTCGACGATGCGGGTCACGCATCGGGCCAAGAACTCCCGGTCGTGCGAGACCAGCACGACGCCGGCCCGCAGACCGCGGACGAAGGCCTCGAGCCGCTCGAGCCCGGGCAGGTCGAGGTCGTTGGTGGGCTCATCGAGCAGGACGACGTCGAAGCGGCTGAGCAGCAACGCGGCGAGCGCGGCCCGCGCGGCCTGACCGCCCGAGAGCGACGTCATCAGGGCCTCCATGCCCACGTCCAGCCCGAGCTCGGCCAACGTGGCGGGCGCCCGGTCCTCGAGGTCCGGGGCACCGCTCGCCAACCAGTGGTCGAGCGCCACGCCGTAGTCGTCGCTGGCGCCGGGAGCGTCCGCCTCGAGCGCGCTCGCTCCGGCCTCCATCGCGGCGGTGGCGTCCGCGGCGCCTGTACGGCGAGCGAGGTAGTCCCCCAGCGTCTCCCCCGGCACCCGCTCGTGCTCCTGGGGCAGCCAGCCGACGAAGGCATCGGCCGGCGCGGTGCTGACGGTCCCGGCGAGCGGCGCGTCCTGGCCGGCGAGCAGCCGCAGCAGGGTGGACTTGCCAGCGCCGTTGGCGCCGACGACACCGACCACGTCCCCGGGGGCCACCGTCAGGTCGAGGGACTCGAACAGGGTGCGGTGGCCATGGCCACCAGCCAGGTCCTTGGCTACCAACGTGCCGCTCACCGGCGCAGCCTAGTCGCGTGGGTGCGCACGACGCGGCAGCAGTACCAGGCGACGGGTCCCGGGGAGCCACGGCCGAGCTCGGTGAAGCTGCGGTCTTCGCCCCTGTCGTGTAACTGCGAGTTACACTAACCTTCGGCGGTGGACACCCGACTGGACTACATGGATCACGCCTCCTACACAGCGTTCCGAGCCATGGGCCACCACCCGGTGCTGCACTACACCTGGGTCTACGACCGGCCGGTTGACGTGGCGGCGCTGCAGCGGTTGTCCGAGCGGTTGCACCGCGGACGCCTGGCGCGGCTGGTCCAGCCCTCGCCGACCTGGGGTGGGCGGCATCGCTGGGTCCGCCCCGACGAGCACGCTCGGATCGAGGTGGAGCGGTCGACCCGGCCGCGCTCGCAGATCCAGCAGTGGTCGCTCGAGGTCTCGCGTCGTCCGATCGACCCGGAGGTCGGTCCGCCCTGGCGGTTCGGCGTGCTGTCGCTCGACTGCGGAGGGAGCGCGGTCGCGCTGGTGGTCTCGCACACGGTGACCGACAACGGGGCGATGATGGCAGCGCTCGCGGAAGCGCTGGGAGAGCGCGACCCGGGCGTCTATCCCCGTCGCGGAGCCGTCCGGCGAAGCCGGTGGGGAGAGCTGCTCGAGGTGATCACCTCGGTTCCGGAGAAGGTACGGGCGGTGGTGCTGACCCTGCGCAGAGTTCGGTCGGGACGTCGGCTGTCGACGGTCGCCCCGCGACCACCGGCTCCTCAGGGGAGGCTCTACACGCCTCCTCAGCGTCCGCCGACTGCGAGTCCTTGCCTCGATGGTGCGGCACGCGCGGTCACGTTCGTCCCTGAGACCGCGTGGGCCGCGTGCGCCGAACGCCTCGGCGGCACTCCGAACGTGCTGGCCACGGCCGTGGCCGCTCGGCTGGGCCAGCGGTTGGGGCGCACGCAGCAGGACGCGAGCGTCAACGTCACCGTCCCGGTCAGCATCCGCAAGGGCGACGACGACCTGCGCGGCAACGCATTGTCATACGTCGTGGTCAACCTCGACCCGGACGTCGGTCCGGTCGACCTGCGACCAGCTCGAGCCGCCCTCAAGGCCGTCCTGACCGCACAGGCCGACAGCCCGCTCCCCTTGCTCGCGGCGCTGCCGCTCGTCCCACTCGTGCCCGTGTGGCTGCTGCGGCGGCTGGAGAAGTTTGCTCTCGGCGCCGACGTGCAGACAGTTGGCTGCTCCAACCTCGGGCGGGTCTCCGACCGGGTCATGCAGATCGACGGTGCTCCTTGCCAGTACGCCTACTGCCAGTTCAACGAGCCGGGCCGTCCGACGGCGGAGCTGGCCAGGATGGGCGGTCAGGGCTTCCTGGGGGTGACCACGTCGGGCGGGCGGGCGACGGTCAACTCGGTCGCCTTCCGACCCGGTGCGGACAACAGCGACGCCGCGCTCCTCGACCTCGTCCATGCCGTCCTCGACGACTTCGGCCTGCACGAGCGCCTGACGTGGTGAGTGCGAGCCGGCTCGTCAGGGTCGCCGGATGACGCTGAGCTGGGACGGTGCTCGCAACCTCGCCGACCTCGGGGGCTCCCACTTCTCACCGGCGGCCGCACGGCGAGCTGTCGCGTCTTCCGGTCCGCGGCTCGGGAGTGGATGACTGAACGTGGCTGGGCGGATGCGCGGGCAGCCGGGCTCACGACGGTCGTCGACCTGCGCAACGACATGGAACGCGGCCGGCTTCCTGTGCACCCGCCGCCTACCTCATCGATGCAGTCGTGAGCGAGGAAAACATCGCGAGGCTGGAGCGCCTGCTCGCGGAGTGAGGCTGGCAGCTGGCGTCGGGGGGCGTTGTCGGTCTCAACCTAGGAGCGGTCGTTGATCCGCTCGTCGCTGGCGCCTAGAGGCGCGGAGAAAGGCGACGTCAGTTGCGCACAGGCCGATATTTCTCTTGCGGCCTTATTCGAACATGTGTACGATCAAGCCAGTAGTTGGCACCCGGTCCCGGAGAGGGGCTAGGAGACACGCAGAGAACCGGATGTGCCCCGGACGCCTTGACGGTCACGCGTGTCGCACTGGCGTCGCCCGACAATGCCCCGGGGAACCCACCGCTTCCGTCCTGGTCCGGTGGTCTGGTTCCCAGCGGGTTGATCGGGGGTGGTGGCAGTGAGTGAGGCAGCTGAGTGGCGTGCGCCTGGTGTCCCGGCGTCGCCGTCGCCGGTGCTGGCCGAGGCCATCAGTCGCGTCACCCACGCCCTGGACGAGTTGGTGGCGGTCTCGCCCACGAGCCTGTCGGACGAGGACGTGGTCCGACTGGTCGACATCGCGACGACGTTGGTGGACCGGGCGAGCGGGGTGGTGGCCGCGGCGCTGGGTGAGGCCGACCACCGTCGCCTCGGTGACGCAATCGGTGCCAGGCACACCGCCCAGTGGTGGGCGCGCCGGTCGCGGCTGACCCGGCCTGAGGCGCACCGCCTGACCCGCCTCGCACGCCGGCTCACCGATTCGTTGCATGCGCCGGTGCAGGCTGCGCTCGCCGGCGGGGAGGTCCACCTCGACCAGGCGGGCGTGATCGTGGCCGCGGTCGACTCGATCCCGACCAACCCCGCCGACCTTCCCGCCAACGCCGAGCCACCGGCGGTGCTGAAGGCCCGCGCGATCGAGCACCTCCTGATCGCGGCCAAGGACCACGACGCAGTCGCGCTGAAGATCCTCGGCCGCCGGATCCTCGACATCGTCGCCCC